>NZ_JBGCCU010000029.1 GCF_041261445.1 Catenulispora sp. EB89
TCGACGCGGCGAGGGACCCAGAACCAACACCCCGCATGGTCCTTCGGACCCCCTCACCACACCACCAGCCGCGCTCGACCGTCACCGCCCGCAGCGGCCAAGGCACCGGTGTTCGTTGGGAGCGGCAGCCCGGCCGCACCGGTCTGACTGCCGCGCCGCCGTGGCCTACCGCCGCACCGCATCGCATCGTCGCACCGCATTGCCGCATTGCCGCATTGCCGTCGTGCCGTCGTGCCGTCGTGCCGCCGCGCCGTCGCGCCGTCGTGCCGCCGCGCCGTCGCGCCGCCGCATCGCATTGCCGTGCTGCCGCACCGCCCAGCCCACCCTCGCCTGCCGCCGCCCCCTACTCCTCCCGAGCCTCCGTCTCGAACTCCGCCTCAGCCGCCTCCTCCATAGCCGCCGTCCGCCGCGGCCGCCCCTTGCGCAGCAGCAGGTTGATCGCCAGCGCCGTCCACCCTGTCTGGTGCGAAGCGCCGATCCCGGCTCCCGTGTCGCCGTGGAAGTACTCGTGGAACGGGATCTGGTCGTGCCAGGCCTCGTCCTCCTGGAACAGCTTCACGTCGCCGAACACCGGTCGGCGGCCTGCCTCGTCGTTCAGGAAGACGCCGACCAGGCGGTGCGCCAGGTCGTCGGCGATGGTGCCGTAGGTTGCCTGGTTCGGGGAGCCGGTGGGGTAGGGGATGGTGATGCCGTCGCCGAAGAAGTCCTGGTGGCGGTCCAGGGCGTCGATCAGGAGGTAGTTCACCGGGAACCAGATCGGGCCGCGCCAGTTGCTGTTGCCGCCGAACATCGTGGTGTGGGATTCGCCTGGTTCGTAGCTGACGCTGTAGTCGGTGCCGTTGACGTTCAGGCGGTATGGCTGGTCCTTGTGCACCCGGGACAGGGCGCGCAGGCCGTGGTCCGATAGGAACTCGCCCTCGTCGAGCATGCGTTCCAGGACGCGGGGCCGTTGGTCGAACGTCATCATCGTGAGTAGGCGGTGCGACTTGTTCATGTCGACGCAGCCCATCAGCAGGTCGGCCTTGTCGGTCTGGTTCTCGAAGAACCACTTCACGCGCTTGCGTAGCTCCGGGACGGCGTCCATGGCCTCGGCGCGGACCGAGGTGGTGGCCACCAGGGGGAGTAGGCCCACGACCGAGCGGACCTTCATCGGGATGGTGCTGCCGTCGCGGGTGCGCAGTACGTCGTAGAAGAAGCCGTCCTCCTCGTTCCAGAGGCCGATCTTGTTCGCGGCGGCGGCGATCAGGCCGAAGTGCTCGAAGAACTTCATCACCAGTTCTCGGTAGACCGGGTCGTGTTCGGCCAGGACCAGGGCGATCTCCATGAGGTTCAGCGAGTACATCGCCATCCAGGCGGTGCCGTCGCTCTGCTCCAGCAGGTCGCCGACCGGGACGCCGGCGTCGCGGTCGAAGGGGCCGATGTTGTCCAGGCCGAGGAAGCCGCCTTCGAAGACGTTGTTGCCGTCGGCGTCGGCGCGGTTCACCCACCAGGTGAAGTTCATCAGCAGCTTGTGGAACACGCGCTTGAGGAACACGTGGTCGCGGCAGCCGTCGGCGCGGTAGATCTGGAGTGCGGCCCAGGCCTGGACCGGCGGGTTGTCGTCGCTGAACGCCCACTCGTACGCCGGGACCTGGCCGCTGGGGTGCAGGTACCACTCCTGGAGCAGCAACAGCAGCTGCTCCTTGGCCATCTTCGGGTCGATCTCGGCCAGTGCCACGCAGTGGAACGCCAGGTCCCACGCCGCGAACCACGGGTACTCCCACGGGTCCGGCATCAGGATGACGTCGCGCGCCGACAGCGTCCACCAGTGCGTGTTGCGGCCGTGCTCGCGGCCCTCCGGTGGTGTGGGCTGCGACGGGTCGCCCTCCAGCCATCGCGAGACGTTGTAGTGGTAGTACTGCTTGGACCACATCAGGCCGGCCACCGCCTGGCGCAGTACGTTCGCCTCGTCGGCCGTGCACGCGTCCGGGGTCAGCTCCGCGAAGTACTCGTCGGCCTCGGCCGCGCGCCGCGCCATCAGCTCCTCGAAGCCGGTGTCCAGGTCCGCCGGGCCCACGGCCTCGCTGTCCGGGCCCTCCGAGCGCAGCCGCAGCCGGATCTCCGCGGTGCCGCCGGCCGGGACGGTCAAGACGTAGTGCAGCGCGCCCTTGGTGCCGCGGCGCTCCGGGTTGACGGTGTCCGCGCCGGAGACCACGTGGTCGTTGATGCCGTCCTTGGGATACGCCGGGCCGTCGCTGTTCCACAGCCGCCGGTCGTTCGTCACGTTGTCGCAGACCAGCGCCTCGGGCTCACCGGAGCCGGTCAGCGCGAGCCGTCCGAGCAGCCGGTGCTCGCCGACCAGTGTGCCGACGTCGCCGGTCAGCACCGGCACCGCCTCACGGCCGGCCAGGCCCCAGGACCAGGTGTTGCGGAACCACATGTGCGGCAGGACGTGCAGCGTCTCCTCGTCCGGACCCTTGTTCTCCACCTTCACGCGGATGCACATGTCCTCCGGCCCGGACTTCGCGTACTCGGCGGTGATGCGCCAGTAGCGGTCGTCCTGGAAGGTTCCGGTGTCCACGAGTTCGTACTCCGGGTCCTGGGTGCCGCGGTCGCGGTTGGTGTGGACCAGGTCGTTGTACGGGAACTCGTTCTGCGGGTAGTGGTACCGCCAGCGCATCCAGGAGTGGGTCGGCGTGGAGTCCAGGTACCACCAGTAGTCCTTGACGTCCTCGCCGTGGTTGCCCTCGTTGCCGGTCAGACCGAAGGCGCGCTCCTTCAGGATCGGGTCGCGGCCGTTCCAGAACGCCAGGGAGAAGCAGAAGTACTGGTCGATGTCGCAGACGCCGGCCAGGCCGTCCTCGTTCCAGCGGTACGCCCGCGAACGCGCGTGGTCGTGCGGGAAGTAGTCCCAGGCCGTGCCGCCGGGGGAGTAGTCCTCACGGACGGTGCCCCAAGCCCGCTCCGACAGATACGGACCCCACGCACGCCAAGGCTCGTTTTCCTCGCCGTCGTACTGGTCCAGCCGCGCCTGCTCTGCTGTGGTCACCGCGTGCCCTCGCGTTCCTTGGGTACCGTTGCGGTTCGACCCTACGCAGCACTCACGAAATGCGCTCGATAAAGACCACTGCGAATATGGCGGTCGTGGCGATCTCCAATCCGCATGTCTTCGGTACCCGGCTGTGCGGCGACCTCTCTGAGGGCGCGGCCCGGGAATGGGTTGTACCCGATGGTGTTGGTGGTTATGCCATGGGAACTGCGAGCGGGCTTCGGACCCGCAGGTATCACGCTCTGTTAGTGGCGTCCGAGAACGGCGGCAGCGCGCGTCGGGTCGGTCTGGCCAGTCTCGACCCGGTGCTCGTGACGCCCTCAGGGGCCGAGGTGAGGCTGGCCGTACACGAGTGGGCCTCCGGCGCGATCGCCCCGGACGGCCACACGCTGCTGGAGAGCTTCACCCTTTCGCACGGACTTCCGCGGTGGCGTTGGCGGGTTGGCGACATCGTGCTGGAGGCCGAACTCGCCGCGGTCCACGGCCGGCCCGCCTACGGCTACCTCTACCGCCTGCTCGCCGGCGGCCCGGTGACGCTGCGCGTCGAAGCCCTGTGCACCTGGCGCGACCAGCACGGCGACCGGTTCGCCGGCGGCGGCGATCCGCGGCTGCGGCCGACCTCCGACGGCGTGGTCGTGGAGGACGCCTACCGCATCGCCGGGCCCGGCTGGACTCCCGACGGCCAGTGGTACCGCGACGTGTACCTGCGCGAGGAAGCCGCACGCGGCCTCGGCGCGCGCGAGGACCTGTGGTTCGCCGGCTCGTTCTCGGCTCGGCTGGCCGGGCCGGGGGAGACCCTGGAGCTCGCCGCCTGGGCCGGCGATCTGGACGCCGCGCCGCCGCCCGCCGCGCAGATCGTCGCGGCAGCTCACGACCGCGCCGCCGCGATCGAGGCCAAGGGCTCGGACGCGGTAGCCGCCGAGCTGCTGCTGGCCGCCGACGCCTTTGTCATCGACCGAACGGCCGCCGACGGGACGCAGGCGCCGGATGTGATCGCCGGGTACCCGTGGTTCGGGACGTGGTCGCGGGACACGATGCTGTCCTACGACGGCCTGTTCCTGAGCGCACAGCGTGCTGACGAGGGCCGCCGCCTGCTGCGCGCCTACGCCGCGACGCTGTCCGAGGGCATGCTCGCCAACACCGCCGACACCGGTTCGGTCGAGTACAACACCGCCGACGGCACGCTGTGGTTCGTGCACGCCGTCGGCCGGCACGTCGCCGCCACCGGCGACGCGGACCTGGCCGCCGAGCTGGTCCCGGCGCTCGACGGCATCCTGCGGGCGCACCTGGACGGCACCCGCTACGGCATCCGGGTGGACCCCGCCGACTCGCTGCTCACGCAGGGTGCCGACGGGTACGCGCTGACCTGGATGGACGCGCGGGTCGACGGCCGGCCGATCACGCAGCGCAGCGGCAAGGCCGTGGAGATCAACGCGCTGTGGATCAACGCACTGGGAACCGTCGCCGATCTGTACAAGGCGACCGGCCGGGACGCCACGGCCGTGCTGCACCGGCGTGAGGCCGCCGCGACCTCGTTCCGACGCCGCTTCCCGAATCCGGACTCCGGGCTCTACGACGTGGTCGACGGCCCGGCCGGCGACGACGGCTCGCTGCGTCCGAACCAGCTGCTGGCGTACAGCCTCCCGTACGCGCCGCTGCGCGGACAGGCCCCGGCGGCGATCGTCGGCGAGAAGCTGATGACCCCGCTGGGTCTGCGGACCCTGTCGCCGGACGATCCGGCTTATCAGCGGCACCACCAGGGATCCTCCGAGCAGCGCGACGCCGCGTACCACCAGGGCACCGTGTGGCCGTGGCTGCTCGGGCCGTACCGCGACGCCGTCGCCGCCGCGGCCGCCGCCTCCTCGGCCGCCGCGGCCGGCGGATCGTCCGACGGCCCGGCTGACAGCTCCGCCGACGACCCGGTCGCGGCCATCCTCGGCGGACTCCCCGGCCACCTCGGCGAAGCCGGGCTCGGCTCGGTCTCCGAGACCGCCGACGGCGCCGCCCCCCATGCCACCACCGGCTGCCCGTTCCAGGCGTGGTCGGTGGCCGAAGCCCTTCGCTGCTGGACCACCAGATTTCTCGACCGCACATGAACCACCGAGCACAACCAAGGGGAGCAACGCCCATGTCCGCACCGGTGCGCGAGCTGACGATGACGAAAGAAGAGAACGACGCGATGGCGGTGGTCCGGGCCACGGTCCCGGCGCCACCCCGGCCGGCGTCCCGGAGCCTGCGGATCCTGATGCTCTCCTGGGAGTACCCGCCGGTGGTGGTCGGCGGCCTGGGCCGGCACGTCCACGCGCTGGCCCGGAACCTGGCGCGGGCCGGCCACCAGGTCACCGTCGCCACCCGGCACGCCCCCGGCGCGCCGCTGGACGAGATCATCGAGGGCGTGCGCGTGGTGCGCGCCCCGGCCGACCCGCCGGCCATCCCCTTGGACACCCCGCACCTGCTCGCCTGGACGATGGCCTTCAACCACACCCTGACCCGCGCCGCCCTGCACGCCGCCGACACCGGCGAGTTCGATCTGGTCCACGCGCACGACTGGCTGGTCACCCACACCGCGATCACCATGCGCGACCACCTGCGGGTGCCGCTGGTGGCGACCGTGCACGCCACCGAGGCCGGCCGGCACCAGGGCTGGCTGCCGGGCGATCTGAACCGCGCGATCCACTCCGTCGAGTGCTGGCTCGGTACGGAGGCCGAGCGGGTGCTGGTGTGCTCCAAGTACATGGGACGTGAAGTCGACGCCCTGCTCGGCGTGTCCGCCGCGAAGACCGCCGTCATCCCCAACGGCGTCGATCTGCCGCGCTGGTCGCCCAACCGGATGGACGTCGCCGCCGCGCGCTCGCGCTACGCCGGCGACGGGCCGCTGATCGGGTTCGCCGGCCGCCTGGTCTACGAGAAGGGCGTCCAGCACCTGCTGCACGCCGTGCCCGAGCTGCGCCGCCGGCACCCCGGGCTGCGCGTGGTGATAGCCGGCGACGGACCGCAGCGCGGTGAGCTGGAAGCCACCGTCGGCCGCCTGGACCTGCACCACGAGATCAGCTTCACCGGCTTCGTCCCGGCCCGCGGCCTGTCCTCGACCATGGCCTCCACCGACGCCATGGTGGTGCCCAGCATCTACGAGCCCTTCGGTCTGGTGGCGCTGGAAGCCGCGGCGGCCGGCGCGCCGCTGGCGGTGTCGGAGACCGGCGGGCTGGCCGAGATCGTCGAGCCCGGCGTGACCGGCCTGAGGTTCCCGGTCCGCGACGCCGAGGCGCTCACCGAGTCTGTCAGTTCCCTGATCAGCGACCGCGAGTCGGCGCGGGCGATGGCCGACGCCGCGCGGACCATGGTGCGCGAGCGCTACGGCTGGGACGACGTCGCGGTGGCCACCGCCGGGATCTACTCCAGCGTGGTGACCAAGGCCAAGGTCAAGCGGCCGCCGAACCTGTGGCGCAGCCACGACGTCCCGGACCGCGAGCCCGTGCACATCCCCCAGGGCAACCTGCTGGAGTCGGCGGGGTTGCTGCCGTGACGTGGAACGGGGGAACCGCCGTGGGAGCCGGTGGGACGCGCGTGCAGGATATTCAGGATATTGATGTCGACTGGTCGTCGCTGGCGGTGCCGGACGACCCGCGCTACTGGCACCGGTACGGCGCGCACGTGCGGGCCGACGGCTCCGGTGGCGTCGACGGGATCACCGGCGTGGAGTTCGCGGTCTGGGCGCCGAACGCGCAGCAGGTGAACGTCGAGGGCGACTTCAACGACTGGAACCCGCACCGCGGCGTGGAGCTGCGGCGCGACGATTCGGGCCGCTGGTCGGGATTCGCACCCGACGCCCGGCCCGGGCACCGGTACAAGTACAAGATCCTCGGCCGCGACGGGGTGTGGCGGCTGAAGGCCGATCCGGTGGCGTTCGCCGCCGAGACGCCGCCGGCCTCGGCCTCGGTGGTGTTCGAGTCGCGGCATCAGTGGACTGATGACGCCTGGATGGCGCGGCACCGTACCGGCGAGCGCTACTCGTTCAACGAGCCGATGTCGGTGTACGAGGTGCACCTGGCGTCCTGGCGGCCCGGGCTGTCCTACGACCAGCTCGCCGAGCAGCTGGTCGGGCACGTCGCGGGGCTGGGCTTCACGCACGTGGAGTTCCTGCCGGTCATGGAGCACCCCTTCGGCGGATCGTGGGGGTATCAGACCACTGGTTTCTACGCCCCGACCGCGCGGCTCGGCGACCCGGACGGGCTCCGGCGGCTCATCGACGCCTTCCACCGGGCCGGCGTCGCGGTGATCCTGGACTGGGTCCCGGCGCACTTCCCGCGCGACGAGTGGGCCCTGGCCTGGTTCGACGGCGCGGCCCTGTATGAGCACCCTGACCCGCGGCGCGGCGAGCACCCGGACTGGGGCAGCCTGATCTTCGACTTCGGGCACCCCGACGTCCGCGACTTCCTGATCGGCAGCGCGCTGTACTGGATCGAGGAGTTCCACGCCGACGGCCTCCGCGTCGACGCCGTGTCCTCGATGCTGTTCCTGGACTACTCGCGCGCGCCGGGAACGTGGGAGCCGAACTGCTTCGGCGGCAACTCGAACCTGCAGGCTCTTGACTTCATCAAGATGCTGACGAACGAGGTCCACGACCGGCACCCCTCGGTGGTCATGGTCGCCGAGGAGTCGGCGGCCTGGCCCGGCGTGACGCACCCGGTCGCCGACGGCGGCCTGGGCTTCGACGTGAAGTGGAACCTGGGGTGGATGAACAACACCCTGACCTGCCTCACCGTCGACCCGCTGTTCCGCCGCTACCACTGGGACGACCTCCGCCGGCCGTCGGCGTACGCCTTCATGGAGCACGACCTGCTCCCGCTGTCGCACGACGAGGTGGTCCACGGCAAGGGCTCCCTGGCCGGCAAGCTGCCGGGCTGGCGCGGCCAGCAGAAGGACGGCCTGCGCGGCCTGCTGGCGTACCAGTGGGCCTTCCCCGGAAAGCACCTGCTGTTCATGGGTTCCGAGTTTGCGCAGCGCGGCGAGTGGAGCGAGCAGTGGGGCCTGGACTGGGCCGACGCCGCCGACGGCGACGGCGTGACCCGCCTCGTCGCCGCCATGAACCACCGCTACACAGAGCTGCCGGCCCTCTGGTCGCGCGACGACGACCCCGGCGCCACCCACTGGGGCGCGGCGGACGCCGACGGCAACCTGATCGCCTTCGTCCGCTACGGCCGCGACGAGGACGCCCTGGTCTGCATCACGAACTTCTCCGGCCAGGAGATCCGTGACCGGCGCGTCGGCCTGCCGTGGGGCGGCATGTGGCACGAGGTGCTGAACACCGACTCGCGCGACTACGACGGCGCCGGGGCCGGCAACCTCGGCGCGGTCACCGCCGATGCGGAGCAGGGACAGGACTGGCTGCCGGCTTCGGGAGTGGTGACGGTCGGGGCTTACGCGACGGTGTGGCTCGCGGGGAAGTACGGACACTGACTTAGCACTGCTGGGGCGCGCCGCCGGGTGGAGCGGCGCGCCCCAGATTCTGCGGTGCTGCGGCAGGCGCAGTCTCCAGGCACTGAGGCCCGATGGCAGGCGCGGTTGGCATCGCCGCCGATTTCAGCAGGGTGCTGAGTTTGTCGGGCCGGCAAGTGCTGTAGATGCCCCGGCGCGCGTCCTACTTCGCGGCCGAGTCGTACCACCGCAGCACCCGCAGTGCCCGCAGCGTGTTCCAGCGGCTCGGTTTGCCTTCCTCGTCGTCGATCGGGAAGTGCAGCTCGCCGGGGTGCGGGTTCTCCAGCAGCCACCGGCCGTCGGCGTCCTGCTTGCCGCGTACCAGCTCGACCGCCTCCGCCACTCGCTCGTCGGGCTTGACCTCGGCGGCGCGCAGGTAGTCCAGGCCGCGCAACACGTCGTAGTGCCAGAACGGCGGGTACGAGAACTGCGTCCAGGCCGCGATGCGTTCGCCGGTCGACAGGCGGTGGAACATCCGTCGTCGCAGCAGGTACTCGTGGCCGCGCGCCACGGCTTCGGCCACCTCCGGCCCGCCGCTCGCGGTTCGGTCGTACTCCGTCAGTCCCTCCAGCACCTCGATCGTGGTGTGGAACGAGCCGCGCGTGGAGCCGTTCTCCTGTTCGCAGTTCCAGCCGCCGTCGGCCATCTGCTCTCCGAGCAGCCGGTTCACGATCGGCTCGACGTCGATCCCGTAGTACGCGCCGAGTGCGACCGTCCGGCCGTTGATGCAGGGCTCCACCTCCCCGGCGAAGAACGGCTCGCCGTCGTGCTCCCACCGCGCGTTCGCATGAACCCGCGCCACGGCGTCGCGTACCGCCGGATCGCCCGGCTCGACGCCGAACCCCCGCATCAGCGTCAAGCTCCAGGCGATCGACGTCCATTCGGGGAACAGGGTGCCCTGCCGGGACGCGTCCATCGACCGCCACCACTGCGCGGCCTTCTCGGAGGAGAACGTCGGAGCGCTCGTCGACCACTTGCCGTCCGGCCCCTGCAAGGCCAGCAGCCGGCCGCCCCAGCCGTCGGACAGCACGCGGGCCCGCTCGGCCGCGACCTGCTCCTCGGGCGCGTCGGTGAGGTCACGCAGGACTTGCCAGCGGATCGCGGGGTCGCTGTCCAGCAGCCAGTCGATGACGGTCATGGCGGGTTCTGTCCTCCTTCAGGGCGTGGCTGTGCCCTGCGGCTATCGTGCCGTGCTTCCTCTGACAGTGCTCGTGACGACACTCAGGAAGGCAAAGGCCGCGAAGCCACGACCGCCGTCCCGCGCACCGCCCGCGCCCCCGGCCCCGGGACCGGCACCAGCGTCTCGGCGGTGAGTGCCTCGGAACACGTGGAGCACGCGACGGTCGGCACGCACTCGTGCCCCGCGTGCTCGAACAGCAGCGGTGGGCCGCCCTGCGGGGTCTGCCACCGGTCGCCCCAGGCGGCCAGCGTGGCCAGCAGCGGGATCAGTTCCCGGCCGGGCGGTTCGAGCAGGTAACGGTAGCGGTCCTCGCGCTCGCCGTAGGGTTCGCGGCGGATCAGGCCGTTCGCGCCGAGGTCGGCCAGGCGGGCGGTCAGCAGGCTGCGGGAGATGCCCAGGTCGGCGACGAGTTCGTCGAAGGTGTTCACGCCCAGGTAGAGGTCGCGCAGGATCAGCGGGGTCCACCACTGGCCCATCACCTCCAGGCTGCGGGCCACCGAGCAGGCGAAGTCGGAATAGTCGGTTCTGGGCACGTCGCCAGCGTAACAGCGTGCGTTCTGTACGTGAACTCACGTAGAGTTCACGTACAGAACTCAGCGAGGGAGGCCGGCCGTGCCGTACCACTACGTCGTGACCCGGATCGTGCGGAGCACGTGGGACAAGATCAACGCCGGCGACGCGAGCGCGCCGATCCGGATGGCCGCGCCGGATGCGAAGTTCACCGTCCTCGGCGACACCGTGCTCGGCGGTCAGTGGCAGGGGCCTGATGCCATCCGCGGCTGGCTGGAGTCCTTCGCCGCGCGCTTCACCGAGGTGCGCTACCGGGTCGAGGACGTCGCTGTCGCCGGCTGGCCGTGGCGCACCCGCGTCGCCGTGCGCCTGGTGGTGGACGGCACCCTCCTGGACGGCGCGAGCTACCACAACAACGCGACCCAGTGGCTGACCCTGCGCTGGGGCCGGATGACCGAGGACTGGGTCCTGGAGGACACCAAGGTGGTCGACGCCGGCCTCGGCGCCCACACCGGATGAGGTGCGCGGGGTGAGGTGTGCAGGGCGAGCCGTGGCCGGCGCGCGCCCTACTTCACCTCCGCCCTCCGCACCCGCATCACCCCGAGCACCGTCGGCACCCCGATCCACAGGGCGGAAGCCACCACCAGCTGGATCCAGCCCCGCCCCGTGATGTCGTGACTGTAGAGCGGCGACTGCGCCTGGTTCAGATCGAACCAAGCCGTCGTGCTCTTCGACCCCGACCCGAAGAACGCGCTGAACATGTTCGGCACCACGAACGCCACCAGGATCGCCGCCGCCGTGACCAGCAGAGCCATCCCCAGCGCGATCCCCAGCAGCAGCCAGCTGATCAGCACCACCGTCACCTCGCCCGACACCTGCCCGGCGAAGCCCCAGCTCCCCTTGCCGCCGCGTACCGCCATGCCCAGCACGTTCCCGACGACCGACGTCGCCAGCATCACCGCGCTCAGCCCGACCCCCAGCGCCAACGCCGCGACCACCTTCGCCAGCAGCACCCGCCCGCGCTTGGGCTCCAGGACGAACGTGACCAGCCCGGTCCGCTGGCTCCACTCGCTGGTCATGGTCAGGATCCCGAGGATCGGCAGCAGGATCTTCTCCGGTGTCGACGTGAAGTCGACGAACTTGGCGTAGTTCAGGTCCTTCGCCGCCATCGAGAACACCATGACGACCGCCACGATCGGCGTGGCCGCCAGCAGCGTGGCCAGCAGCCACCGCCCGGCCCGGGTGTCGGTGAGCTTGCGCAGCTCGGTGCGCACCAGGCGCCCGAACGGGATCGGCGCCCGGGCCCGGTCAGTCGGCGCGATCTGTGCGGTGGAAGCGGTGGAAGCGGTGGAAGAAGCGGTGCTCATGACCTCACGTCCTCTCGTGCGTCGTCGGCGGTCAGCCGCAGGAACAGCTGCTCCAGCCCGCCGTCGTCGGCGGTCCGCAGCTCGCGCAGCGTGATCCCGGCCGCCGCGGCGATGTTGGCGATGTGCTCGGCGGCGGCGCTGACGGTGAACCCGCCGTCCGGATGGTCGGTGAACGGCACGCCGGCTCCGCGCATCGCCGCCGCCAGCCCCTCGTCGTCGGTGCTCCGCACGGCCACGCCGCTGCCGGCCAGCAGGTCGTCCTTCCGGCCCCGGGCCACGATCCGGCCGCGGCCGATGACCACCAGTTCGTCGGCGACGACCTCGATCTCGTGCAGCAGGTGCGAGGACAGCAGCACGCTGCCGCCGGCGTCGGCGAACTCCTTCAGCAGGGTCCGCATCCAGTGGATGCCGGCCGGGTCCAGGCCGTTGGCCGGCTCGTCGAGGATCAGCACGCTGGGATCGCCCAGCAGCGCGTGCGCGACGCCGAGCCGTTGCCGCATCCCCAGCGAATAGGTGCCGGTGCGGCGCCGGGCCTCGGCCGCCGACAGCCCGACCTTCTCGATCATCTCCTCGGCCCGGCGGTCGGGCAGGCCCATCATCATCGTCCCGAGCCGCAGGACCTCCAGGCCGGTACGGCCGCTGTGCTGCGCGGAGGCGTCCAGCAGTACGCCGACCCGCCGCCCGGGGTTGACCAGTTCGGTGTAGTGCCGGCCCAGCACCGTGGCCGAGCCGGCGGTCGGCGAGGTCAGTCCGACGAGCATGCGAAGCGTCGTGGACTTCCCGGCGCCGTTGGGACCGAGGAACCCGGTGATCGAACCGTGCGGCACGTCGAAGGAGATCGCGTCGACGGCCCGGGTGCCCCGGTAGTCCTTCCTGAGATCCGCGACTCTGATCGCGGCTGAAGTGTTCATGAACGCTCCCGTGGTGTCCGGCTGGTTGATACGCCTCCAGCCTCCGGCGCGAGCGCCCTCCGGTCGTCGGTGCGGGAACGTAACTTCGACCTGCGCCGACCGCACTACGCGGAGCCGTCAGGAAGTAGGCCCGGCGACCAACCCGGACTGATACGCGAACACCACCAGCTGCGCCCGATCGCGCGCGTGCAGCTTCACCATGGCCCGGCTGACATGCGTCCGCGCCGTCGCCGGACTGACCACCAGCTCCGCGGCGATCTCCTCGTTGCTCATCCCGAGCGCTGCGAGCCCCACCACCTCGCGCTCGCGGTCGGTGAGCAGCCCCATCGTCGCCGGGACCAGCGTCGGCCGGCTCGGCTTCGCGGTGAACTCGGTGATCAGCCGCCGGGTCACGCTCGGGGACAGCAGCGCCTCGCCCTGCGCCACCTCGCGCACGGCCCGGACCAGGTCGGCCGGCTCGGTGTGCTTGACCAGGAACCCGCTCACCCCGGACCGCAGGGCCTCGAAGACGTACTCGTCGAGCTCGAACGTCGTCAGCACGATGATCCGCACGTCGGCCAGCGCCGGATCGGCGCAGATCTGCCGGGCCGCGGCCAGTCCGTCCAAGCCGGGCATGCGGATGTCCATCAGCAGCACGTCCGGCCGCGCCGAGCCGGCCAGCGCCAGCGCGGCCGCGCCGTCCTCGGCGTGGCCGACCACGGTCATGTCGTCCTCGGCGTCCAGGATCATCGCGAACCCGGCCCGGACCAGGGACTGGTCGTCGGCGAGTGCCACCCGGATCATGAGCGTGCCTCCCATCGGGCGCGGACCAGGAATCCGCCCTGTGCGGTGTGGCCGGCGTGGAAGACCCCGCCGGTGGACGTGACGCGTTCCCGCATGCCGCTGATCCCGACCCCGGTGCTCGAAAACCCCGCGACCGTGCCGGCCGGACCGGGATCGCTGATCTCGATCGCCAGCCCCGAGCCGCCGATCGCGGCCACCTCGACCCGGGCCTTCTCAGCCTTCGAATGCCGGATGACGTTGGTCAGCGACTCCTGCACGATCCGGTATGCCGCCGTCCCGACCGCCGGTGAGACGTCCGCGGCCGTGCCCCCGACCGCTGACTCGGCCGCCAACTCGACCACCAGCTCGACCGCCAACCCCGACGCCGCCACCGAGTCCGCCAACCGCGCGATCTGCCCCACCCCCGGAGCCGGCGCCCGATCAGCCTGCTGCGATCCGTCCCGCAATACCGAGAGCATCGCTCCCAACTCCTCCAACACCTCGCCGCTGGCCCGCCGGATCGCCACCAGTGCCGCGCCGGCCGCCTGCGGCCGCCGGTCGATCACGTGCGCCGCGGCCGCCGCCTGGACGTTGATCGTCGCCATCGCGTGCGCGACGCTGTCGTGCAGATCGCGCGCGATCCGCAGCCGCTCCTCGGCGACCCGGCGCAACGCGACCTCCTCCTGCGTCATCTCCAGGAACCGTGCGCGCTCCCGCAGCGCCTGGATCCGCTCGCGGCGGTCGCGCAGCGTGTCGCCGGCCAGGATCGCGGCCGCCGACCAGCCCAGGAAGATCAGCGGCAGCACCAGGCCCGAGGAGCCGAACACCACCGCGGCCAGGGTCAGCGCGGCGAGCATGATCCCGGCCCAGGCCAGCGCGGCCCGGCGGCTGGTCCGCCAGCTCACCCCGGCCAGCGAGATCCAGCCCACGGCCCAGACCGGACCGTCCGGATACCGGCGCGCGACCTCCGCGCACAGGACGGCGGTCGCGATCGCCGCCGCCGTCCGCGGCCGCCGCCGGATCAGCGCGATGGCCGCGCCGGCCAGCACCAGCAGGACGTACTGCACGGCGTCGGCGCCGCGGCTGTCCGGGCCCGCCGAGATGTGCGCCGAGATCGTGACCAGCACCGTCGCCGAGACGACGCCGACCGCCGCCTCGGGCAGCCAGGTGGGTACTCGGATCATGCCCCCACGCTAGGCGGGAGACTCCCGCGCCACGTCCTACCAGGGCAGCAACTGCCGCGTACGCCCCCCGGAGTACTGCCGCCGCGTCCCGGAGTAGTACACCACCGAACAGAAACAGCAACGTCGAAACAGCAACGCCGAAGGCGCGCATCCGATCTCAGCACACGCAGACTCGAAAGCGGAAAAGCATTCAGCACCGAGCGTCGAGGGGGACTCGTGCCCGAAGTCCGTGCGCGGATACCAGACCGGAACCGGCGCGTGCCGGCGGTCACGAGAATCAGCCCTCAGCGATGGACCGAGGTGCGGGCCGCCGTGCGGGAGGTCGCGGAGCGCTTCTGCCGCCTCGTGCTCGCCAGCGATCCGGACGCGATGGCCACCGCGGACTGGACCGTCGCCGACACCGCGGCGCACGTGGCCGCGATCTCGTGGCAGTACACGTCGCTGGTCATCTCCTATGACACCGAGCGGCCCATCGACGGGGTCAGGGAACTGCTTCTGAGCACCACCGTCGACAACATCCACACCGGGCTGAACGAGGCGATGCGGCGCAACTTCACGCAGCGCGACCCGGTGGCGCTGGTGGCGACCCTGCGTTCCTCGGTCGCGAAAGTGCTGGAGCTGACCGAGGACACCGACCCGGCCTCGACGGTGGTCTGGCTCGGCGGCGCGAGCCTGCCGCGCGCCGGGCTGCTGGCGCATCTGACCAACGAGATGCTGCTGCACGGCCGGGACATCGCGCGGGCCGGCGGCCGGCCGTGGCCGATCCCGGAGCGGCAGGCCGCGATGTTCTTCGAGCTCTTCGTCGTCGAGATCATCCGCAACGGCGTCGGCGTGCTGCTGGACGTCGCCGGGCCGCCGCGTCCGGGCCGGATCGCGGTGGAGTTCCGCAGCGCCTACACCGAACCGGTGGCGATCGTCGTCACCGACGGTGTGGTGTCGGTGGAGGAGCCGGGCCGGGATGTGGACGTGCGCCTGTTCTTCCGGCCCGCCGCGCTGAATCTGATGCTGTTCCACCACGTGGGCCGGCTGCGGACGGTGCTGAACGGCGGAGTGCGCGCGTGGGGCAGACGTGTGTGGCTGCTTCCCGCATTTCTGCGGAAGGTCCGGCTTCCCTGAGCTGAATTCATCTCAGCTGAATTCCCGATAGGCGGCGCGTTCTCGCGGTGTCGTGCGCCGTCATGCGCCGGCCTGCGCCGATGTGTGTCGGGGACATTTCAGCGTGCCTGAATATGGATTTCTTCAGAACCCTCACACTGCGTAGCGGAGCAAGTCCGGAGAAGCACCACCAAAGCCCGCGGACGCATGCTGAGGATAAGGGCGGGATGCCCATGATGCGGCAAGGCCATGACGGCGTCTTGTCCCATGTCGTGTTTCAAAACTCCGGCCCATCGAGCCCATGTGCCCTGCACGGATACAGCAAGCCGCAAACCGTTGATGGAGAAGAGGAGTAGGGAATGGCGTTCTCCGAACGTCTTCGCAGACTGGTTCCCGGCGTCACGGCGCTGATTCTCGGAATCGTGATGGTCTTCGTTGCCAATGCCCCGGTCCAGGCCAGCGGCGGTGACGCGGTCGCCAAGCAGTTCTCCTTCCAGGAGATGCCGATCGCCTTCCCGCCGGGATACGACAGCCTTCCACAGCAAACCGTCCGCCAGGTGAATCCGGCCTATTACAAGATCCGGTCCTGGATATCCTCGGTCGGCGCCGGAGTGGCCATCAACGACCTGGTCGGGCACGGCAAGGCCGACGGGATGTGCATCGTGGACACCCGCACCGACAAGGTGGTGGTGACCTACACGCCGACCGCCCCGGCCGCCGACCGGTTCACGCCGTTCACGCTGGACCCGGCGCCGCTGCCGTACGACGGCACGTCGATGGCCCCGATGGGCTGCACCCCCGGCGACTTCCTCGGTGACGGCCGGATGGACCTGCTGGTCAGCTACTGGGGCCGGACCCCGGTGCTGTTCCTGGCCAAGTCCGACGCGACCACGCCGTCGGCGAGTGCGTACAAGCCGGTGGAACTGGTCCCGTCGGCCAGCCCGGACGGCAAGTACCACGGGCCGCAGTGGAACACCAACGCCATCGCCGTCGGCGACTTCGCCGGCCACGGCCACCCCGACATCATCGTCGGCAACTACTTCCCGAACTCCGCGGTCCTGGACCCGCACGGGCAGAAGAACGTCCAGATGCCCAACAGCCTGTCCAGCGCCAACAACGGCGGCGGCGCGCACGTGCTGCGCTGGGTGAGCGCGACGTCGGGCACCGATCCGACGGTCAGCTACGTCGAGGACTCCGATGCCATCCCGTTCGCGAACTCCGCGGGTTGGACGCTGGCCATCGCCTCGGCCGACCTCACCGGCGACGGGCTCCCGGACGTCTACATCGCCAACGACTTCGGGCACGCGTTCGTGCTGCACAACGTCTCGGACGGCAAGACCATCAAGTTCTCCACGGTCTTCGGCAAGCGCACCGCGACCACCCCGAAGTCCTTCGTGATGGGCAACGGCTCGTTCAAGGGCATGGGCGTGGACTTCGCCGACGTCAACGACAACGGCCGCTTCGACGCCATGGTCTCCAACATCACCACCGCCTGGGGCCTGGAGGAGAGCAACTTCCTGTGGATCAACCAGGCCAAGAGCGGCGCGGAGATGAAGAAGGACCTGGACGACGGCTACGCGCCGTTCACCCAGCAGGCCGAGGAGAGCGGCGTGGCGTGGACCGGCTGGTGCTGGGACACGAAGATGGCCGACTTCACCAACAGCGGCCAGCCGGAGATCCTGCAGGCCGACGGGTTCGTCAAGGGCACCATCAACCGCTGGCCGTGGCTGCAGGAGATGGCCATGATGAACGACGACCTGCTGTCGAACCCCGCGATGTGGCCGAACGTCGGACCCGGTGACGACATCGCCGGCGACCAGGCCATGGCCTTCTACGCCCGCAACTCCGACGGCAAGTTCGTCAACGTCAGCAAGCAGCTCGGGCTGGCCGTGCCGACCCCGACCCGCGGCATCGCCATCGGCGACACCACCGGCACCGGCCGTCTGGACTTCGCGATCTCCCGCCAGTTCGGCGCCCCGGCGTTCTACGCCAACACCGAGAGCACCCTCGGCGACTACCTCGACCTCAACCTGGTGCGCCCGTCCACCGACGGCCGGGCGAACACCGGGCTCGAGGGCGCCGGCACCCCGGCCTACGGCGCGACGGTCACCGTCACGGCCAACGGCAAGACCCAGATATCCCAGCTCGACGGCGGCAGCGGCCACACCGGCAAGCGCAGCTTCGACGTGCACTTCGGCTTCGGCACGTACATGGGCCCGGTCCAGGTGCACCTGCAATGGCGTGACACGCAGGGCCAGCTCCACACCCAGGACATGCAACTCCCCGAGGGCAGCCACACCCTGACGCTCTCGGGCAACGCGCAGGAGGTTCCGGCGAAATGACGTCCACGATGAATCCGGGCGCCGGGAGCACGGCGTCGCCGGCGGCGCCGGGCGCGCCCCAGGCCGCGCCGAAGAAGAAACGCGGCAACACCGACCCGCGCTATCTGGCGCTGCGCAACTTCGCGATCTCGATCAGCGTGTTCAACATCTTCGGCTACACCCTGCTGGGCTTCGAGCAGCCGTGGCTGTGGCCGTTCATCTCGGTGCTCTACGCGTACACCCTGGAGATCGGCTTCGAGATCATCAGCGCGTGGGCGCAGCGCCGCCCCCGCCGCTTCATGGGCCGGGGGGTGCGCGGGATGTACGAGTTCCTGCTCCCGGCGCACATCACCGCGCTGGCCTGCAACATGCTGCTGTACGGCAACAGCCAGATCTGGCCGATCCTGTTCGCGGTCGGCGTCGGCGTGACCGGCAAGCACGCGCTGCAGGCGCCGGTCCAGGGCCGGATGCGGCACTTCATGAACCCGTCGAACTTCGGCATCACCATGACGCTGCTGGTGTTCGGCGGCACCTGGATGAGCATCGCGCCGCCGTACGAGTTCACCGAGAAGGCGAACACGTTCTTCCGCGTCATGATCATCGTCATCATCGCCACCGCGGGCACCGTCATCAACGCCCTGCTGACCAAGAAGACCCTGCTGATCACCGGCTGGATGGGCGGCTTCTTCCTGCAGGCCGTGGTGCGGCACTGGATCTGGCACGTGGCGCTGTTCAACGCCCTGGGCCCGATGACCGGCGTGGCGTTCATCCTCTTCAGCAACTACATGATCAGCGACCCGGGCACCACGCCGTCGCGCCCGCGCAACGGCTTCATGTTCGGCGCCTCGGTCGCCACGGTCTACGGGATCATGATGGTCTTCAACATCGTCTACACCCTGTTCTTCGCGACGTCCTTCGTCTGTGCCGCCCGCGGGGCCGGCTGGTGGGTCGCGTACCTGATGAAGAAGCGGAAGGCGGCGCGCGGGGCGCAGCCGCTGGCGCCGCTGCCGTACGGCAGGCCCGCGCCGGCCGAGGCCGGGACGATCGCCGCGTGAACACCGAGCTTGCCATGAAGACACGGATCGCCGTGGTCGGCATCGCCTGCCGCTATCCCGACGCCGACTCCCCGCAGCGGCTCTGGGAGAACGTCCTGGCCGGGCGTCGGGCCTTCCGGCGCCTGCCGGACGAGCGGATGCGCGCCGAGGACTACTACTCACCGGACCCCGCGGCCCCGGACCGTTTCTACTCGGCCAAGGCCGCGGTCATCGAGGGGTTCGAGTTCGACCGGGTCAAGTACAAGATCGCCGGCAGCACCTTCCGGTCCACCGACATGACGCACTGGCTGGCCCTGGACACCGCGTCCCGGGCCCTGGCCGACGCCGGGTTCCCCGACGGCGCGGGCCTGAACAACCGGGCCACCGGCGTCATCATCGGCAACACCCTGACCGGCGAGTTCGCCCGCGCCAACGTCATGCGGCTGCGCTGGCCCTACGTCCGGCGCACGGTCGGCGCGGCCCTGCGCGAGCAGGGCTGGGACGACGCCGCGCTGACGGAGTTCCTGGGCGGTCTGGAGCAGCGCTACAAGGCGCCGTTCCCCGGCATCGACGAGGACACCCTGGCCGGCGGCCTGGCCAACACCATCGCCGGCCGGATCTGCAACCACTTCGACTTCGCCGGCGGCGGCTTCACCGTCGACGGGGCCTGCTCCTCCTCGCTGCTGTCGGTGGCCACCGCGTGCGACGCGCTGGCCTCCGGCCGGCTCGACGCCGCCGTCGCCGGCGGCGTGGACCTGAGCATCGACCCCTTCGAGGTGATCGGCTTCGCCAAGACCGGGGCCCTGGCCACCGGCGAGATGCGGGTCTACGACAAGCACTCCAACGGGTTCTGGCCCGGCGAAGGCTGCGGAATGCTGGTCCTGATGCGGGACGAGGAAGCGCTCCGGCGCGGCCTGTTCCGCTACGCGACCATCGCCGGCTGGGGCTACTCCTCCGACGGCAAGGGCGGCATGACCCGGCCGGAGGCCTCCGGGCACCGGCTGGCCATCGAGCGCGCCTATGCGGCTGCTGGGTTCAATATCGACAGCGTCGCCTACCTCGAAGGCCACGGCACCGGCACCGCCGTCGGCGACGCCACCGAACTGCGGGCCTTCTCCGAGGCCCGCCGCGCCGCCGACCCCGAGGCCGCACCCGCGGCGATCAGCACCGTCAAGGGGAACTTCGGGCACACCAAGGCCGCCGCCGGCGTGGCCGGCCTGCTCAAGGCCATCCTGGCGGTCCGGCACCAGGTGATCCCGCCGGCCACCGGCCACGTCGACCCGCACCCGGAGCTGACCGGCGACCGGCCGGCGCTGCGGGTGCCGAGCGCGGCCGAACTGTGGCCGCCGGACTTGACCGTGCGGGCCGGCGTGTCGTCGATGGGCTTCGGCGGCATCAACGCGCACATCGTCCTCGAACACGGCGACGGCGCGCGCCGTACCGAGCTCGGCCCGGAGACCCGGCAGCTGGTCCGCTCCCGCCAGGACGCGGAGCTGCTGCTGGTCGACGCCGCCGGGGTCGCCGAGCTGCGCGGCCGGATCGCGCAGGTCGCCGCGCTGTGCGGACGGCTGTCCTACGCCGAGGTCGCCGACCTCGCGGCCACCCTGCAGTCCGAGACCGCCGACCGGCCGCTGCGCGCGGCGGTCGTGGCCGGCTCCCCGGAGGAGGCCGAGCGCAAGTTCGGCAAACTCCTGACCCTGCTCGACGCGGGCTCGCGGACGGTGCTGGACCTGGCCGACGGGGTCTTCCTGGGCAGCGCGGCGATGCTGCCCCGGATCGCGTTCCTGTTCCCCGGCCAGGGCGCCGGGCGCCGGGGCGACGGCGGGGCGCTGCGGCACCGGTTCGCCGAGATCGACGAGCTGTACCGGACCGCCGCGCTGCCGACCGACGGCGACCTGGTCGCCACCGAGGTCGCGCAGCCGCGCATCGTCACCTCCTCGCTCGCGGGTCTCAAGATCCTGACCCGCCTGGGCATCGAGGGATCGGGCGCGGCGGGCCACAGTCTGGGCGAGCTCACGGCCCTGCACTGGGCCGGCGCGATGGACGAGGCCGGGCTGCTGGCCGCCGCCGCGGCGCGCGGCCGCATCATGGCCGAGGCCTCGGCCGGGAACGGCGCCATGGCGTCGATCTCCGCCGCCGCCGAGACCGTCGAGCCGCTGCTGGCCGGCGAGCCGGTGGTGATCGCGGGCTACAACAGCCCCACCCAGACCGTGGTGTCCGGGCCCGCCGACGCCGTGGAGCGGGTCGGCGCCCGGGCTTCGGCCCGGGGCCTGGACGTGGCCCGCATCGCGGTGTCGCACGCCTTCCACTCCGAGCTGGTCGCCCCGGCGGCCGAGGAGTTCGGGTCCTGGCTGGCCGAGCAGGAGCACAGCCCCCTGCGCCGCCGCATGGTCTCGACCGTGACCGGTCAGGAGCCGGACGCGGACCTGGACGTGCCGGCCCTGCTGGCCCGCCAGATCCGCGAACCCGTCCGGTTCGCCGACGCCGCCGCGGCCCTGGCCGAGCGGGCCGACCTGCTCATCGAGGTCGGTCCGGGACGGATCCTGCGCGGCCTGGCCGCCGACATCGCCCCGGCGGTGCCGGTGGTCTCGATGGAGACCGACAGCCCGTCGCTGGCCGGTCTGCTGCGCACGGTCGCCGCCGCCTACGTGCTCGGCGCGCCGGTGCGGCACGGCGAGCTGTTCGCCGACCGGTTCACCCGGCCGCTGCCGCTGGACAAGGAGTTCAGCTTCTTCGCCAGTCCCTGCGAGACGGCGCCGGAGGACATCCCGGCCGCCGTCGTCAGCACCGGGAACGGTGTTACGGTCGGCGGTGCGGCGGCCGAATCGGCGCTGCGGATCGAACTGGCCGCGCCGGAAGGGTCCGCGCACGGACAGAGCGTGCTGGAAGTCCTGACCCGGCTCGCCTCCGAGCGTGCCGAGCTGCCGCCGGAAGCCGTCCGGCCGGACAGCAACCCGCTGGACGAACTGCACCTGAGCTCCATCACGGTCGGCCAGATCGTCAACCAGGCCTGCCGCGAACTGGGCCTGGTGCCGCCGGCCACCACCTCGGCGTTCGCCACCTCCACGATGGCCGAACTCGCCGCGATGCTGGAGGAGCTCGGCGGGACCGCGCAGGAGGCCGACGCCGAACGGCCGCGGGCCGCACCCGGCGTGGGTCCCTGGGTCCGCGCTTTCGCGGTGGACCTGGTTCCGACCGCCGTCGGCGTGCCGGTCTCCGGTGCCGAACAGGCTGCCGGAGCTGGAGCCGCGGCCGAAGCTGGAGCCGGAGCCGCCACCGGCGGTGAATGGCGGCTGTTCGCGCCGGACCGGCATCCGCTGGCCACTGCGCTGCACGAGGCGCTGCGCCAGGCCGGCCTCGGCGACGGGGTCCTGCTGTGCCTTCCTCGGGAGCCCGATGCGGACGACGTCCTGCTGATGCTGCGCGCGGCCCGCGCCGCGCTGTCCGCCGTGGACCCGGTGCGCTTCGTCGTGATCGGGGAACGGCGCGGCGGTGCGGGACTGGCCAAGACCCTGCACCTGGAGGCGCCGAACGTCGCCACCACGGTGGTCACCCTGCCATTGCCGCTGGGGATGTCCGAGGCGCGCGCCGACCGCGCGGTGCACCGGATCGTCGCGGACGTCGCGGCCACCGACGGGTTCAGCGAGGTGTTCTACGACTCGGCCGGGGAGCGGCACGTGCCGGTTCTCAGAGCCCTGCCGGAGACGCCCGCGGACGCCTATGACAGTCCTCTGACGTCCGCCGACGTCCTGCTGGTCACCGGCGGCGGCAAGGGCATCACCGCCGAGTGCGCGCTGTCGCTGGGTGTGGAGACCGGTGCCGCGGTCGGCCTGCTGGGCCGGTCGGACCCGGCCGAGGACGCGGAGCTGGCGGCCAACCTGGAGCGGATGGCGGCGGCCGGCGTGCGGTACCACTACGCGCGCGCCGACGTCACCTCCGCCGACGAGGTGAAGGCCGCGGTCGAGCAGGTCCGGGGTGCTTTGGGCGCGGTGACCGCGGTGCTGCACGGCGCCGGCCGCAACGTGCCCGCGGCCCTGGTGAACCTGGACGAGGCCGCGTTCCGCAGAACCCTGGCACCGAAGATCGCCGGGCTCGAGGCCGTGCTGTCCGCGGTGGATCCGGCCTCGCTGCGGCTGCTGGTCACCTTCGGCAGCATCATCGGCCGCGCCGGTCTGCGCGGCCAGGCCGACTACGCCGTCGCCAACGACTGGATGACGGACCTCACGCACCGGGTGGCCGAGGAGTTCCCCGGCTGCAAGTGCCTGGCGCTGGAGTGGTCGGTGTGGTCCGGCGCCGGCATGGGGGAGCGGCTCGGCGTGCTGGAATCCCTGGTGCGCGAAGGCATCGAGCCGATCCCGGCCGAGGACGGGGTGGCGCTGCTGTCCCGGATGATCGCCGACCCGTCGGCGCCGACCTCCGCGGTCGTGATGGGACGCGCGGAGGGCCTGCCGACGATCACCCTGGAGCGCGCCGAGGTCCCGCTGCTGCGCTTCCTGGACCGGGTGCAGGTGCACTACCCCGGTGTGGAGCTGGTGGCGGACTGCGACCTGTCCGGCGACAGCGACCTGTATCTGCCCGACCACTACCTGGACGGCGACCTGCTGTTCCCGGCGGTGTTCGGCATGGAGGCGATGGCGCAGGCGGCCAAGGCCCTGACCGGCCGCGGCCAGGCGCCGGTGCTGGAGAACGTGGAATTCCTCCGGCCGATCGTCGTGCCGCCTCAGGGTTCGACGACGCTGCGGGTCGCCGTGCTGGCCGACGGCCCGGACGCGGTCACGGCCGTGATCCGCAGCAGCGACACCGGTTTCGCGGCCGACCACTTCCGGGCCCGGCTCCGCTACGGGGTCGCGGCCTTGGACGGCGGCGCGGGGTCCGGGGCCGGAACCGAGCGCCTGCCTCTGGATCCGGCCGGCGACCTGTACGGTCCCGTGCTGTTCCAGGGCGCCCGGTTCCAGCGCCTGCTCGGCTACCGCGCGCTGGCCGCGAAGCGCTGCGTCGCGGACATCGCGAACCAGCCGACCGCACCGTGGTTCGCGCCGTTCCTGGCCGGCGAGCTGGTGCTCGCCGATCCCGGGACGCGCGACGCCATGATGCACTCGATCCAGTGCTGTGTGCCGGACGCGACGCTGCTGCCGGCCGGGATCGAGAAGCTGTACCTGGCCGACCCGGCGGTCGTCGGGAGTCAGGATGCTGTCACCCTGCACGGCCGCGAGCGCAGCCGTGACGGCGACACCTATATATGGGACGTCGACGTCCGCGACGGCTCCGGCGCTCTGGTCGAGCGCTGGGAGGGCCTGACCCTGCGCGCGGTGCGCAAACAGGACGGCTCCGGGCCCTGGACGCCGACGCTGCTCGGTCCGTACGTCGAGCGGCGTACGGACCAGGTTCTGCCGGCCGCCCTGCGGGTCGCGATCCGTCCGGACGCGCCGGGGGAGGACCGCGGCGTCCAGACCCGGCGCCGGCAGACCGCGCAGACGGTCGGCTGGCTGCTCGGCGGCGAGGCCGACCTGCGCTACCGGCCCGACGGCAAGCCCGAGGCCGCCGGCGGGTTCGCGGTGTCCTCCGCGCACGGCGCCGGTGTGACGCTCAGCGTCGCGGCCGAGGGTGTCGCAGTGGCCTGCGACATCGAGGCGGCGGCGGAGCGGCCCGAGAGCGAGTGGGCCGACCTGCTCGGTCTGCCGGGCCTGGAGCTGGCGCGGCTGATCGCGGCCGAGTCCGGCTCGGACCTGGCGTCCGCGGCCACCCGGGTCTGGGGTGCGCTGGAGGCACTGGGCAAGAGCGGCCGGGCGCGTGCGGACCTGGTCGTCGACGGGCCTTCCCGGGACGACCGCTGGGTTCTGCTGCGGTCGGGCGGGGCGCGCATCGCGACCTTCGCGACGGCGCTGCGCGGGCAGTCCGAGCCGGTCGTGCTCACCCTGCTCGCCGAAGACAAGGAGTAACGGTGGTAACGGTGGAGTCCTACTACGAATACCGGCACCTGGTGGGTTTCGAGGAGACCAACCTCGTGGGCAACGTGTACTACGTCAATTACCTACGGTGGCAGGGTCGCTGCCGGGAGATGTTCCTGCGGGACCAGGCCCCCGAGGTACTGGCGGAGGTCCAGGACGACCTGAAGCTGTTCACGCTGAAGGTGGACTGCGAATTCCTCGCCGAGATCACGGCTTTCGACGAGCTCTCGATCCGGATGCGCCTGGAGGACCTGACGCAGACGCAGGTCGGGTTCGCGTTCGACTACGTGAAGCTGGCCGGCGAGCAGGAGACGCTGGTCGCCCGCGGCCGGCAGCGGATCGCGTGCATGCGCGGCCCGAACGGGGACACCCGGCCGGCGAAGGTGCCGGACGCGCTGCGCGAGGCGCTGTCGCGGTACCGGATGGGGTCGGTCGTCGCGGGTGCTTCGGGTGCTTCGGGGGCCGCGGGTGCTTCGGGCGTCCCGGGCGGCTCTGCTGCCTCCGGTGCGTCCGGCGCCTCCGAGTCCAAGGTGCTCGCCGGGTCGGCCGCCGACCGCGGCGGCGAGGCGGTGCTGCAGGGATCACGGCCGTGAGCGTCATCGGGACGACCGGCCTGGATCCGGAACCGACGCTGCGCGACCGGCTGCCGTCCGGGCTGCACGCCCCGGCGGATCTGCGCAGCTGCTTCGGGATGTTCGCCACGGGCATCACGGTGGTCGCCGCCGGCGGCCCGAACCCGTGCGGCATGACGGCGAACTCCTTCACCTCGGTGTCGCTGGACCCGCCGCTGGTGCTGGTGTGCATCGTGCACGACGCCGCGATGCACAAGGCGATCCTGGGCGAGGGCAGCTTCGCGATCTCGGTGCTGGCCGCGCACCAGGAGCCGGTCGCGCGGCACTTCGCCAACCGCGACCGGCCGCGCGGCGAGCGCGAGTTCGAGGCCGTGCGCTGGCAGCCGGGCCCGGTCACCGGCGCCCCGGTGGTGGCCGACACCCTGGCCTGGATCGAGTGCGGCCTGGCCGCCGTGTACGACGGCGGCGACCACTCGATCTTCGTGGGCTCGGTCCTGGACATGGGCAAGGGCGGAGCCGGGGACGCGCTGTTGTTCTTCCGCGGCGGCTATCACCGGCTGGAAGCGGGGACACCCAAGTAGACGCGGCGCGAGAAACCCCTGCCCGGGCGGTTCCGGCATCTCTGCCGGATCCGCCCGCGGCCGCCGTTTTGTGAACAAGTCCGCAGTATGCAGATGTGCGCGCCTGAATCACGTCATGAACTCTCATGAACGTGAATATACGAACGTTCACCTGTATTTGTTACTCTCCGAGCGCCCCTCGCGATGGATCAGAGCACGTTGGAAGAAGCCTGACGTGATCTAGATGCATGAGCATTTTATTCGCTCGCTGTTAACTGCCACGCACCTTCCGTCTGAAACAGGCGGCAGCACGTGCGTGCCAACGGCCGCCAGACCACAGGGGGGACTCTCCGGCCTCGGCCCCGCATCGGAAGGCGGACTCATGACCCCAACCCAACGGTGGACGCTCGCCGTGGCCTGGATCGTGATCCTGACCGCCGGCGCCGACAACCTCGGCGTCAACACGGCGCTGCGCGCCATCCAGGCCACCGGCGTCGCCTCAGCGCCCACCCTGCTGTGGGCGCTGCTGGTGCACCTGCTGGCGCTGCTGGCCGCGCTGTGCGCCGGCGACCGGATCGGCACCCGGATCGGCAACCGGCGCGCGCTGATCGCCGGATCCCTGCTGTACACCGGGGCTTCGGCGGCGTGCGCGCTCGCGGCGCACGGAACCGTGCTGGTCGCGGCCCGGGCCGGCCAGGGGGCGGGATCGGGGCTGGCGGTCGCGGCGGCGCTGGGGCTGATGCGCCTGGCGTTCCCGGCGGACTCCCGCGGCACCGCGGCCCACCGCGTGGCGCCGGGCTTCGCGCTGGCGCTGGTGGCCGGACCGCTGGTGGACGGCGCGGTGGCCGCCGGCCCCGGCTGGCGCTGGATCTTCGCCGCCGACGCGGTGGTCGGCCTGTGCGTCGCCGCGATCGGCTACCTTCTGGTCCGCCCGGACGGCGGCCGGCGCGGGCGCCTGGACCCCGAGGGGGTGCTGGCCGCCGTCATGGCCGTCGGCGGCCCCGTCTGGGCCCTGGTGCGGTCCGGCCGGGTCGGCTGGCGGGCGCCGGAGGTGCTGGTCGTGCTGGGGGCCGGCGCCGTCGCGCTGGCCGCGCTGCTGTGGTGGGACACGCCGTCAGGGCCCCTGCACCGCTGGCGGTTCCTCGCCGGCAACGCCTCCGACCTGTTCCTGTTCGCCTCGATCTACGGCACCGCGTTCCTGGTGGCCGCCGACCTGCGCGGCGTCGGCGGGCACGGGCCGCTGGGCATCGGGCTGCGGCTCACGCCCTGGACCGGGTTCATGGCCGCGGCGACGGTGTATCCGGTGCGCGAGCGGTTCGGCCGCGAGTGGGTCTCGGCGCTGGGCTCCGCGCTGCACGCCGGGGGACTGGTCTGGCTGGCCTGGATGGCACCGTCGGGTCAGCTCTCGACCACCGCGGCGGTTCCGCTGGCGCTGTCCGGGATCGGCGCCGGGCTGGCGCTGTCCCGGGCCCGGGTCGCCGGGCTCGGCCGGGTGCGGCGGGACGCCCCGGGGCGCGCGCCGGCACTGCTCGGCGCGGTCCCGATGGCCGGGGCCGCGGTCGGGATCGCGCTGCTGGCGGTGGTCGCGCACGCCAGCCGGTCCGGCGTCCCGGGGCCGCACCGGGCCGCCGGCGCGGCGATGGCCTGCGGCGCCGGCCTCGCGCTGGCCGCCGCGGTGGCGGTGCTCGCCGTACCGCGCGAGCGCGGGAGCGCTCCGCGTCCGCCGGCCCGGCGCGGGCCGGCGTGGTCGGTGTTGCGGCCGCTGGCGCTGGTCACCGTACCGAACGGTGGTCGGCGAGTGGTGTCCAGGAAGCGATGTGGCGTGCCGCGGTGAAGCTCGCCCACGAGGTGAGGAGGATCAGGGTTCTGTCGGCGCCGGACGCGGTGCCGGCGCCGGTGTCGGAGCCCGATCCGGTTCGGAAGGCGGCGATCGTCTGGTCGTCGACCTGCCAGGACGCCAGCGCCACCAGCAGGGCCAGCCGGCCCGCGGCCCGGTCGGCGCCGGGCAGCTCGGCGACCGCCTGGTCCAGCCAGCGCCGGTCCAGGCCGGGCGGGCGGCCGTCCCAGGCACCGAGGACCCGCGGCAGCAGCTCGGCGACGGAGTCCGGCACCGCCTCGCGCCCGGCCTGCTCGATCGCCTGCGCGGCGCGGGCGAATGCCTCGGCCACCGCCGGGGCGCCGGCGGCCCAGGCCAGGTCGGCCGGGAGCGCGGCGGCGGGCAGCAGGTCGGCCGAGGTGCCGGCGGGCGTGGGCCGGCGCGAGGCCCGGCGCATCAGGGTGCCGAGCACGCGCGCGACCACCGGCAGCGCGCTGCGGGGCGTGCCGTCGGGCATGGGCACGTCGGGCAGGAAGACGTTGACCATGCGGTTGAGGTAGTGGAAGACCGCGGTCACGCCGACCAGCTCAGGGGCCTGATCCGCGGGGAAGGGGAGTTCGAGGCCGGAGGCGGTGTCGCGGACCGCGCCGTCCCGGGCCCACGCGGCTATCGCGCGCAGCTGGTCGTCGCCGATGTCGTCGAAGTGGTCGTCGGCGATGGCCTGCGCGTCGCGGCCGCGCACCAGCGAGTTCACGGTCGCGGTGTGGACCGTGACGCAGTAAGGGCACGAATTCGCCAGCGACACCGCCGAGGCCGCGACCTCCTTGGCGGCGCGCGCGGCCAGGCCGTCGGCGACCAGCGTCTCGCGCAGCGTCAGCCAGCTGGCCGCGAGCATGTCCGGGGCCGGGGAGTGCAGGGCCAGCGGCGGCGCCAGCACGCCGAAGTCGCGCTCCATCTCGCCGTACACTCGGGCCACCAGATGCCGCGCGGAGCGTACGTCCACCGGCGTGACCCGCTGGACCTGCGCGAGCGCCGTACGGCGGAGGACCGGTCGGATGGGGTTGGCACTCATCTTCGCTCCTTCGGCGGTCCCCGGGCGGAAAGCCACGGTGGCATATGTGTCTTATGATCCGGTAGGCCTGCCGCCGCGAGCCCCTTCGAGATTGCGCTCCGGAGGTTCGCAGCTCCCTGATGACCCAGCGCGGACCGCACAGCGGAAGAGGAGGACGCGGCCCCGCCGTCCCGATACTCGTCAGTGACCCCGGACATGCGACTTCGCCGGCTGACGCGGCGGACAGGGAGGACCCGTGAACGCGATGCAGGACGTGTACACCGACTTGGCGGCCGAGGCCGCCGACCTCGACCGTGTGGTGGCCGCACTCGACCAGGAGGGCTGGCAGACACCGACCCCGGCCCCGGGCTGGACGGTCGCGCACCAGATCGCCCACCTGGGCTTCATCGCCCACCTGGCCTGGGCCGCAGCGGCGGACCGCGCCGAATTCGGCCGCCTGGCAGCCGCCGCCAAGGACGACTTCGAAGGCGCAGTGAGCACCGCCCTCGCCGACTACCTCACCGGCGGCCCCACCCAGACCCTGTCCCGCTGGCGCGCCGACCAGGCAGCGGCCACCAAGGCCCTCGCAGAGGTCCCCGCGGACCAGGTAGTCCCCTGGCTGGTGAACCCCCTCCCGCCCTCGATCCTGGCCGCGGCGGGCCTGATGGAACTCTTCGGCCACGGCCAGGACATCTACGACGCCCTCGGCATCGACCGCACCCCCACCGACCGCATAGGCCACCTGGCCTTCTTCGGCACCCGCACCCGCGACTTCGGCTACCTGGCCCACAACCTCACCCCGCCCACCGAAGAATTCCGCTTCGAACTCACCGCCCCCAGCGGCCTGATCTGGAACTTCGGCCCCGAAACCGCCCCCGACCGCATCACCGGCCCCGCCCACGACTTCTGCCTCCTGGTAACCCGCCGCCGCCACCACGCCGACCTGGCCCTCACCGCCACCCCCGGCGAAGCCACCCGCTGGCTGGACATCGCCCAGGCATACCGCGGCCCCGCTGGCGAGGGACGGAAGCCGGGGCAGTTCGCGGGGGTTTGATGGGGTGGTGAGCGGGGCGGGGCGGAGGCGACTGGCCGGCTATCTGCGTCCTGCTGCGGCGCTGCCGCTGCGGTTCGCTGCTGGCGCTGCGGGTGCTGCTGCGGCCGCGCGGCGATGGCGGGGCGGCTGGCTGCGAGCGCCGCTGATAGCTGCCGACGCGGCGGTGGTGGGGCAGTTCGCCGATGTTCGATGGGGAGGGGAGCGCGGCCGGTCGGGTGGTTGGCTGCGGGTTCGGGATAGCCGCCCGCCGGCGCTGATACGACCGCGCGGCGAGGGCGAACGCTCCGCGGCGGCTGGCTGCGCTGCGGGGTGCTGATACGACCGCGCGGCGATGGCGGGGCAGTTCGCGGAGGCTTGATGGGAGGCGAGTGCGGCCGAGCGGCTGGCTGGCTGCGGGTTCGCGATAGCCGCTCGCCGGCGCTGATGTTGCGGCACTGATACGAGGGTGAAGCTCCGCGGCGGCTGGCTGCGCTGCGAGGTGCGGCGGGAGCGGTCGGCTGCCGATGCCAGCTGGTGCCGGCGCAGCGACGGCAGCGTGGTCTGCGGCGGCGGCTGTCGGCATGGCGGGGTGCTGCTGGATCGGCGGCGCGGCGGCGGTCGGCTGTCGGTGGTTGCTGGCTGCCGGTGCGGCGGGATTCGTCGCACCACCGCATCGCCCCGGCGTTGCGGCGGGTGGGTTTCCTGGCCGGCGGGCCCGGCCTGGTGCTCAGCCCGCCAACGTTCCCGTCGACAGTCCCGCAGCTCGCACGCTGTCCGGGAATCCGAAAGCCCCCGCCAGCGCCGCGTCGCCGAATGCCGTGATGCGCTCGATCCTGTCCCGCCGCACCCCCAGCACCGCGACCCCGTAGGCGCGGTGCGTGCCCTTCCCGTCGCGGAGGTATGCGACGGCGGCGGGTTGGCCGTTGGCGCGTGTTGGCAGCATCAGCCAGGTGCCGGGGTCGGCGACGGCCCGGCGTAGGTGGTGGATGCAGGTCTGAAGGCCTGAGTACCAGCTCAGCGATGGTGTGACCTCGAGTACCGCGTCCTGTGTCAGCACGCGTTCCAGGGCGGTTGTATCCGACCTTTCGAAGGCCTCGATGTAGATATTCAACAGTGCGCGCTCCTGCGCTCCCGTCGGCAGTGTCATGTCGTCGGCGGTTGGGGCGGCCTGTTCGATGCGGCTGCGGGCACGCTGGAGGGCGCTTTTCACCGCGGCGGTGGTCATTCCCAGCATCTGTCCGACGTCCGCCGCCGACAGGTCCAGTACCTCCCGGAGCAGGAGGACGGCACGTTGCCGGGGCGCCAGGTGCTGCAGGCTCGCGACCAGCGCCAGGCGGAGGTCCTCGCGTCTGTCGGCTACCGTCGCGGGGTCGTCGGGGCGGTCGGTGAGTCGGCTGTCGGCGATCGGTTGGAGCCAGCTGAATCCGGGCTCTGCCATGGTCTGCGGGCCTTCGGGATCGTCGCTCGGTGCGCCCAGGCCGGAGGGCAGCGGACGGAGCTTGCGGCTCTGCAACGCGGTCAGGCAGGCATTGGTCGCGATCCGGTACAGCCACACCCGTACCGACGACCGACCCTCAAATCCCTGATATGAACGCCAAGCCCGCAGAAACGTCTCCTGGACGACGTCCTCCGCCTCGTCCGCGGACCCCAGCATGCGGTAACAGTGCGCAAGCAGCTCACGCCGCGACTTCTCAGCCTCGGCAGCGAAACCCTCGGCAGCGAAACGCTCAGCGGCGAAACCCTCGGCAGCAAAACCCCCATCCCCCGTCATGCGACAAAAGCCTCTGCGAACCCCTCGACAACCCCGCCGCCGATCACATCGGGAAAGCTGATGATGAACTCCTCAACCCCGACCGCCTCATAAGCCGCGATCCGCTCCCGAACCGTCTCCACCGTCCCGACCAGCCCGTACTCCGCGAGCTCGCCCGGGAACACCGCCGGAATCCACTGCGGCAGCCGCGACCGCGCCTCCCGCTCGGTGTCCCCCAGCGACCCGTACATGAGCACCGTCTTCCGAATCGCCCCGAAATCCCGCCCCACCGCCTCGCAGTGCCGGCGAAGCACCTCCAGCTTGTGCGCCACCGTGGCCGGATCCCCGAGCAGGTTGCACATGTCGGCATACTTCGCGACCAGCTTCAGCGTCATCCGCTCGCCCCCGCCGGCGATCATCATCGGGATGTGCGGGCTCTGCACGCCCTTCGGCTGGTTGATCGCGTCAGCCACCGTGTAGTGCCGCCCCTTGAACGTCGTCTCCGACTCCGTCCACATCGACAGAATGATCTGCACGGCCTCATCCAGCCGCCGCAACCGCGTCGCGTCGTCCCGGAACTCGAACCCGTAGCTCCGATAGTCCGGCTCGTACCACCCCGCCCCGATCCCGAACGTGAACCGCCCCCCGCCGATCGCGTCGACCGTGGAGGCCATCTTCGCCTGCAACGCCGGATGCCGGTAGTCGTTGCACGTCACCAGCTGCCCGACCCGGATCCGCTCGGTCTCCCGCAGCAGCGCCGCCACTGTCGTCCAGCACTCGAACACCATGTGCTGCGAAGGCGGCACGGTCACCAGATGGTCCGCGACGTACACGCTTTCGTACCCGGCCCGCTCCGCGCTCTGCGCCACGGCGACCAACGCGTCGAACGTCCCCGCCGGGTCGAGGCGACCCGCGAGCTCCTGCGTGAAGCCCTGCGGCAACCCCAAACTAAAACTGACGGCCATCGTCGTCGTGTCCTCTCATCGAAGGCGCGCGAACACGGCGCGCTCGATGTACAGACCGACGACGATGGCCGAAGGAATCGGTATGGCCGGCGTTTTTTCTACGGCTTCGCGCCGCCCGGGCAGGAGCCCTACCGCGCCGCTGCCACCGTCATCGGCAGCCCACCGCGCACCCGCAGCGACAACATCGGTTCCGCCACCACCCGATACCCCGCCTCGGTCGACAGCCGCAGCTCGCGCGCCACCATCGCCAAGACGAAAGCCGCCTCCATCATCCCCAGGTTGTTCCCGACGCAGAACCGCGGCCCCGCGCCGAACGGGATGTACGCGTACCGCGGCCGGTCATGCGTCACGTCCGGATCGAACCGCTCCGGATCGAACCGCGTCGGCTCGTCCCAGAACGCCGGATGCCGGTGCATCGTGTACGGACACACCACCACGTCTGACCCCGCCCGCACCTGGTACCCGCCGATGTCGTCGCCGCCCTGCGCGATCCGCCCCAGCATCCACACCGGCGGATACAGCCGCATCGCCTCCTCGATGACCATCGACGTGTACTTCAACGCGTGCAGGTCCTCGAACGTCGGCAGCCGGTCGCCGAGCACTGCGTTCGCCTCGGCGTGCACCCGCTCCCACGCCCACGGGTTCTCGTGCAGCAGGTTGAACGTCCAACTCAGGGTGCTGGCAGTCGTCTCGTGCCCGGCCAGCAGCAGCGTCACCAGCTCGTCGCGCATCCGCAGGTCACGTACCCGCGGATCGGACTCCGCGCGCGTGCTCAGGATGAGCCGCGACAACACGTCGTCCCCGGCCGTCCCCTGCGGCCGCGCGTCCCGCTCGGCGGCCAGCGCGTTCACCACCACCTGCAGCTCCCGGCGCGCGCGCCGGAACCGCATCTGCTTGGGCAGCGGTACCCACATCGGCACCATGCTCAGCGTGACGACTTCGAACATCGCCTGGTCCTGCATGGCCTGGAACGCCGCGCTGATCCCGCCGTGCGCGCCGAGGTCGGCGTCCAGCAGCGTCCGGCCCAGCACCCCCAGCGTCAGCCCGGTCATCTCCTTCATGACGTCGACCGGCCCGTGCCCGATGTGCGCCCGCAGCCGTGCCACCAGCGCCGCGGCCTCCTCGGCCACCGCCGGCGCCTGCTGCGCGATCCGCTTGGCCTGGAAGCCCGGCTGGATCGCCTTGCGCTGCTTGCGCCACAGGTCGCCCTCGCTGGTGAGCAGCCCGTCGCCGAGCGCCCGCCGGGCCTGCACCAGGCCGATGCCCTTGTGGTAGTTGCCGGCGTTGTCGGCCAGGACGTGCTTGGCGTAGTCGGGGTGGTTCACGAAGTACAGCGTCTTGGGCCCGATGGCGATGCGGACGGCGTCGCCGTAGCCGTCGGCGGCCGTGCTCATCAGCGCCAGCCGGTCGGACATCAGTTTCCTGACAAGGCCGGGGGTCTGCCGGCGCGGCGGCCCGGGCCAGAGCTTGGCCGAAGGCGACGGTGCCAGGTTCGTGGCGGTCATGGCTAGCTCCTCGTACGGGCCGCGACGGCGTCGGAGATCTGCTGACGCCAGACCTCGTACGCCGGAAGCGCGCCCTCGTCACCGGTCGGCCGCGCCTTCTGGCACAGCTCCGCGGCCTCGCGCGGCGTCATCCCGCAGAAGACTTCGAGCGCGAGTTCGGTATGCGGGACAACGAGATCGGCCTCGTACCGCGCCGTCGCGGCGAACGCAGCACCCTGAGCCACCTGCGGCTGGTACGCACCCGAGCGGTGCCAGAACCTGCGCAGCTCCACCTCTTCGACGCCGCCGGCGTAGGTCGCGGCCAGGCCGGCCCCGGCGTACAGGTCGGGGCGGCGCTCGGCGGCGAAGCCGTCGAAGGTCTCGACCACCAGATCCGGATCGGTCCCGCAGACGAACCACATCGCGCGGCCGATGCCCTGGTCGATGGCGCGCGGCGCGTACCAGGCGTGCTCGCCGCCCGGCCACGGGAACGCCGACTCGCGGTACTGCTGCCGGACGTAGCGCTCGGTCTTGAAGTACGCCTGGTGGAAGCCGTAGCCGTCCAGGACCAGCCAGCGCATCAGCGGATCCGCGCACGTGAAGCCGCGCCACCGGAAGCGGGGCAGGCGCGCCATCGCCCAGCCCATCCCGACCCACGCCATGTACTCGTGGTGCTTGGCGCGGCCGGTGAGGAAGTCGGCGAAGTGCTTGGAGCCGCCGATCGGCATGCCGTCGCGGATGGCGTAGCCCATGCCCGCGCCCTCGTAGGCGAAGCCGCGGAAGCGGACCGGGATCTGCTCCAGGCCGGCCTCGGCGTCGGCGACGGTCTTGGCCTCGGCGGCGTGCGCGTAGCCGGTGAGGAAGACCTCGCCGACGCGCTCCAGCAAGGCGGCCGAGTCGGCGTTCTTGATGTGGAACCCGCGCTCGGACATCAGCACGGCTTTGGTGTTCGGGGTCAGGACGCGGCGCCGAAGCGTCCGCAGAGTGCCGGCCACGGTCAGTTCCTTTCCAGGCGGCGGATGCCGTCGGCGGTGCGGATGACCGCGGCGGCGGTGAAGTGGTCGCGGATGCGTTGACGCCACTGTTCGTAGGCCGGCGTGGCGGAGGTGCCGGCGCTGTAGGGGACCTCGGTGCGGTCGGCGAGGTCGACCACCTGCTCGACCGACAGGTCGGTGAGGACTTTCGCGGCGGCCTCGGTGTGCTCCGGGACGTGACCGGAGAAGTGCCGGCCCTTGACGGCCAGCACCGCCCCCAGCGCCACTTCGGCGCGGTGCTCGCCGGCCCCGGCCAGCAGCACACCGAGGTCGTCCGCTTCGCAGCCCCCTGCGAACACCGCGGCCAGACCGACCCCGCTGAACAGGTCGGCGTGGCGCCGCGGAGCGAAACGCCGTACGGCCGCCACGGTCTCGAGCGGGTCGCCGCCGTGGATGAACCACAGCGCCCGGCCGATCCCGAAATCGACGGCGCGCAGGAAGTAGTCGGGGGACCCGTCCCACGGGTAGGGCTTGGGGACGTGCTGCCTTTCCACCCACTTGCGGGTCTTGAAGTAGGCCAGGTCGAATCCGTAGCCGTCGACCGCGAACCAGCTCATCGTCGGGTAGAACGCCGAGCCGGTCAGGTCCGGCATGACGGTGCGCCACAACGGCCGAGGCAGATGCGACATGGCGAAGCCGATGCCTATGTACGTCAGGAAGATGTGCGGCTGTCCCGAACCCATGAGCAGGCTCTGTGCCCGCCGGCCCCGGCCGCCGGCCATCGCGTCGCGGATCGTGTAGGCCATCGCGGCGCCCTCATACGCGAAGCCGCGCACCTCGACGTCGACGAGCCGCAGCCGCTGCTCCAACTCGCCGAGCGTCCGGGTCTCGATGCCCCACTCGAACCCGCAGACCACCGACTGCGGAATGGCTTCCAGCTGTTCGGTGGCCGCGGTGGCCGCGGCGGGGAAGCCCCGTTTCCGGAACCCCACCTTCGCGAACGACGGAGTGAGCGCGAGACGCCGCAAGGTTCCCAGCAGGGCCGCCATAGTGTCCTTGTCTCCCGGATGCCGGCGCGGCGCCGGGGATCGGTGGCCGCGGTGCGGAATCGGTCTTTTTCAGGATGCTGCTATGGGGACGGTGCGGGCTTCTCCTGGCGTGCGGGTCGGTGATGAGGTTGTTGCGGTGGTGTTTCCGTCAGTGACCCTGGACCGAAGCGCGCCGCTCCCACGCCACCCGCATCGACTCCTTCGCCGCGTCCGGATCGTCCCCGGCCTCCCGCATCAGTCCCCGAACCTGCGCCTCGAAACAGGTGTCCGCGTCATACGGCTCGGTCAGATACCCCCCGAGCTCCAGGGTCACCAGCCCGTGCAGCGCGATCCACATCCGGTGCGCGGCGAGCTGGGCGTCCCCCTCGTTGAACCGGCCGGCCCGGATGGACCGCTCGACCGCGTCGACGAGGATGGCCAGGGTGTAGCGGCCGTGGCTGCGGTCCTCGTCGGTCAGCGAGAACCCGACGAGCGTCGAGCCGCCGAACATCACCGCGTACAGATGGCTGTGCTCCAGGGCGTTCTCGCGGTAGGCCATGCCGAGCTCGGCGACATCGGCCACCGGATCCTCGGACGCGCCGACCGCGCCCATGCGGCCGGCCAGGTGCCGGAAGCCCTCGTGCACCAGCGCGCGCACCAGGTCGTCCATGCCGCTGAAGCGGGTGTACACGGCCATGGTCGAGGTGCCGACCGCGGCGGCCAGGCGGCGGGTGCTCAGGGCCGAGGGCCCCTCTTCGGCCAACAGGCGCGCCGCGGCTTCCAGCAGGTTCGCGCCGAGTTCGGGGTCGGCCTGGCGCGGGCTCATCGGATACGTCCGGGGGCGGCCGGGGCGAAAAGGGCAGCGTTCATCGAAGTACGGGTCCGCCGATCGGATCGAGGCGAATAAGGGTCCGCACTCATCTTGACCGACGCCCGCGATCGGGGGAAGATGCAGACATAACATCGTTATGTAACGCTGATATCGATCGAGGCCCGACGATGACCGGAACCCCAACCCTCGTCCCGGCCGGTCCGCTCGGCGGCTACCGGCCGGTCGCCGACGAGCTCAGCGTCTTCGACCTCGAAGTCGCAGGCCGGCTGCCGGCCGAGCTCGACGGCACCCTGCTGCGTATCGGCCCGAATCCGCTGAGCGCCCCGAACGTTGTGCACGCCCCGGATCCGGTGCGCGGCCACGCCTTCGCCGGCGACGCGATGGTCCACGGCGTCCGCATCCGGGCCGGCCGCGCCGAGTGGTACCGCAACCGGTGGATCCGCACCGACCGGGTCTGCCGCGCCCTCGGCACGCTGCCGACGCCCGGCCCCCGGCGCGGCCTGTCCGACAACGCGAACGACAACATCCTGCGACACGCGGGCCGCACCCTCGCGCTCGGCGACGGCGGCGTGCTGCCGGTCGAGCTGTGCCCGGAGCTGACCACGATCGCGCGCTCGGACCTCGACGAGACGCTGCCGGACGGCCTGTGCGCGCACCCGGAGCGCGACATGGTCACCGGCGAGCTCTACGCCGTGGCCTACCAGCCGGGACGCGGGTACGTGCAGTACCTAACCATCGACGTCGCGGGCCGCGTCCGGCGCTGCGAGCCGATCGAGCTCGGCCACACGCCGATGATGCACGCGTTCTCCCTGACCGACCGCCAGGCCGTGCTCTACGACCTGCCGGTGGTCTACAACGCCGCCGCCGCGGCCGCCGGCAGCCGCGTCCCCTACGCCTGGGACGACCGCGTCGCCGCGCGCCTGGGCGTGCTGCCCCGCGACGGTTCCGGCGCCGACGTCCGCTGGATCGACGTCGAACCCTGCTACGTCTTCCACCCGGTGAACGCCTACGAGTCCTACGGCCGGGTGGTCGTCGACGTCGTCCGGCACGACCGCGTCTTCGACGCCGACCGCCTCAGCCCGGCCGAGTCCCGGCCGACCCTGTGGCGCTGGGTTCTGGACCCCGAGCGCGGCACCGTGGTCGAGGACCGGCAGCTCGATGACACCATCGTGGAGTTCCCGGGTATGGACGAGCGCTTCAAGGGCTTGGCGCACCGCTACGCCTTCGCGGTGTCGATGCGGCCCGGCTCCGGCGGCGTCCTGGCCGGACCGGCGCTGGTCCGGCACGACCTGCTGACCGGCGGGACCGACGTCCACCGGTTCGGCCCCGGCCGCCTGACCGGCGAACCGGCCTTCATCCCGCGCGCCCCGGACGCCCCCGAGGCCGACGGCTGGCTGCTCAGCTTCGTCTACGACGCCGCCGACGACCGCAGCGACCTGGTGGTACTGGACACCGCGGACTTCACCGGCCCGCCGGTCGCCGAGATCCGGCTGCCGGTGCGCGTGCCGCACGGCTTCCACGCCGGATGGATCACAGCGCGCTGATTCGCCTGCTGATCCATCAGTGATCCACTCGTTCTCGGTGCTGCTGTGCCGCCGGCGGGAAAGCACCGGGGAAGGTGCGCCCGCCATTAGTGCGCGCAATCCGGAAGATGTCAGGGTCCGCTCATCCGGGTGAGGGTGGACTGCTGACAAGCCAGTCCGGCGCCTGGCAGCCATCGGGTTTCCGGCACCGGGTGGCGCCAATCGCCGAGGGCGACGGGAGCCGATGAGATCTTTCTGGCAAAAGAGCGGAGCGTAATCGCCAGTCGTTGCCCGGTCTTCGGCTCCGGTGGCGTACTCATCCCAAAGGACACCTTTAGACGCAGCTGTCGCATCCGGAATTCATCGCCTGGCCTGACTCTCATGCGCCAGGATGCCCCTATTGCGGGGTTGCTCAGAGTTCGTATAAGCTTCCGCGCAACGGGAGTAACGGGTGTGCAATGGCATTTTGCGTGTCTGCCGCTTTTCTGGTGGCAGGTTGATCTGCCGTTTAGGCGGCAAGAGAAGATCAAGGACGGATCATGTCGTTACGGTGATCCACACCATCGGGCCTGTTTTTCTCAGCCTTCGGTGGATCGCGCCCGCTGTCGGCCAGGAGCGGACGCGTGCCGCCGGACGGCCTTTTGGAGGGCGGTGGTGCGACACCGCCTGACCCCGGGGCTGGGGCTGGGAAATATGCAAGGTGGCGGGATTCGGGTTCTCCATCCGGTCCCGCCGCGGGCATTGCCACCGGGTTCGATGGCCGGCGAGGAAAGGCGCGCGACGCCTGGCCAGCTCATCCTTTCAGGGGAGACGAACCATGCAACCGGCGGTGGAACGCGCCATCGAAGTCATGTGGGACCGGTACAACGAACCGCTGACGCTGTCGGAGATGGCCGCGGCGGCGAGTCTGAGCCGATTCCACTTCTCCAGAGTCTTCCGGTCCTTGACCGGGACATCGCCCTGCCGATTCCTGGCGGCAGTGCGGCTGGCGAAGGCCAAGAACATCCTCCTGCAGTCCTCCAGGAACGTCACCGACATCGCCTACGAGGTGGGGTACAACAGCCTGGGCACCTTCACCAGCCGTTTCACCAAGAGCGTGGGCGTCTCGCCGGCGCGCTACCGGCAGCTGTCCCGGTCCGGCATGCCGGTTCCGCTGCCCGCCGTCGTCCCCGGCGCCCGCGGTGTGGTGCGCGGGCTGGTGGGCCTGCCGGCCACTGCCGCGCCGCTGCGGATCTACATCGGCGCCTTCGACAGCCCCATCGCGCAGGGCATGCCAGTGGCCTGCGACGTCCTGGACGCGCCCGGGCCGTTCCGGCTCGACGACGTGCCCGACGGCGCCTGGTTCATCCGGGCCGCCGCGGTCGGGCTGCGCGACGTCGATCCGCGGCCGTGGATTCGCAGGCCCCTGTTCGTCGGCTCGGTCGAACCGCTGCACATGCGGCGGGACAAGAGCGTCGACCTCGACCTGGAACTGCATCCGCTGGGGCTTCTCGACCTGCCGGTGCTGGTCGCGCTGCCGGAGTTGGACGGGGCGGCGCTGCCGGAGGTCGCGCAGTACGTGGTACCGGGTCGCCCGGTCGCGGCGGGGCAGTCCGTCGCGCCGCGTGCTTCGCGCACCGATCGGCCGGCTCGCGCGGCGGTGGAACTGCTCACGTCCCCGCACTGCGCCTGACAGATTTGATTTTTCCACCAGAAAGCGCACGTTGGGAGAAGCCGTACGTTTAGCAGGGATCGACTATATGTGGCGACTTTCCGACTGCTATTGAAGGAGCCGCCGCGTGCGCCGAACCCCGCCGACCGAGACCGTCCCGAGTGAACGCGCGTCGTGGGCACGCGGTTTCGAGCATCCGATCGCCTTCTGGTCGGGCGCCCTGTGCTGTACCGCGGGAGTGCTGCTCCACCTGCCGATGTACTACAGCGCCCGGGACATGGGCTACCACCTCAAGGGGATGGCGCCGGATCCCGCCATGATCATCGGTATGGTGCTGATCGGGATCGGACTGGTCGCCGCCCTCTACGGCGTCCTGCCGGGCGATCGCGCCGGACTGCGGCGGTCGGTGACGCGGGTGCGGGTGCAGGCGCTGGACGACGCTCCGATCCGGCGCCAGCACGTGGCGCTGCTGGCGGTGATGGCGGTGGCGGTGACCATCGACGTCATGAAGCCCACGTCGCTGGGGTTTGTGGTCCCCGGCTTCGCCAAGGAGTACGGCCTGAAGGCTCCCGGGAACCCGCACGGGCATCCGGCCGCCGCCTGGCTGCCGCTGGTCGGGATCAGCGGCACCGTGCTGGGCTCGCTGGTGTGGGGGTCGTTCGCGGACTGGGCCGGCCGGCGGGCCTCGATCATGTACGCGGGGCTGTTGTTCGTGACGACGTCCATCTGCGGCGCGATGCCGGGGTTCCAGTGGAACCTGCTGATGTGCCTGATGATGGGGATCGCGGCCGGCGGGATGCTGCCGATCACCTTCGCCCTGATGGCCGAGACGATCCCGGCCCGCCATCGCGGCGGGCTGATGGTCCTGATCGGCGGGGAGATCGCGCTGGCCTACGTCATCACCAGCTGGCTGGCGGCCAAGCTGGTGCCGCACTACAGCTGGCGCATCCTGTGGCTGATCGGGATCCCGACCGGGGTGCTGCTGCTGGTGTTGAACCACTGGATCCCGGAGTCGCCGCGGTATCTGATCGCGCGGGGCCGGCGGGCCGAAGCCGAGGCGATCATGGCTCGGTACGGTGCACGGGAGGTACAGGGTCCTGACACCCCCGAGGCCGGCACGGTCCCCGCGCGCGCCGGCTACGCCACGCTGCTGCGTCGGCCGTTCCTGGGACCGACCGGCGCGATCACGGTGCTGGGGCTCGGCGTCGGCCTGGTGACGTACGGCTTCCAGCTGTGGGTCCCGACGAACCTGCAGCGGATCGGCTACTCGGCGGTCAACTCGGCCTACGTGGTGCGCAACGCCGCACTGATCGGGCTGCCGCTGACGGTACTGATGGCGTGGCTGTACGACCGGTTCGGCGGACGCAGGTCGATCGCGGTGTCGTCGGCGGCCACGGCGGCGGCGATGGCCGGGTTCGTGATCGGCGGGGATTCCCTGGCGCACCACCGGATGGTGCTGTCGTTGCTGCTGATCGTGCCCCTGTCGGCGGTGAGCTCGGTGGTCGCGATGGTCGCGGCGTACGCCTCCGAGCTGTACCCGACGCGGATCCGGGCACGCGGGACCGGCCTGGCCGCCGGCATGACGAAGGCCGGTGGCGTGCTGATCCTGGCGGTGGTGGTCAGCGAGCCGAACGTGCCCGGGATCCGCACCACGGCGTTGATCGGGGCGATCCCGTTGGTGATCGCCGCGGTGTGCTTCCTGGTCACCGGTCCCGAGACCCGGCGGCGGGGGCTGGAGGACATCACCCGGGACCTGGGTGGGGTCGGGCTGGAGTTGGACCCGGTCGCGGCGGCGGAGTAGGGGGCGCTGTTGGCCTGTGTGTGGGTGTGACAGGTGCGGTTTTTTTGTGGGTTTTAAGAGCTTTTTACGGCTTCGCCTAAGGTTTGGTGACCTCGCAGGGGGACGCAGTTCGGTGGCGTGCCTGGCGTCGCGTTGGCGGCCGGCGGGTGATGCTGGACACGACCGCGCGTGGTCGTGGACACGGACAACCGCCGGCCGCCAGCGCAACCGCACCCGCCACACCCACCGCACCCACCGCACCCACACATCAAGCAGGAGCGCCGAGTAAGTCGGCAAGCGCAAGTCAGAATAAATCACCGTCCGCGCGCGGCGACATAGTGGAAGGCGGCGGCGCTGGTCGCTTGCGGCGTCAGTCCACTGACGCCAGGGCACTGAGGAAGGGAACCTCTGATGACGCCTTCGCGTGCGACTCTGATCACCGGCTGCTCCAGCGGCATCGGCCGGGCCGCGGCGCTGCGTCTGCACCGGGCCGGGCTCCCGGTCTACGCGACCGGGCGCGACCCCGAGGCCCTGGCCCCGCTCGCCGAGCTCGGCATCAGCACCCTGCGGCTGGATGTGACGGACGAGGCGTCGGCCGACGCCGTGGTCAAGCGGATCGTCGAGGACCACGGTGCGGTCGGCGTGCTGGTGAACAACGCCGGCAGCGGGGTGCACGGGGCGGTGGAGGAGGTGGCGCTGGACAGTGTGCGGGAGTCGTTCGAGACGAACCTGTTCGGTGCGCTGCGGCTGACGCAGATGGTGCTGCCGGGCATGCGGGAGCAGGGATCGGGGCGGATCGTGAACGTCTCCTCGATCCTGGGGCGCTTCTCGCCGCCCGGCGGCGCGCTGTACCACGCGACCAAGCACGCGCTGGAGGCGTACAGCGACTCGCTGCGGATGGAGGTGGCGCAGTTCGGCGTCGGGGTGTCGCTGATCGAGCCGGCGACCGTGCGCACACAGTTCTTCGCCACCGCGCTGATGCAGTTCGCGGGCCGTCCCGAGTCGCCCTACCAGGAGTTCTACGACGACCTGGCGACCTGGGCCATCGCAGTGCACGAAGGACGCACCTCGGCTGGGCGCTTCGCGGTACCGCCGGAGAAGGTCGCCGCCGCCATCGAGCGTGCGGCGACCGCTCGCCGGCCCAAAGCCCGCTATCCGGTCGGCCCGCTGGCCCGCGCCGCCCTGGCCATGCGCCGCCTCCTGCCGGACCCCGCCTTCGACACCTTCGTGGCCCGCCAGTTCCCCGCCCCGAAGCGCTGACCGCGATGCCCGCCTACCGCTCCTCGTACCACTACGGCAACCTCCGAGCCGCCCTCACCGACGCCGCCCTGGACCTCGCACGCCACGGCGGCCCCGCAGCCGTGACGGTTCGCGGCGTCGCGCGCAGCGTGGGCGTGACCCCGCCGGCCGCCTACCGCCACTTCGCGGAGGCGGAGGAACTCCTGACGGCCACGAGGGACAGGGCCCTGACGCTCCTCGCGGAGGGAGTGGACGCTGCCATCGGCAGTGTTCCGGCGGGCTGCGGGGGAGCGGAGGGTGCGGTGGCGGCCGCATCCCTCCGGGCGGTCGCAGAGGCCTACATCGGCTTCGCGAAGTCCCAACCGGGCCTGTTCGCCATGGCGTGCCACGGCAGCGCGCAGACTGTCAGGACCCTCATCACCGGCTGCCTCGACCCGTTCCTCGACGCGCTGTCGGCGCACAGCCCCGGCATGGTGTTCGCGCTGTGGTCGGCGGTCCACGCGCTGGCCGTCCTCGCTGCCGAGGGTGCGGTGTACGACGTGTCGCCAGATGAGGTTTTGGACACGGTGTTGGGCTGGATCGCCGCGTCGGGACGCTTGTCAGTGCCCTAAGTAACCTCTTTAGAAGAGTTTTGAAATAGTGGTGTGACCTGAGTCACGCCATGGCGGGCACCGATTCTCGGCATTCCAGCAGAAAACGGGCGATCAATCGCTCAAGGTGTCGCTGTCAAATCGGGCATAGTTCGCCATTCCCCACCGTCACTCCCGGTAGCGATCTTGACGCTCTCGGCTGTCGCGATCACGATGACGTCTTGTGGTCGTCGGCACGCATCAGAGTGCTGACAAATGCCTACCAGAGGAGTCACAAGTGAGTGCACGCAAGAGGTTCGCCGCAGCCGCCATGATCACGGGGATCATCGCCGGCGGTGTCGCGCTGGCCGCCCCGGCCAACGCCATCCAGGTGGCCGGCTGCAACAACAACACGTCGAACCTGGTCGCCACCAACGGAGTCTGTTTCGGCTTCGCGGACCCGGGCGCCATGAACCCGCACCTGAACAACATCTACCAGGCCGACGGCGGTGTGATGAGCGGCTATGTCAGGGGCACCGACGGCCTTCAGCACACCTTCAGCGTCGGTGGCTCTGACAACTTCCAGGCCACCACCATCACCGAGATGTGCATCCAGCCGTCTTCCGAGTGCTGGTGAAACGTGGTGGGCACCGGGTCTAGCGGTGCCCACCACCGCTCACATTGAAGCACGCTGGTTCAGCCGCGCGGTATGGGCCGCCGCGCGGCCTTTCTTCATCCTCCGCACCTTCACCCCCCCGGCCGAATGAGGAGTTATCGGCAATGGCTTCGAACGCTAAGTGGCCCGCGGCGGCCGTCACCGTAGCCCTCATCGTCCTCGGCTCCGCGTGCTCGTCGGCGTCCGGCGGGCAGTCGCTTCCCGCGCTCGGCACGGTCCCGGCCGTGACGTCGTCGACGCAGCTGAGCCGCCCGATCGACGCGTACCTGGCGCAGGCCGACGACGTCAAACAGTACGAGAAGGCGCAGGACGTCCTGGCGGACGCGTGCATGAAGACGTTCGGCCTGTCCGGACTACCCACCGTCGACATCGGGCTCGACGAAGCGGCGGCGAAGCGGAACACGTCCACCGCTCTCTACGGCTACTTCGACACGGCCGCCGACCCTTCGAAGGGCTACGACCGGGTCTCCGTCGACGACCCGAGCACGCCGCAGAGCCGGCCGAACATGAGCGCGGTCCAGGAAGTCGAGTACGGCAGAGACTCCACCACCGGTGAGCTCGCGACCGCCTACCAGGGAAGGCCGATCCCCGCCGGCGGATGCCAGAAATCCGCGGCCCAGGAGATCGGCAGTCCGCGACCCGCCCTGTTCGTCCAAGCGCTTCCCGCTGGAGGGCCGCAGGTCCCCACCACCGATCCCCGCCTCACCGCGGCCAACAGCCAATGGTCGAGCTGCATGGCGAAGCAGGGCTTCCAGTACGCCTCACCGGAGGCCGCGTTCCTCGACCCGAAGTGGGCCCCGCCGCCCGGCGCGAGCACGGCCGTGGTGAAGCAGTTCACGCACACGCCCGCCGAGGTGGCGACGACGAAGGCGGATATCGGCTGCAAGATCTCCACGGGCTACATGGGGACGGTGGTGGCCCTGGAATCAGCCTACGACGATCAGTACATCGCCAAGTACGGCAGCCAGCTGTCCACGCTGAAGGCGGACCTGGCCGGCCTGCGGAAGAAGGCCGCCCAGATCATCACCTCGGACCGGAACGGCTGAGAGCCGCGTGTGCGGACCCATATATATAGGAGAACGCTTATATAGGAGAACGGTCCCGGCTCGCCGAAGCGCACCGGGACCGCCACCGCTAGGAACCCGCCACGCGCATCAGATCTTGCTGATCGAGTACGCAGGCAGCGTCAGCGTTCTGCTCGCGGTCACCGTCGTCGGGCTCAGCGAAGCCGCCGTCCGCACGATCGCCGTCGGATCCCCCGCGACCTGCTGGTACGTCCCCGTCGGCACCGGGCCGCCGGCGGACACCGGCACCGTCACCGGAGTGCTGCTCAGGTTCAGCAGCACCGTGTGCGCGGTCCCGCCGCCGCTGAAGCTGACGCCGACCAGCCCCGGGCTGCCGTTGCCGATCGTCGGGCCGCCGGTGAACGTCAGCGGCGTCACCGAGGTGGCCTTGGTCCCGGCCTGGGCCAGCCACTGCGTCGCCAGGCCGTCCGGGGTCAGGGCGAGCGGGACGTCGTTCTTCGGGTCGGCGGTGTAGGCGTACGAGTTCTCGCTGCCGAACGCGGCCCAGAACTCCGCCAGGTCGGTGGCGGGGGCGCCGGCGGCCAGCTGCATCAGCAGGCTGCTGTTGTAGAGCGCCACGCCGTACGTGTCCTGCGGCGGGTCGGTGAAGGTGTCCGACAGGCTGAAGCTCACCTCCGTCAGCCAGACCGGCTTCGGCAGCGGGAAGTCGCTCTGCGTCGCGGTCTTCTGGACTTTCGCCGGCCAGCTGTCCGGGCCGGCGAGGAAGTCACCGACGTTGGACGAGGTCAGCGCGTTCGGGTACGTCGGGTGGACGTGCATGATGTACGCGTCCGGCTCGCGGCCGGTGCCGTTCGCGACCGTGGCCGCGACCGCGTTCTGGGTGTCCAGGTTCCAGGTGCGGTCCCGGACGCAGGCGTTCGTCGGGTCCTCGTAGCCCGCGACCGCCGCGATCTGCAGGTCCGGGTAGAGGTTGTGCAGCGCCAGCGACCAGGGGCCCACGACCGTCGAGCCGTAGTCCGTGCCGGTCGGGAAGTACTTGGCGTAGTCGCTGTTGAAGCACAGGTCCAGCTCGTTGCCCAGCTCGACGTAGTCGACCGGGATCCCGTCGGTCTGGGCCTGCGCCAGCATCTTCTCCTGGTCGGCCAGCGAGTCGGTCATCACGTTGAGCACGAAGACCGGCGGCACGTGGGTCTGGTTGTACGCCTTCTCCAGGTCCGACAGGTACGTGTGGAAGTCCGGCGTCGGGTTCGGCGTCATGTAGGGGTCGCCCACCGGCTGGCCCTTGGTCCAGACCCAGTAGTTCGCCGACGTCCCCGCCGGCCAGCGCACCGTCGCCGGCGAGAGCGCCGCCAGCTCGGGGTAGGCCGCCGCCGGGTAGCCGGTCGTGCCCGAGGGGTAGATGCTGCCGCCTCCGTAGTCGAAGGCGAAGCCGAAGTAGCTCGGCGACAGGCTGTGGGACGTGCCGGTGCCGACCGTCACACCGGCTGCCGTCCGGCCCGCCGCAGTGTCGGCGGCCGTATGGCCCGTCCTATGCGAGCCGCCGGCCATCGCGGCGGTCGCGGTCGCCACAGCCAGCCCCGCGGCCAGCGTGACGCCCAGCGCCGTCCGCACGCGCAGGCGGCGGTTTGTACGCAAAGACATGGTGATCGTTCTCCTTCACGGAGTGGACGGGCCTTGCCCCCGTTGGCTTGAGCCGTCGTCCGCGAAGCACCGTATGGGACCCCCAGTAGGCGTCCGATAAGGACTCTCCGTGATCATTCCCGCACTCCTGGCGCCGTTCGGCCTAACCACCTTCCAGCAGCCCCGGCGCCGTGCGGCAGAATACGGTCCGCCCCGCCCCGCCGAAGAAAGGCCCGCCATGCTCGCCGTGCACTGGGACACGATCCGCCTGTTCCTCCACGTGGTGGCCGCGACCATCTGGGTCGGCGGGCAGATCACGCTGGCCGCGCTGGTGCCGGTGCTGCGCAAGGCCGGGTCCGAGGTGCCCAAGGCGGCGGCCAACGGCTTCAACCGGATCGCCTGGCCGGCCTTCGCGGTCCTGATCCTCACCGGCGTGTGGAACGTCATCGCCGAGCACGACAAGGACCACGGTTCGTACCACACCACGCTGATCGTGAAGTACGTCGTGGTGGCCGCCTCCGGCCTCACCGCCTACATGCACGCGCAGGCCAAGACCAAGGGTGCGATCGCGGCCTTCGGCGCGCTCACCGGGATCACCGCGCTGGCGTCCCTGTTCGTCGGGATCATGCTGGCGCAATAGCAGCCACGACAGTTCCTTCGCGGAGCTACGATTTAGTTCTCGTCATTCACGCATGGGGGTGGGATCAAATGCGTCAGAACCGAATCATTCCGATCGCGGTCGTCGCTGCCGCGGTCGCCGCGGCCGGCACGGCCTGTTCGACGTCCGGCACCACGGGGTCGGCCCAGGGCGGCGGCTCCGGCGGCTCCGGCGTCGTCTCCAACCAGTCGATCACGCTGCTGGCGAAGATGACCGCGCCGCAGGCGGTCGCGGCGTCCACCAAGGCGGTGGCCGCGAAGCAGAGCGCGAAGGTCCACATGACCCTCACGCTGCCGACGGCGAAAGAGGACGCCTCCGGCTCCATGTCCTTCGGCTCCTCGCCGGCCATGGACCTGACCGTCACCGTGTCCTCCACCGACCCGCAGGCCGGCGCCGCGCTGTCCCAGATGGGGCAGATGGAGATGCGGATGACCGGCATGGTCGCCTACATGAACATGGGCAACAGCCCGCAGTTGGCGGCCGCGCTGCAGGGCAAGCAGTGGATGAAGATCGACTTCAACAACCTCAGCGGCATCCCGGGGCTGTCGAGCTTCTCGTTCGTGAAGGACATGGGCAAGAACGACGACCCGGGCACGCAGCTCAAGGGCCTGCTGGCCTCGCCGGACCTGAAGCAGGTGGGCCAGGAGCAGCGCGGCGGCGTCCAGACGCTGCACTTCGCGGGCAACCTCTCCCCGGCCGATCTGGTCAAGGACTCGGCCGGCAGCGGGTTGACCCAGCAGGACCTGGACTCGCTCACCGCCACGATCAAGCAGGCCGGCGTCACCAGCACGAGCTACGACGTGTGGGTCGACGGCAGCGGCCTGCCGGTCGAGATCAAGTTCAGTGAGAGCACGAGTGTCGGCACCGTCGCCGGCGACCTCACCTACAGCGACTGGGGCAGCACGCCGGTCACTGTCACCGCGCCGCCGGCCGACCAGACCATCGACATCGCGCAGCTGCTGCAGAGCTCGCAGGGCTGACGGCGGCGAGGGTGAAGTGGGGACGTCCCCACTTCACCCTTCCTCGGCGCGCAACCGCTCCAGCAGTTCCGGGATCAGCGGCGAGCGCCGGAACGCCCAGGCCACCCGTGACAGCCACAGCACTTCGGCGTCCAGGTCGGTCGGGGCGAGCCCGACGTCCCCGACGTCCCCGGCGTCCCCGGCGGCCGTGGCGACCGTGGCGCCGGACTCCCGCGAGCCGGTGAACCGGCGTCCCTGCCGCATGTTCTCCAAAGCGGTGGCTATCGTCGCGGCCTCGACGAGCGCTGCGTCCGGGGGAGCGTGCGCCAGCCACGCCGTCACCGCCGGATGCTGGTACGCGCGCAGCACCAGCCGGCCGTCGAGGATCTCGATCACCCGCCGGTAGAGCGCGAACTCGATCCCCGCCGGCCGTCCGGCCAACAGCGGCCGGCCGCCCCCGGGGAACCCGATCTGCGGCATCGCCTGGTGCAGCGCCGACCACAGCGGCCCCATCACGAGGTAGCACCGGCACAGCCGCACCCAGCGCACGGTCGCGTGGAACGCCACGCTCCACTTCCCGACCAGCGTCCCGGCGACCACCAGCGTCGCGCAGATCGCGCCCAGGATGTTGGAGGCCGTGTCCTCGCTGCCGTCCAGCCAGCCGTGGCGCAGGACCTGGATGATGTCGTCGTACGACCACAGCGACCACACCACGCCGACGCACACCGCGGCCAGGATCAGCCGCACGCTCCAGCGCAGCGGGCCGGTCGGGGCCAGCCGCGCCTGCGGCAGCATCGCGATGAACAGCTCGACCAGCGCCCACACCGCGTAGGCGGCGAACAGCGCCACCCGCGCGGCCAGCGGCCAGCGGCCGTGCGAGTCGGCGACCAGGTTCCCGTCGGCGCTCAGCGTCGGCCGCGCGGCGACGAACAGCAGGACCATCACGACCTGCACCGACACCGCGACCGCGGCCTGGCCCGACGGCGAGCGGCGGCGCGCCGGGCGCGGGTTGAGCAGGCAGGCCAGCAGCATCAGGAAGCTCAGCGCGGCGGTGCGGACGGTGTCGCCCAGGGCGATCAGCGACAGGCCGTCGACGCCGGTGTGGCCCAGGCCGACGGTGCCGGGGGCCAGCAGCGCTAGCGAGCAGCCCTCCAGCAGCGCGAAGGCCAGGCCGGCCCAGCGGATCGGGTGCCGGCCGCCGCGCACTTCGACCGCGAACGCCCAGGCGGCCAGCGCCACCAGCACCGCCGCGCCCAGGTAGGCGGCGAGGTCGGACATCGGCGGGTCAGACCTCGCCGCGGCCGAAGATCGTCTCGATCACCGTGTCGGCCCGCGGGCGGGGCGGCACGGGCCGGGGCGGGGAGGTCCGGCCGCGGGCCACCCGGTGGTGGATCATCGTGGCGATCAGTTCGGCCTCGCGTTCCTGGGGTTCGGTGTAGACGGTGCGGCCCAGGACGCTGCGGATCAGCGAGGCGGACAGGTGCGGCAGCAGGGTGCCGACGCCGCCGCCGCCGGGCCCGGGGCCCGCCGCGTCGTGCTCGCAGACCAGGTGCGCGGCCTCGTGCAGCAGGATGTGCTGGCGGTGCACCGTGCTGGTGTCGCTGGAGTAGATGATCAGGTCGGTGCGCGCGGTGGTGACCAGCAGGCCGCACGGCCGGTCCGGACGGGCCGGCACCCCGATCAGCTCGATCGGCCGGCCGCGCTTGCGGGCCAGCGCGGCGATGAAGCCCTCGGCGTCGAAGGGGTCCGGCAGATCCAGCCGGTCCACCACGTTCTGGCACCTGCGCCACAGTTCGGCCCGGCCGTCGCGCGTCCCCACAGGCCACCTCTTCCGCGCCGGCTCGCCTCGCCGGATGGTTCGACGTCAGTCTTCTTCGGCCCCGCCCTTGCCCTGCGCCGTGCGGGCCTTCTCCTCGTGCCGTACCAGGACGTCGATCATGTCGTTGAGCGTGTCGATGCCCTCCGGGGACAACGTCAACGCCCGCAGCGCGACGTTGCGCACCCCGGCGTCGCGCAGCACGCCGAGCAGCTCCAGTTCGCGTGCGATGGCAGTACTCTGATCATCGTCGAAAAAATAGGCTACCGGGACTTCGAAGAACTGCGCCAGAGCTTCCAGATGTCGCATGGTGGGGTTGTCCCTGCGCCCCGTGCGCAGTTGCCACAAATAGGTCGCCGAGAAGCTTTCGCCGGTCGCCTCCCGGCAGGCCGTGGCCACCTCGTCGTTGCTGAACATCTCCCGGTTGGGCCGCCGCACCGTCTGGAAGAGGATGTCGATCTTCTCCGCGAGCGTCCTTCGTCCGCCAGGCCCGTCATGTGCCACCCCGTCGACCCCCTCTATGCCTGCCCCCACGAGCCCGAATCGGGGTCCATGCTAATCGATCGGGCGACAGCCGTCGTGGACGGCACTTGAGGTCTTGTCAGCCAGAATGAATTGTTCTAGGTTCCCAAAAGAGTCAGACCGCTGACTCATTCCTTGATCCCTCCCAACCTGGAGGTCGTTCATGCCCACTGCAAGCCCGCTGCTCGCGGAGCAGAACCTGCGTGAGCCGCTCAAGCGCAACGTGCGCGAGCTCAGTGTCCGCGAGCGCAACGTGCGTGAGCGCAACGTGCGCGAACCGCTGCGGAGCGCCAACGTCCGGGAGCTCAACGTCCGTGAGCGTAACGTGCGCGAGCCGCTGCGCAGCGCGAACGTGCGCGAGCTCAACGTGCGCGAGCGCAACGTCCGTGAGCCGCTGCGCAGCGCGAACGTGCGCGAGCTCAACGTGCGCGAGCCGCTGAAGCGCAACCTGCGCGACTCGCTCAAGCGGAACGTTCGCGACGTGCTGGCCGTCAGCGCGGACCGGGTGCTGTCCAACAAGCTCCTGGCGAGCGCGGACGCCAACCGTGTCGTCTCCAACAAGCTCCTCGCGAGCGCGGACGCCAACCGGGTGGTGTCGAACAAGCTCCTCGCGAGCGCGGACGCCAACCGCGTGGTCTCCAACAAGCTCCTGGCGAGCACGGACGCCAACCGCGTCGTCTCCAACAAGCTCCTCGCGAGCGCCGATGGCAGCCGGGTGGTGTCGAACAAGCTCCTCGCGAGCGCGGACGGCAGCCGCGTGGTGTCCAACAAGCTGCTCGCGTCCGCCGCTGCGGACCGTGTGGTTTCCAACAAGCTCCTGGCCTCCGCGGCTGCGGACCGCGTGGTCTCCAACAAGCTGCTCGCGTCGGCCGCCGCGGACCGCGTGCTGTCGAACAAGCTGCTCGCGTCCGCTGCCGCGGACCGCGTGGTGTCCAACAAGCTCCTCGCCTCCGCGGACGCCGACCTGGTGATCCTCGACAAGCTCCTCGCCTTCGAGGACACCGACTCGCGCGAGCACCAGGCGTGCCTGCCGAACCCGTATCCGACGGCCACCACCCGCTTCGACTGCGAGCTGTAGCACCCCGGTACCGCAGATGAGCGAAGCCACCGCGGGCCGCCGGAGGCGGACCGACGAGAACTGGGTGCACCGTGTCGATCCGCGGATGCCCGGGGTGGCGCACGGCTGGAAGCTGCACGTCTCGGCCCGCCCGGCGACACTGGAGGAGGTCGTAGCCCGCGTCCTGCCGCTGCTGGACGAGTACGTGTGCCACGTGAAGTACGCGCGGACCCCGGAGATCCTCCGAGCCCTCAACTCCGGGTTCCGCAGCCCTGGCGCGGTCGGCAAGGCCGTCACGGTCTACCCGGCCCCCGGCACCGTCGTCGAGATCGCTTCCGCCTTGGTCGAGGCGTTGAACGGGATCGACGGTCCGCGCGTTCTGAGTGACATGCGGGTATCGCCCTCCGCTCCGGTCTACTACCGCTACGGGCCCTTCGAGGCCACCTACCGCACCGGGTCCGGCGGACGCCTGGAATCGGTGATGATCGGCCCTGACGGACAGGGCTTCGACGGCCTGGCCACCGGGCACTACCGGTGTCCGCCGTGGGCGGTCGACCCGTTCCGGTCCGACGCGTCGGACGCGCGGCCGGACCGCACCTCCGCCTCGCTGGCCGGCGGCCGGTACGAGATCACCGCCGGGATCGTGCGCGCGGCGCACGGCAACGTCTACCGTGCGATCGACCGCGCCCGGAACACGCGGGTCGTGCTGAAGCAGGCGCGCGCCTTCGTCGCGGAGGACGACTTCGAGCTGGACGCGCGGCACCGGCTGCGCCACGAGCGCCTGGTCCTGGAGCAGCTGGACGGGATCGACGGGATCCCGCGGTTCGTCGACTACTTCGAGCACGCCGGCGACGAGTTCCTGGTGCTGGCCGACTGCGGTGGCCGGGATCTGCGGCGCGAGGTCCTGGAGCACGGGCCCTACCGGTCCGGCGACCCGGATCGCGATCCGCTCGCGCTGGCCGACCGGTTGGCCGCGCTGCTGGACGAGGTGCACCGGCGCGGTGTGGTCGTACGGGACCTCAAGCCGAACAACGTGGTCCTGGACGCCGCGGGGCGTCCGCACCTCGTCGACTTCGGGATCAGCGCGCTGGACGGCCTCGGACCCGGCGGCGGCACACTCGGCTACCGGCCGCCGGGTCATGCGCAGGACGACGCCGACGTTCCCGACCCGGCCGACGACCTCTACGCGCTCGGCGTCACCCTGGGCTTCGCCGCCACCGGTCTGGAGCCGGTCCTCATCGACGACGACGCCGCGGTCAACCGCGACCGGACGCTCGCCGGTCTGGAGGCGGCCGACGTCGCGCCCGCGGTGTCCAGGCGTATCCGGACTCTGATGAACGTCTCCGACGCCGGCCACCTGCCGCCGATCCCGGACGGCGACCTGCTCGACGAGATCATCGAGGACGCGGTCGCGTACTGCGCGCAAGCCGCGCGGGACACGGTCCGGGAAGGCTCGGGGCCGACCGATCTGTACGCCGGGAGCTCCGGGCTCGGCTGGGAACTGCTCCAGCACCGGGACCGGCCGGGCGTCGCGGACGTCGTCGAGCTGTTGGCGCGCTGGACGGCGCGGCAGGCCCGGGACCTGTCCGCCAGCCTGTACTCCGGACGGATGGGCGTGGCGTTGTTCCTCCAGCAGGCCGGTCTGCCCTACGACCACGACGGCCTGCTCCCGCGCGGACGGCTCGACGGAGGGCCGCCGGAGGCCGATCTCATCGAAGGTGCGGCGGGCATCGGACTCGGTCATCTCCGGCTCGCGGACGCCTTCGTTTCGGCGGCGTACAGCGGGGTTCGGGACTTCCACCTAGCCGGTGCCGCCGAATGCCACCGGCTCATCACCAGCGGGATCGCGACGCTCACCCCGACCGACGCGGCCAAGCCCGGCAACGCGGCGCTCGCGGCGGGGATCGCGCACGGGGACGCGGGGGTCGCCTACTTCCTCGCCGAGTACAGCCGGGCTGTCGGGGCTGGGGCCGGGTTCGGCGTCGGGGTTGAGACCGAGGTCGGTGCAGGGGTCCGAGGCGCTGGAGACGCGGCGCACGTTGAAGCGCTGGCCGCGGCCCGCGCGGCCTGCGACCGTCTCGCGGCCCTGATACCCGGGCTCCTGGCCCGGGCACTGGCCCCCGACGGCTCACGGCGTTACGGCTCGTGGTGCCGGGGGCTGGCCGGGATCGGCAGCGTGCTGATTCGGGCGGCGGAGTGTGTCGGTGAGCTGAGATACCTTGAACTCGCTGATCAGTGTGCTGACGCCTGCGTCCGGATCGCGCCGCGGATGCCACAGGTGGTCCAGTGCTGCGGTCTGGCCGGCGTCGGGGACTTCCTCATCGACCTGGCCGAGGCCACCGGGGACGAGCGCCGGTGGGACGAGGCAGCGCTGATCGCCCGGCTGATCCTGGCCCGCAGCGGGGGAACCTGGTCACAGCCGGTTTTCCCTGATGTCGAACTTACGCGGAGCAGTGCAGGCTGGGCTGGAGGCACGTCGGGCGTGCTGGGCTTTCTGCGGCGGCTGCGCCACCGCGGCGGGAATCGGCTGGCCACCACGTCGCGACAGCTGATGTGAATCAAGTTCCGTCATTCCATTCACTCCAGTTTACAGCGGCCGCACGGACCAGTAAGGTCGAGGCCTGATGGAGCCGTGACGACGTCAGGGGGCGGATCGACATCCATGACCGAACGCGCGACTCTGCGGCACCGTAGGATCGGGGCCGCCCTGCGGGCCCACCGCGTGAACGCCGGACTCACCCTGGAACGGGTGGCCCACCGGCTCACTCCGGCCGACGCCATGTCGGCGGCGAAGATCTCCCGCATCGAGAACGGACAGTACGCCGTCAACCCGCACGACGTGCGGGCCCTGTGCCGGGTCTACGACCTGGACGCCTCGACCACCGACGAGCTGGTCGAGCAGGCTTCGCAGGCGCTGCGGCGCACATGGTGGCAGGAGGGCGAGGCCGGCTCGTTGCCGGCGCCGTTCCAGCGCTACCTGGAGTACGAGGACACGTGCGTCGCCCTCGACGTGTTCGCGCCGGTGTTCGTGCCGGACATCCTGCAGACCGCGGCCTATACCAGAATGTTGATAGCAGGGCTCTGGCCCGACAAGAACCCCGGCGAGCGCCAGGCGCTGGCCTCGGTGCTGACCCGGCGCCAGACCCGGCTCGCGGTCGAGGCCGGGCCGCGGGTGCAGGTGGTGCTGGACGCGCACGCGGTGCTGCGCAGCTGGGGCGACCGGTCGGTCGCGGTGCGGCAGGCCGCGTATTTGCTGGAGGTCTCCCGGCATCCGCGCACCGAGGTCCGGGTGATCCCGGACGGCCGGGTGTATCCGGGTGCGCACACCGGATTCACGCTGATGACGCTCGGCTCGGGGGAGAAGCAGGCCCGGCCGTCACGGCAGGTCAAGCACGTCCCCAAACAGGGCGCGCCGGCGACCAAGCCGGCCGAGCACGTGGGGTTCGTCGGGGGCGTCGTCGGCTGGTGCCTGGTCGACGGCGGTGACGAGATAGACCGGTACACGCTCACCTTCGAACAGCAGCGCGCCGCCGCGCTCGGCCCCGAGGAGACCCGCAGATGGCTGCGGCTGGCGATCAAGAGCATGGGCGGCGTGGGATGACCACGGTCCCGGTGTCTTCGGGCCTGTCCTCGGGGCCGTCCTCGGAGTCGTCTTCGGACTTGTCCTCGGGGCCGTCCTCGGACTCTTTCTCGGACTCCCTGGCGTCCCTCGTCGCATCGACTCAGACCATTGATGTGCCGTTCTCCGGCGACGACGCCGGCAGCGGCGGCCTGAACTGGGGCCAGCAGCACATCTTCGGCGCGATCCGGAACCTCGGCTCGTCGATGAACATGTGCGCGCTGCGCGAGCTGCCGCCGACGGCGACCGTCGAGGACTTCGCCGACGAGCTCCGCTTCTACCTGAACCGCTTCCAGGCCATGCGGACCCTGCTGCGCTTCGAGGCGGGCCGTCCCCCGATCCAGGTGGTCCACGCCTCCGGCACGGCCCCGCTGCGGATCCTCGACATCGACCCCGCCGCCGACCTCGACGCGGCTCTGGCGGCGCTCGTCGCAGAACACGAAGAACGCAACTTCGACGACGAGCACGAGTACCCGATCCGCATGGTCCTGATACGCCGGGCCGGCGTCCTGACGCACCTGCTGACCGTCCTGAACCACTTCGCGACCGACGGCGCCGGCGCCTTCGCGATGTACGAGGACTTCCTGCACCGCGACCCGGTGACCGGCCAGGCCCGCGGCCCGGTGCCGACCCACCCGCTGGACCTGACCGTCCAGCAGGCCACCCCCGCCGGCCGCCGGCAGAGCGACGCGTCGCTGCGCTACTGGGAGCGTCAGCTGGCCGCGCTGCCGAGAAGACGACCGACCGCGGCGGTGCCCGAGACGGGATCCCGCTACCGCAGGGCGACGCTGCGGTCGGTTCCCCTGCTGCTCGGGGCGACCCGCATCGCGCACCGCCTGGACTGCGACGTCTCCGCCGTCGTCCTCGGCCTGTTCGCGACGGCGCTGGCCCGCCTGACCGGCGAGCAGCCGACCGCCGCGCAGATGCTGGTGAGCAACCGCTTCCGGCCCGGCATGGCCGACATCGTCGGCAACGTCAGCCAGAGCGGCCTGTTCGTGGTGGACGTCGCGGACACGACGGTGGACGACGTGATCGAGCGCGCGCAGCGTGCGGTGACGCGCACGTACAAGTACGCGTACTTCGACCTGGAGCAGTGGAAGACGCTGCTGGCCGCGGTCGAACGCGAGCGCGGGGAGGAGCTGGCGCTGTGCTACTACAACGACCGGCCCTCGCAGCGCAGCGGCACCGCCCCGGGCCCGGAGCCGAGCGTCGAGGCGGTGACGGCGGCCGCGGCGACGCCGGCGCCGGTGGTGTGGAGCACGCTGCCGTTCTTCAACGAGCGGCTGATGGTCACGATCGACAACGTGCCCGATGACGACGACGCGGTCACGGTGCTGGTGTCGGCGGACACGTGGCACGTGACGAGTGAGGACATGGAGACGCTGGCCCGGACGATGGAGTCGCTGGCCGTCGCAGCGGCCTGCGATCCGGCGACGGCGACCGGGGTGGGGGCGGCCGCCGAGGCGAAGCCTGTGGGGTGAGGGCGCGGGTGAGGCGCGCGGGGTGGTGGCTCAGGGCGTGTGGTGCTGCGGTTGAGGGCGGTTTTCTGGCGCTTTGCGTGTAACCCCCCGCCGTATCTCTGGATGAGAGGAACTTGTTCCATCGACTCATCAAGAGGACAGCATGCGCAACAGAGTGATCCCCTTCCTGGCGCTGACCGTCGCGGGCCTGCTGGTGGCCGGTGCCGCCGAGGCGGACGCGGCCGGCTCGATCTTCCAGGTCGTCCCCACTCCGAACACTGCCACCGCGCCGATCTCCAATGACCTGTTGACCGGGGCCGCCAGCACGTCGACGCACGACGTGTGGGCGGTCGGATTCGCCACCGACCCCACCACCACCGACCACACGCTGGCCGAGCACTGGAACGGCACCAAGTGGACGGTCTCGCCGACCCCGGACGGGACCTCCGGCAGCCAGCTCGCCGCCGTCGCGGCCGTGTCGCCGACGAACGCCTGGGCGGTCGGCTTCCAGAACTCCGACCTGTCCATCGCCGCGAACACCACGCTGATCGAGCACTGGAACGGCTCCAGCTGGTCGATCGTGCCGAGCCCGAACCCGGACACCGAAGGCAACGTCCTCACCAGCGTCACCGCGACCTCCGCCACCGACGTGTGGGCGGCGGGCTACTTCACGACCGGCGGCGGGGAACAGATCCTGCCACTGTTCGAGCACTGGAACGGCACCGCGTGGAGCGTCGTGCCGGTCCCGGCCGTGGACTCGTCGGTCAACTTCGTCAGGTCGATCAACGCGGTGTCCCCGACCAACATCTGGGCCGTCGGCTACCAGGTCGACGACTCGAGCGGCCACAACGACGACCTGATCCTGCACTGGGACGGCACCCGCTGGACCGACCAACCGATCCTGCCCATCGGCCAGGTCACACTCCAGTCAGTACACGCCATCTCCGCGAACGACGTCTGGGCCGTGGGAACAAGCCTCGGCGACACCGGCGGCGACTCCACCAACCTCGCACTGCACTGGAACGGCACCGCGTGGACCTCGGTGCCCATCCCGAACGTCGACACCCCCAACCAGGGCGCCAACTTCCTCGAAAGCGTCACATCCCTCTCCGCCAACGACGTCTGGGCGGTCGGCGGAGCCACCGGCTCAGCCGGCGTCAACCAAACCATGACCGAGCACTGGAACGGCACCGCCTGGAGCATCGTGCCCGGCGCGAACGAGGACCCCCAGGGCGACAACTCCAACACCCTGTTCTCGGTCGTGGCCACCGGCCCCGGCAACCTCACCGCGGTGGGTTCCTGGAGCAGCCTGCAGCAGGGCAACCCCGGGTCGCGGACCCTCGCCGTCACGACGACGCACGGCTGAGCTGAGGGGGAGACGCAGCACAGCGGCCTGCGAAGACTGCCGATCCGGGATGCGGGGGAGAATGCATCCCGGATCGGTGCTGCTCCGGCAACCGCTCGCGCACCAGCACCCGCATCAGCGCACCGGCACTAGCACCAGCACCCGCGCACTAGCGCACCCACCCAAAAACGGCGCCCCTGCTTGATGTGTGGGTGCGGTTTGTTGGTGGGTTTTAAGAGCTTTTTACGGCTTCGCCTAAGGTTTGGTGACCTCGCTGGGGGACGCAGTTCGGTGGTGTGCCTGGGGACGCGTTGGCGGCCGGCGGTTGTCCGTGTGCACGACCGCGCACGGGTCCGAGTCGCTGCGCATACGTCAGGTGGGCGGGCGGCGGCCGCGTGTGGTGGGCACCTGAAAGTCAAGGGCAGGGCCTCCGGCGGCGCCTGCGCGGCGAGCGGCCTCGCTCCGGGGAGGGGGGGGTCGCGCTGTTGGGCGCCGGTCGTTGCTTGTGGTCGCCTTGTCCCGGGTTCCCCGTCGCGTCGTCGCCTGACGGAAGCAGACCGGTCCGGTGGTATCAAGTCGGACCCTTGCTGCTGTGGTGGGGTTTCGTGCGACTTGACACCACCGGCCCGGTCAGCTTGGCTACGCCCGCCGACGCGACGGGGAACCCGGGACAACCCCGGCCTGTGGTGTGGACATGGTCCACTCGGGTTCGTACACCTGCGGGTGGTGACGTGGCGTGTCCAAGGGGTGGGAATCTTTCCCACAGGTGGGGTTGTCCCGGATCCCTCGTCGCTGTCGGCGGTGCTTGCACAACCATCCCGGCCTGGCGGGGTAAAGCCGGACGAAACCGGACCACAGCAGCGTGTGATGCGGCTTTACCCCGCCAGGCCGGGATGGTTCCCTTTAGGGCGACGTCAGCGACGAGGGATCCGGGACAAGGCGACCAACACTCGGACCGCCGCCGAGGCGGGGGGTTGGGGATCCCTCAGAGTCTCGAGTGCCCCCGCCGGAGGCGCCTGCCTTTGATCTTAGGCACCCACCACGCCCGACGATCGCCGCCTACGCAACGCATGCGCAGTGACTCGGACCTGTGCGTGGTCGTGCCCAGCCCGGCCGCCAGCCGCCAACGCGTCCCCAGGCACACCACCGAACTGCGCCACCCAGCGGATCCTTCTTAAAACCCTGCGAAGCCGTCAAAAAAGCCCTTGATTGTCAACCCACAAACAAACCGCACCCGCGACACCCACCCGCAACCACCAGCACCCACACATAGGCCAGCGGCGCCCAAAAAACCGACCGCAGCGTCGCCCAAGCCGGGTGCGGGTTCCGGCTCAGGCATCGTCGCGGTCGGTCGTCTTTGTCGCTCCCTGAGAACTCCCCTCAGAGTCCCTCAGAACTCCGCCTCGGCCCGGGCGCCACCAGCCCGTGGGCGCCCGGGCCGCAGCGGCCCCGTCACCCCATCGCCGGCAGGCCGGCGACCTCCAGCAGGGTCTCGTGGAACACGTCGAGGATCGTCGCCAGCTTCTGCTGGTCGACGTCGGGTCGGTTGCTGCGGACGGCCACGTCGATGCGCTCGAGGCCGCTGACGATGAAGTAGAAGCCTGGGCCGAAGGAGCGGGCCGGGGGTGCGAAGTCCACTGTGCGGGGTTCCTGTTCCACTGCCGGGGCGAAGCCGGGTGGGGCGAGGATCACGTTGGTGCTGAAGCCTTTGTCGACCGGCGGGTCGGTCTTCTCGAAGTACTCCTCGCGGATGTCGACCACGTAGTCGGGGTCGCAGATGCTGTTCTTGAAGGCGTTCAGGGCCTTGCCGTGGACCTTGGCCGCCAGCTCCGCGAACTGCTCGCCGCCGTGGAAGTCCAGGACCATCGGGGCCCACTGGGTCAGCGACGTCACCACGCCGGCCATGCTCGGGTCGAAGCGGTTGGCCGAGATCGCCGTCAGCAGCACCGCCGAGCGGCCCAGGGCTGTGCGCAGCGCGTGGTAGTACGCCGCCAGCACGATCGAGGCCATGCTCACGTCCAGCTTCTCCGCCCCGGCGTGTGCCACTTCCAGGGGGATGCCGGTGTGCAGGGCGGCGCCGAGCATCTGGGTGTTCGGGGTCGCGACCTCCGGCAGGCGCGGGGCCGCCTCCAGCGTGCGGCGCCAGTACCGCTCCGCGGCGCGCAGTCGGAAGGCGCCAGCGCCTTGCTGGTCCAGGGCCATCGCGATGGGCTGGCCGGCCGGCGGGTCCAGTGGTTCGCCGGCGAGCAGGGCGTGGAAGTCGTCCTGCATGATCAGGGTCGCCGCGCCGTCGGCGGCTATGTGGTGCACCACGTACAGGACCTTCGTCGGGACCCCGTCCGTGGTGATGACCCACGCGCGCCACGGGATCCCGTGGTAGATGTCGAGCACTTCCTGGTACTTGCTCGCCAGGAGCGCCGGCAGCTCCTCGATGTCGGCGACGCCGCGGTCCACGCGGGCCAGGACCTCCGCGGCGTCCTGGGCGCCGAGGAACTGGCGCGGGGAGCCGTCCGCCTCGAACAGGTAGTTCGTGCGCAGCGACTCGTGCCGCTCGGCCAGCGCGCCGAGCGCCTGCCACACGTCCTCCACCGTGCACGGCGTGCGCACGTCCCACACCACCGGCTGCAGGTTCGCCTCCCACAGCCGGTCGGCCGGGATGCGCTCCACGTCGCGGTGCACGGACAGCTGGCCGATCGTCATCGGGTATGTCGTCGGACTCACCGTCGGACTCGTGGTCTGACTCGTCGTCGTCTCCATCACCGGACTCCTTACTCGTGCTCGTGCTTGAGGGCTGATTCGTGCTCCTGAGGGAGGGAGCCGCCGAAACACCGCGCTCGTCGATTCAGACCCCGGTCGGGTATCCCGGGTCGAACGCGGCGGCCAGCAGGACCTCCTCCATCGAGCGCAGGACCGTCACCTGCTCGCCCGGTGTCAGGGCCTGCGTGTCCGCGCGCAGCGTCACGTTCAGCGTGTCCGGGCTGCCGTTGACGTCCAGGTAGGCCTTGACGTCCGGCGAGTTCGACCGGATCCCCCAGGTCATGCGGGACAGCGGTACCGCGTCCCAGATCTGCTCGGCGTCCGCCACCGCTTCGGGTTCGGCCACCGGCTGCGCCAGTGTCTTGCGCCGGTCGTTGAAGTAGAGCATCAGGTCCAGCTCTTCGCCGCGCTCCTGCTCGATCCGCAGGCGGAGCTCCACCAGCCGCCGCGGGTCGTAGTACGCGTTCTTGCCGGTGGCGATCTGCGCGTGCCAGGCGCGCACCACCGCCTCGTCGAAGGAGCAGCCGCGGACGTCGAACACGCACAGCCCCGGCTGCGCCACCGCGCTGACCGAGGCCGCGAAGTCCGGCCGGAACCGGTTGCTCACCACCATCCGGATCGCGCTCGGCCCGGCCTTGGTGACCCGCTCCAGCGCCACCGCGTACGCGGCCAGCAGCACCGGTCCGCTGTGCAGACCGGTGCGCGCGCTGATCGCGCCGACCGCCAGGAACGCCGCGCGCGAGTCGTACGTGCAGTCCCACCAGCGCGGGTCGCTGCCCTTGTAGGGCCCGTTGAACCGCCGCGCCGGGATCTCCCGCAGCCACCGCTCCCAGTACCGCAGCGAGGCCTGGCACTGCCGCTCGGCCGCCGACTCGCGCTGCTTGCGCACCAGGTCCCGGGGCTGGATGCCGGCCCGCGGAGCCAGCTCCGCGCCGGTCTCGCGGTCCAGGTTCGCCAGGTCCCCGACCAGCGCGTCGAAGCCGTAGGCGTCGATCACCATGTGCGGGTACATCGCCACGAAGTGGTCCGGCACGCCGTCCTTCCGCACGACGGCCATCCGCACCGGCCAGTCGTTCGCGATGTCGAAGGGCTCGAACTCGTACCGCACCCGGATCGCCTCGGCGACCTCGGCCGGGTCCTCGCCGTCCGCGACGTCGACGATCTCGATCCCGACCTCGCCGGATTCGGAGAGCACCTGCCGGGGCGAGCCGTCGGGCTCGGTCCGGATCCGGGTGCGCAGCGACTCGTGCCGCTTCATGATGAACGCCAGCAGATGCTTGAGGTGGTCCAGGGTCGTGCCCTCTTCCAGCCGCATCGCTCCGCCGACCAGGAACACCCCGTCGAAGCCGGTCATCATGCGCCAGACGGTCCACTGGCCCCAGGTCAGCTCCTCGGTCCCGGAGCCCTCGCCCTGGAACGGCACCATGATCGTGTGCTGCCGCATCGAGGTCACCGCCCGCGCTCGGACGGAGCGCCGTCCCGTCCCGCGAGCCGCGCGGCGAACCAGTCGATGGTCGCGGTCAGCCCCTTGTCCAGGTCCACCACCGGCGCCCAGCCCAGCGCCGAGACCGCCAGCGTGATGTCCGGCCGCCGCAGGTCCGGGTCGTCGCCCGGCCGGGGCACGAACACCGTCGGCGCGCCCGATCCGCACAGCTCCCGCACCCGGTCGGCCAGTTCCAGGATGGTCAGCTCGGCCGGGTTGCCGATGTTGACCGGCCCGGGGAGCCCGGCGCGCGCCGCGGCCAGGATCCCGGCGACGGTGTCGTCGACGAAGCACAGCGACCTGGTCTGCGTGCCGTCCCCGGCGACCGTGATCTCCCGTCCGGCCAGGGCCTGGCTGACGAACGTCGGCACCGCGCGGCCGTCCAGCGGCCGCATGCGCGGCCCGTAGGTGTTGAACAGCCGCACGATCGTCGTGTCGAACCCCAGATGCGTGCGGTGCGTCGCGGTCAGCGCCTCGGCGAACCGCTTCGCCTCGTCGTACTGGCTGCGCGGCCCGATCGGGTTGACGTTGCCCCAGTACGACTCGACCTGCGGGTGCACCAGCGGGTCGCCGTAGACCTCGGACGTGGACGCCAGCAGGAACCGCGCACCCTTGCGGCCGGCCAGCTCCAGCGCGTGCAGCGTGCCGTGCGAGCCGGCCTTCAGCGTGGCCAGCGGATGGCGCGCGTAGTCGTGCGGCGAGGCCGGGGAGGCGAGGTGGAAGACCGCGTCCACCGGGCCCTCGACGTCGAAGGGCGCTGTGACGTCGTGCTCGATCAGCTCGAACCCGGGGTCGCCGGCGAGGTGCGCGACGTTGTCCGGCGAGCCGGTGAGGAAGTTGTCGACGCACACCACGGCCGCGCCGGAGTCGCGCAGCCGGTCGCACAGGTGGGAGCCGACGAAGCCGGCTCCGCCGGTCACCACGGCGCGGTGGATCTCCCGTGCCGTGCCCTCGGTCCGGTGCTCCCCGGCCTGGGTCTCGCCCACGGTCACGACTCCCGCAGCGAGCGGCCGGTCTTGGTCAGGAACACGTCGTCCAGCGTCGGCCGGTGCACCTCGATCGTGGCGGTGGCGATCCCGGCGTCCTCCAGCGTCCGCATCACCAGCGGCACCGCGGTCTCGCCGGCCTCGACCGCCAGCCGCAGCCGGCCGCCGTCGCGGACCTCGACCCCGGTCAGGTAGTCCTGGCCGGTCAGCACCTCGGAGGCCTTCTCGGCGAAGTCCTCGCCGACGCCGACCGTGACGATGTCGCCGGAGATCTCACGCTTGAGCGCGTCGGGTGTGCCCTCGGCCACGATGGTGCCGCCGTCGATGATCGCGACGCGGTCGCAGAGCTGGTCGGCCTCTTCCAGGTAGTGCGTGGTGAGGAAGACCGTCATGCCCTCCGAGCGCAGGCGCCGCACCTCGTCCCACATGTGCGCGCGGCTCTGCGGGTCCAGTCCGCTGGTCGGCTCGTCGAGGAAGACGATCTTCGGCTCGTGGATGATGCCCATCGCGATGTCCACGCGCCGGCGCTGGCCGCCGGAGTAGGTCTTGCACTGCCGGTCGGCGTACTCGGTGAGGTCGAACGCGGCCAGCGCGGTGACCGCCCGGCGCTGCGCCTCGGCCTTGCTGATGCCGTGCATGCGGGCCTGCAGGACCAGCTCCTCGCGCGCCGTGGCGTCGTCGTAGGTGGCGCCGCCCTGCGAGATGTAGCCGATGGCCTCGCGCACCCGGGCCTGCTGGGTGCGCAGGTCCGCGCCGGCGATCGTGGCCTCGCCGGCGTCCGGGACGATCAGCGTGGCCAGCATCCGCAGCGTGGTGGTCTTCCCGGCGCCGTTCGGGCCGAGGAAGCCGAAGATCTCGCCCTCGGCGACGTCCAGGTCGACCCCGACCACCGCGTCCACCTTGGTGGTCTTGCGCTTGGAGCGGGTCTCGAAGCTCTTGGCCAGACCCTTGATCTCGATGATGCCCATCTTCTTCTCCCCTTACCGGACCGACTTGGCGAACTTGCGGCCCGACCAGGCGATGACGATGACCGCGAGCGCGCCGAGCATGGCGAAGCTCTTCCACACCGCCGAGTGGTCCGGGTTGCCGGTGAACAGCTCGCGCATCCCGGTGACGGCCCAGTTGAACGGGTTGCCGTTGGCGGTGTCGCGCAGCCACAGCGGCGCCAGCGCGATCGGCAGCAGCGTGCCGGACAGCAGCATCAGCGGCTGGGCCACGTTGTTGATCAGCTGACCGAGCACCGCCGGCTTCTTGATCTTCATCGCTATGCCGTAGGAGAACGACGCGCTGGTCAGGTTGATCAGGGCCAGGATGGCGTAGCCGATCAGCAGGTTCGGGATCCCGACGGTCAGGCCGAACAGCAACGAGAGCACGATGATGATGGCCGCCTGGACCACCAGCACCACCACGTCGCGGAAGGCCCGGCCCAGCAGCAGCGCCAGCCGGCTCACCGGGGTCACCCGGGCCCGCTCGACGATGCCCGCGGCCAGCTCCTGCAGCAGGTCGAAGCCCGCGTACAGGCCGCCGGCCAGCGCCAGGGCGACCAGCATGCCCGGGACGTAGATGCGGTAGGCCTCGGCCTGGGAGTGCGCGCCCATCGTGGCCAGCGCCGGCTTGAGCAGCGGCGCGAACAGCAGCAGGTACACCACCGGCTGGGCCACGCCGAGCACCACCCACATCGGCGAGCGCAGCATCAACTGGAGATTGCGTTGGAAGATCAGCCAGGTGTCACGCAGGATTTTCAAGGGAATCCCTCTCTTTCTCGCCGAAGGGCGTGTCGGACAACGCCGCCAGCTGCTCGGCGGCCGCGGCGGCGCCGCCGGCCGCGGCGAACGAGTCGCGGACGGCCTTCGCCGACGCGCGGATGGACGGGTCTTCGAGCACTGCCGTGATCGCGGTGCGCAACGCCTCGGGCCGGACCCGGCCGAAGCTGACGCGCACCCCCGCCCCGGCCGCCGCGACCTGCGCGGCGTTGATCGGCTGGTCGCCCTTGATCGGCGCGACGACCAGCGGGACGCCGTGGGCCAGGGATTCGCAGACCGTGTTCAGGCCGCCGTGGGACACCACCGCGTCCAGCTTCGGCATCAGCTCCAGGACCGGGACGCGCGCGCGGACCAGGACGTGGTCCGGCGGGTCGGCGATGCTCTCCGGCGGCGCGGTCACGATGGCCTGGACGCGCTCGCCCAGCGGCCGGACGGCTTCCACGGCCCGCTCGTAGAAGTTCTGCGACGTCCCGAACGTCAGCGTGCCCATCGAGATCAGGACGTGCTTCTTCGCCGGATCGAGCCAGTCGTGCGGGAAGTCCTGGTCGGCGGGCCGCTCGGCGAGCGCCGGACCGACCAGGGCCGCGTTGTTTGGCCAGGACAGCGGACCGGTCAGCGCCGCGCCGGTGAAGGCGATCAGCAGATGCGGGGAGAAGCGCAGGTCGTGCGGCGGCTTGCCGGGCAGGCCCGCGCCGGTCCACAGGGCCGCCAGGTGGCCGTGGATCCAGGCCTCGACCTTCGGCAGCGCGCGGTAGGGCCGGGTCAGCTCCATCGTGGTGGGCGCCAGCGACGCCCAGGGGAGGCCGTACCGGTGGGCGACCAGCGCACCGGCGACGGCGTGCTGGTCCACCGCGACCACGTCCGGCTGGAAGGCTCGGACGGCCTTGTCGACGCCCTTCAGCGACACCTTGCAGTGCGGGACGATGTACTCCTCCCACCGCGTCTTCGCCGCCGCCATCCCGCGGTCGGCCTGGCGGCGGTGCGGACGCAGCGGGATCTGCTGGATCGCCGCGTCCGGGCCGACCAGGGGCCGCAGATACGACTCCGAGCCGGCCCACGCCACGTCGTGCCCTTGCGCGGTCAGCGTTTTCGCGACCGCCGCCATCGGGTTCACGTGGCCGGTCAGCGGGAGGCTGACGAACAGGAACCGGCTCATGCGCCGTCGGCCTGCGCGGCGTTTGAGCTGACGAAGGCGGCGAGGTCGCCGACGGTGAACGCGATGATCTCGTCGACATCGAGCCCTGCGACGTGCGTAGCCAGGTCGACGGTCGCGCCGTAGCGGGCTTGCAGCGCCTCGCTCAGGGCCGTCAGCTCTATGCTCTCCAGCTCCAGGTCGCCGTCCAGCGTCGTGGCGGGGGTCACGGTCGTGCGCCAGGCGTCGTCCTCGTCGAGCACCACGCCGAGCAGCTCGACGACCTCGCCGTAGGTCTCAGCGTTCTGTGTCACCGGCTTGACCGCGCGGATCGCGCCGTACGTCATGACGCCGGTGTCGAAGCCCTTCTTCATCAACGGCCCGGCGTAGAAGAACCCGAGGACGTCGGCGCCGCGCTCGCGGGCCAGCGAGACCATCGTCGCGCGGCCGTGCTCGGGCTTCTTGATGAGCGCGAACTCCGGGTCCCAGGAGTTGGCCACGGCGCGGCTCCAGTCGACCGAGGCGACCTCGGTGAAGCCGGCCGCGGAGGCCATGCGCTCGTGCTCCTCCAGCGAGGAGAAGCTCGGCATCACCTGGTGCTTGAGGATCTGGTCGACCAGGTCCTGTTCGTCTTCTGCCAAGGCTCCGTCGCGCACCGACCAGGTGGCGATCGCCAGCCGGCCGCCGGGGCGCAGCAGGCGCATCGCCTCGGCGAAGAACGCCTCGCGGTCCGCGATGTGCATCAGGCTCTCGACGGCCCACAGGACGTCGAAGGACGCGTCGGGGAAGCCGGTGCTCAGGGCGTCCAGCTGGTGGAACTCCGCACGCTCGGCCAGGCCCGCTTCCGCGGCCTTCTCGCCGGCGCGGGCGGCCTGCTGCGCGCTGAGCGTCACCCCGACGACCGAGCAGCGCAGCGCGCCGGCCAGGTACAGCGCCGGGCCGCCGATGCCGCAGCCGACGTCCAGGACGCGGGCCTCGGCCGGCACGCCGGCGTAGGAGACGAGTTCGTGCACCAGGCGGTCGGTGGCGGTGTGCCGGTCCGCGCCGTCCGCGTCCGGGCGCTCGCCCTCGTCCCAGAAGCCGTGGTGGACGTGCTCGCCCCACAGTTCCTCGTACAGATCGAGGGTCGTGTCGTAGTACCGCTCGACCGCCGTGTTCATGTCAGCGTTCACCGATGCTCCATTTGCAGGCGGGAAAAGAAGGCGAGGAGATTGCCGGCACGGGCAAGAAAATGCACGAACTCTACTTGTGTACGACCGGCGATGACGCTAGCCCGCTGGCCGCCGCACGGTCAACGGTGAAAATTTGCACGGCGCAATGGCTTTATTCCAGGGCTCTGACCTGCGAACTTTACTCGAACATGGGCGAACGCTTGACGTTGAGGTCCACTTGAGCCAAAGCTTGCGCCGTCGCCGAACGGTTGTGGCAGGTCCGTGCCGCAGTCTTCCGGATGGTTTCTTTTTCCCCTTTTTCGAGATTTTCAATTCGGCGTGGGCGGAGGTGTCGGTGATGGCTGCGGGAATCGACATTCCCACGGACCCGGAATGGGTCGACGAGGTGTTGTTGGCCGGCCGGGACGACCAGGTGTGCCTGGTGCTCGGCGCGCCGGTCGACCGCTCGACCCTGCGAGCCCTGGTGGCCTCGCGGCAGGAGCAGCTGACCGCCGCGGGCCTGCGGGCCGGCGGATCGGTGGCGCTGTGCCTGCCGCCGTCGCTGACGTTCATCACGAACCTGTTGGCCGCCTGGCGGATCGGCGCCCGCGCCGCGCTGCTGGACCACCGGCTGACCGCGTTCGAGGTGGAGCAGGCGGTCACCCGGCTCGCGCCGCAGTTCGTGGTGGGCGTGGAGAAGTCCAGCGGCGGTGCGCTGCGGGCGTTCCAGGAGGTGCAGGAGAAGATCGTCGCGCACCCCGGAGGTCAGCCCTCTGACACCTCGCACGCGCTGGTGCAGCTGAGCTCGGGATCGACCGGGCCGTCGAAGTCGATCGGCCGGACCGCGTCCGACCTGATCGCCGAGATCGACCGGTACACCGCGATCGGCGACGGCGTGCCGCAGCCCGGCGAGCGGATCGTCTCGCTGGCGTCGATGGTGCACGTGCTCGGGCTGGTCGGCGGGCTGCTGTACGGCCTGCACGCCGGCGTGCAGCTGGTGCTGCCGGGGCGGATGACCGCCGACGCCATCCTGGAGGCCGTCGGCGCCGGGCCGGAGCCGACGACGCTGCTGGGCGTGCCGTTCCACATCGAGCTGCTGGCCGCCGTCGCCGAACCGCCGCGGCTGCCGCAGCTGACCGGCATGACCACCGGCGGCGAACTGGTGCGGGCGCAGGTGCACGACGCGTTCGCCGACCGGTACGGGATCCGGCTCGGGAACATGTACGGGATGACAGAGCTCGGCGTCATCGCGACCGACCTGTTCGGGACGCACCGCCCCGCCATCATGCCCGCGCCCGGCATCGAGATCCGCGACACCGACGGCGAGCTCCACATCGCGATGGAGAACTCGCCGTACGTCGGCCTCGTGGATCCCACCCGCTGGTCCGACGGCTGGCTGCACACCAAGGACGCCGGCACCGTCGACCCCGACACCGGCCTGGTGCGGGTCCGCGGCCGCCGCGACTCGCAGGTCTCGATCGGCGGCCTGAAGGTCGACCTCAGCGAGGTCGAGCACACCCTGGCCGGCCTGCCCGGCGTCGAAGCCGCGGTGGTGGTGTACGGCAAGGCGATCGAGGCCTACGTGGTCCTGGCGCCGGCGGCCCGACTGGAGGACGTCCAGGCCGGCCTGTCCGAACGCGTCGCGGCCTACAAGCGGCCGCGAGCCTGGCACGTCGTCGACCAGCTGCCGCGCACTGCGACGGGAAAGCTCGTCCGCGACCAGAGCGTGCTCTCCAACGCGCGCTGAGCTCTTCTGAGCATCCCCAACCGGAAGGAACCGAGAAGCCCATGACGTCGCACGACGAGATCAAGAAGTTCGCCTTCGAAGCCCTCGGCGAGATGAACTACGACACCGCCGACTTCGACGGCGACACCCAGCTCGGCCCGGCCGGCGTGGACCTGGAATCGCTGGCCCTGGCCGAACTCGGCGTCCGCGTCGAGGAGCGCTTCGGCCTCCGCTTCAGCGACGACGAACTCGACGAGCTGGCGTCGCTGACCATCGACGAGTTCTGCGCCGCCGTCGAGACCCGCCTGGCGACCCCCGCCACCTCGGCCTGACCCGTGACGGACGCTGAGCCCACGGTGACAGAGCACCGCGACGAGGTGGTGGCCATGCTGGCGACCTACGGCGAGCGCACCCCCGACGAAGTCCCCGAAACCGTGGACTCGCTGGAACTGGCATGGCTGATCCACCAGGTCGAGCAGCGCTACGGCCGCCCCTTCGACGCCGACGACGACGCCCTGGCGCGCATGACGACGGTCGGCGCGGTGGTGGAGGTGCTCGGGGAGCTGGGCTTCGGGGGCCCGGGGTGAGTGGCGTGGCGCGCGCCGCGAGCGCGGGCGGCGCGGCTGGCGTGGCCGAGGCGCGCGCGGGCGGCAGGCTTGCCGCGGCCGGCGCGGCGCGGGCTGCGGGCGGCGCCGCTGGCGCGGGCGAGACGCGCGCGGGCAGCAGGCTTGCTGCGGCTGGTGCGGCGCGGGCTGGAGCTGAGCGCGGTGCGCGGGCGGCTGTCCGTGCGATGCACGCGACTGGCGAGCTGGCGGCGGCGGGCACGGCGCGGACTGCGAGCGACGCGGCTCGCGGCGGCGAGGTGCGCGCGGGCGGCAGGCTTGCCGCAGCTGGCGCGGCGCGGGCTGGAGCTGAGCGCGGTGCGCGGGCTGCTGTCCGTGCGATGCACGCGGTTGGCGAGGCGCGCGCGGTCGCTGAGCCGCAGGTCGGCAGCGAGCTGATAGCGAGGCCGGCTGGCGCTGACTGCGACACGCGAGCAGCTGCTGGCGAGGTGCGTTCCAGCGCCGAACCAGCCGAGGTGCGCGCGGTCGCCGAGCTCGTTCTGGCGCGGGTCGGCGTTGCGGCGGGGGCTTCGGGGACTGAGCTCGGCGAGTTGCCTGCTGCCGCTGCTCCCCGAGCGCGCCGTGGGTCGACCGAGGTCGTCGTCACCGGGATGTCCGTCTTCAGTGCGTTCGGCTCGGGTGTCGAGCCTCTGCTGCGTGCCGCGGTCGAGGGTGCCTCTGGCTTCGTGCCGGTCGAGCGGTTCGATGTGGGTGCTCGGCGGGCGAAGGTCGCGGCGGTGGCGCCGGGGTCGCCGGAGCTTGTGCGGGAGCTGATTCGGGCTGTCGATGATGCCTGCGATGGTGCCGGGCTCGGGCGTGCGGCTCGCGCCGGGTGCCAGCTCTACCTCGCCATCCATGGTCAGCCTGATGGTGGCGCGGATGCCTTCGCCGCCGGCATCGCCGCCGCGTGCGGCTTCGGCGGTGCCCGGGCCTACACCTCCGCGTGCGTCGCGGCCAGTACTGCGGTCGCTGATGCCGCCGCACAGATTGCGCGCGGTCGGGCCGAGCGGGTCGTCGTCGCGGCGGGGTATCTCGTCGACGCCGATCAGTACGCGCTCTTCGACGCCGGCCGTGCCCTCGCGCTCGACGGTCGCGTGCGTCCGTTCAGCGCGGGTCGCAGTGGCCTGCTGCTCGGCGACGCGGTCGGCGCGCTCGTGCTGGAGGCCGCCGGTGACGCCGCGCCCCTGGCGCGCCTCGCCGGGTGGGGGCGCAGCGGTGACGCCTACCACGTCATCAAGCCCCGCCCCGACGGCCTCGGCCTGGCCCGGGCCATCACCGACGCGCTCCAGCGCGGCGGCGTCGCGGCCGCGGACGTCGGCTACGTCAACGCGCACGGCTCCGGCACCAAGCAGAGCGACGTCGCCGAATCCGCCGCCCTGCGCGTGGCCCTCGGCGGCGCGGCCGCCGCCAAAGTCCCCGTGAGCTCGACCAAGTCCATCCACGGCCAGGCGCTCGAAGCCGGCGCGCTGCTGGAGCTCATCCTCACCATCGCCGCGCTCGGCGCCGGGCGGCTTCCGCTCAATGCCGGCTACCTCGGCCCCGACGACGACTGCCCGCTGGCCCTGGTGCTGGAACCGGCCGTCGCAGACCTCGAATACGCGCTCACGCTCAACGTCGCGTTCGGCGGCGCCAACACCGCCCTGCTGGTCGGTGCGCCGTGAGCCACACCACAGAAGCCTTCGCGTTCGTTCCCGAGCAGAAGGGCCCCGCCGGGGCGCCGCAGAACCTGCCGACCGATCTGACTGCCGCGTATGGCCGCGCCATCACCGCGACCACTCCGCGCCAGGCAGCCGCCGCCGGGCTCGTCATCCAGGCCGAGGCGCACTGGCCGGAATCAGTGCACGACCACACGCCGCCCTCGCTGCCCGGCTTCATCGTCTCCAGCTTCAGCCCGATCGCCGCCGAGACGGCCGCGCGGTGCCTCAGCCGCCGCCCGGCGACCGAAGGCATCACCACAGGCATCGCCGCGAGCAACACCGCCGTCCTCATCACCACCGCCCGAGGCGACCGGGAAAGCGCCGCGCACGTCGCGCGCACCGTCGCCGACGCCGGCCTGCTCGGCCCCCTGCTGTTCTTCCAGTCGGTCCCGAACGCCGTCGCCGGCCACATCGCCGCCCGCTGGCACCTGACCGGCCCCGTGGTCTGCCTCGCCGACCCGGCCTCGGCGCTCGAAACCGCCGCGCTGCTCATCGAGGACGGCGACGCCGACGAGGTCCTCCTGGTCCGCATCGAGCAAGGCGATCACGACCAAGCCCACGCAGTCCTCCTCCGAGCAGCCCCAGGAGAGCGCCCATGACCCGCCCCGAAGTGGTCGTCACCGGCATGGGCATGGTCACCCCGGTCGGTACCACCGCCGCCGAAGTCCACGCCGCCATGGGCGAGGGCCGCTCGGGCCTGCGCCGCCCGCCCGAGGGCCACCAGGTCGGCACCGCCCTGGAGGTCGGAGCCTTCGCGCCGCCGATCGACCCGGCCAGCGTCCTGCCCGCCACCGAGGCGCGCGTCGTCGACCGCTATATCGTCATGGCGCTGAAAGCCGCCGCCGACGCCCTGGCCGACGCCGACTTCGAAGTCGGCCGTGACGCCGACCCCTACCGCGTCGCCGTGATCCTGTCCGGCACCGGCGGCCTGGCCACGCTCGAAGCCCAGGTGGTCCTGCGCACGCAGAAGGGCCGCGTCGGCGTCAGCCCCTATCTGCTGCCCGGCATGCTCCCCAACATGGGCGCCGCGCGCATCGCCATCAAGTACGGCATCCGCGGCTACGTCTCTTCCAGCGGCACCGCCTGCGCGGCCGGCGGCCAGGCGATCGGCGAGGCGATGCGCCTGCTGCGCGCCGACGAGGCGGACGTCGTCCTCGCCGGATGCAGCGAGGCCCCGCTCTTCCCGACGCTGGCCGACACCTTCGGCAACGCCCGCGCCCTGGCGCGCGGCTGGGCCGAGGACCCCGAGGGCGCCAGCCGCCCCTTCGACCGCCGCCGCAACGGCCTGGTCCTCGGCGAGGGCGCTGGCGTGTTCGTCCTGGAGCGCAAGGATTTCGCCGACGCCCGCGGCGCCGCGGCCCACGCCGACGTCCTCGGCTGGGGCGTCACCAACGACGCCCACCACCCGACCACCCCGCGGCCGGACGGCGAAGGCGCCAGGGAGTGCATGAAACGCGCCCTGCGCGACGCCCGCCTGGAACCACGGGACATCGGCTACCTGAACGCGCACGGCACCAGCACCAAGCTCGGCGACCTCGCCGAGGCGCTGGCGATCAGCACCACGTTCGGTGCCGACGCCCCGCCGGTCAGCTCGACCAAGGCCGTGACCGGCCACATGCTCGGCGCCTCCGGGGTGGTCGAGTCCGCGGTGTCGATCCGGGCCCTGCAGACGGGTCTGCTGCCCCCCACCCACAACCTCGACGACCCCGATCCCGACTGCGATCTCGACCACCTCCGCAAGATTCCGCGGCCGGTGCAGGTCGAGCACGTCATGTCCAACTCGTTCGGGTTCGGAGGCCACAACGTCAGCGTCGTGTACGGCCGCCCCAGCACGCAGCGGTCCCGTACGGCATAGCGGAAGGCGATAGGGAATGGACATCCTCGGCATCGATCATGTCGAGTTCTACGTGGGAGACGCGCGACAAGCCGCGTTCTTCCTCTGCACGGCGTTCGGTTTCCACGTCGCCGGGCACGGCGGGCCGGAGACCGAGCTGCCCCGCCAGCGCAGCCTGCTGCTGGCGCACGGCGACAGCCGGGTCCTGCTGACCTCCGCCCTGGCCGCCGGGCACCCGGCCGACGGCTACGTCTCCCGGCACGGCGACGGCGTCGGCGTCATCGCCTTCGGCACCGGCGACGCGACCGGCGCCTACGAGGAAGCGGTGGCCGCCGGCGCGACCTCCGTCGAGGCGCCCCGCACCTACCAGGCCGGCGGCGAGTCCGTGACCACCGCGAGCGTCGGCGGCTTCGGCGACGTCGTGCACCGCTTCGTCGAACGGCACGGCGCCGCGTTCTGGCCCGGCGCGATCGAGGCCCAGCCGGCCCCGCCGCGCACCGAGCCCGAGCTGGTCCGCGCCATCGACCACGCCGCGGTGCTGGTCCCGGCCGGGGAGCTGGAGCCGACCATCGAGTTCTACCAGCGGGTCTTCGGCTTCAAGCTGATCTTCGAGGAGTACATCGAGGTCGGCGCCCAGGGGATGTACTCCCAGGTGGTCCAGAGCCCGTCCGGCGGCGCGACGTTCACCATCATCCAGCCCGACATGAGCCGGCAGAGCGGCCAGATCGACGACTTCCTGGCCTGGCACGGCGGCGCCGGCGTGCAGCACCTGGCACTGAGCACCGACGACATCGTGGCCACGGTCCAGAGCTTCGCCGCCAACGGAGCGGGCTTCGCCGAGACCCCCGGCACGTACTACGACGTGCTTAACGAGCGCCTCGGCGAGATCGACCTGCCGGTGGACCGGCTGCGTCCGCTGGGCATCCTGGTCGACCGCGACCACTGGGGCCAGATGTACCAGATCTTCGCCAAGTCGATGCACATCCGCCGGACCTTCTTCTGGGAGCTCATCGAGCGGCACGGCGCCAAGACCTTCGGCACCAGCAACATCCCCGCACTGTATGCGGCCAAGGAACGGGAGCTCGCCGGTGTGCGGGATTCCCTGGAAATAGGAGCGGCGGGACAACCATGACAGCGGAATCTGTTCAGAAGCAGTTCGTCCTGACCGACGACGAGGCGGCGCTCCTGCCGACCGACGCGCAGGTCCAGGCGTACCAGGAGCGCGGCTGGTTCCTCAGCGCCAAGCTCTTCACCGACGACGAGGTCGACGCGCTGGTCGAGGCCACGGACCGCTACTACGACGGCGAGCGCAGCCGCGAGCTGCCGGTCCGCCCCGCCAAGCTGGCCGCCTGGCAGCCGTCCGACGGACCGGTGCAGCGGCACAACGACTACGTGCACTACGAGAGCGACGCGATCGCCAAGATCCTGTGCAAGCCGCTGATCGGCGCGGTCGCCGCCCGGCTGGCACGGGCCGACGAGATCCGCGTCTTCCAGTCCACGCTGATCTACAAGCCGCCGATCGCCGGCGAGCCGAGCAACGTCGTGCCCTGGCACTTCGACCGCCACTACTGGGCCTCGTGCACCTCCGAGAGCATGCTCACGGCGTTCATCCCGTTCCACGACTGCGGCCCGGAGATGGGCACCATCACCATGGTCGACGGCAGCCACCGCTGGACCGAGATCGGCCGCGAGGACTCGATGGTCCGGCACTTCGCCGAGCGCGACAAGGCCGACCTGGAGCGGGTCCTGGCCGAGAACGCCGCGTACAACGGCGCCGAGATCCGCAAGATCCCGATGGACATCCCCAAGGGCCACATGAGTTTCCACCACTGCCGGACCTATCACGGCAGCGGCCCGAACCTGAGCTCGCGGCCCCGCCGCGCGATCTCGTTCCACCTGCAGGACGGCGCGAACCAGAACCAGCGGTTCGCGCTCGGCGACGGCACCTTCGCCGCCTACAACCACGACGTCCTGGTCCGCCGGCTCGCCGACGGCCGTCCCGACTACGCAGACCCCGACTACTGCCCCGTGCTCTGGAGGAACTGATGGCTGCCACCCGTTACGACTGGGGCCAGCGGCACCCCGGTATCGACCGCCTCGAAACGGAAATCACGCCGGCCCGCAACGAGGTCGTCGGCCACGCGCTCTACGCGCGGCTGCGCGACACCGAAGCGATCCGCACCTTCCTGGAGCACCACGTCTTCGCGGTCTGGGACTTCATGTCCCTGCTCAAGTCGCTCCAGCGCAACCTGACCTGCGTGGCGGTTCCGTGGGTGCCGACCGGCCCGACCGGCAGCCGCCGGCTGATCAACGACATCGTGCTGGTCGAGGAGAGCGACGAGCTGCGCGGCGGCTTCATCAGCCACTTCGAGCTCTACGTCGCCGGGATGGCCGAGGCCGGCGCCGACACCTCGACCATCGAGGCGTTCATCGCCCTGCTGCGCTCCGGCGCGACGGTCGAGGCGGCGCTCGCCGAGGCCGAGGTCCCGGCCCCGGCGGCCGCGTTCGTGGCGCTCACCTGGGACATCGTCGTCTCGGCGCCGGTCCACTGCCAGGCCGCGGCCTTCGCCTTCGGCCGCGAGGACCTGATCCCGGACATGTTCCAGCAGGTGGTCACGGTCAACGAGACCGTCGGCGGGCTGGACACCTTCGTGGACTACCTGGCGCGCCACATCGAGGTCGACGGCGAGGAGCACACGCCGATGGCCATGCAGATGCTGGCCGACCTGTGCGGCGACGACGACACCAAGTGGGCGGAGTGCGCCGCCACGGTCAAGCGCGCGCTGGCCGCCCGCGCCAAGCTGTGGGACGGGATCCTGCTGGCCATCGGAGAGCGCGAGACGACGCTGGTCGGAAGCAGCGATGGCTGACCTGGCAGCGGCCGGTTCGACTCCGGTCGACCCGGCCGCGCCCTCTGCGGCTTCGCAGGGCCCGGCGGCGCCCGACGCGGCGCTGCCGGGCCCGGCGAAGCCCGACTCCGGCGCGCCGAGCTCGGCCGCGGTCGGTTCGCCGAGCTCTGATACGGCGCCCGGCTCGGTCTCGGCGGTCTCGGCGACGTCGGCCACCTCGGCAGACCGTGCGCCGGAACCGGCCGGCCCGGCGAAGCCCGACTCCGCCGCGCTCTACCGCACCGTCCGCCTCATCCGCCGCTTCGAGGAGCGCGCCATCGAGCTGGTCCACGCCGGCCACATCTTCGGCGGCATCCACCCCTACATCGGCCAGGAGGCCGTCGCCGCCGGCACCTGCGCCGCGCTGCGCGCGGACGACCTCATCACCAGCACCCACCGCGGCCACGGGCACGTGCTGGCCAAGGGTGCGGACCCGGCGCGGATGATGGCCGAGATCGCCGGCCGCTCCACCGGCCTGAACGCCGGCCGTGGCGGCTCGATGCACGCCGCCGACTTCGGCATCGGCATCCTCGGCGCGAACGCCATCGTCGGCGCCGCTGCGCCGATCGCCACCGGCGCCGCGTGGGCGGCCCGGTGTGCCGGTTCGGACCGTGTGGTCGTGACCTACTTCGGCGACGGCGCGGTCAGCCAGGGCGTGGTGCTGGAGACGTTCAACATGGCCGCGCTGTGGCGCGCGCCGGTGGTCTTCGTGTGCGAGAACAACGGCTTCGCGACCACGACCCGCACCGCCGACGCCGTCGCCGGCTCGATCACCGGCCGGGCCGAGGCCTTCGGTATCCCCGCCGAGCGGGTGGACGGCAGGGACGCCGAGGAGGTGTTCGCCGCGACTTCCCGGGCCGTCGCGCGGGCCCGGCGCGAAGAGGGTCCGACGCTGTTGGAGTGCGTCACCTACCGCTTCGACGCGCACCACACCTGGGAGCACGCCGCGCGACCCCGCTACCGCACTGCGGAGGAAGTGCAGCTCGGCAGCTCCATCGACCCGCTGGACATCCAGGGCGCGCGCATCGACCCCGACCTGCGCGCGCGGATCGACGCGGACATCGAGGCGCTGCTCGAAGAAGCTGTGCGCTTCGCCCTGGAGAGTCCGCACCCTGATCCGGCCACGGCGCTGGACCACCTCTACGCCGACGGCACCACTGCCCGGGCCGGAGCGATCTGATGACGATCCTGTCCTATCTCAAGGCCCTGAACCGCGCGATCTCCGACGAGATGGCGCGCGACGAGGCGGTGTGCGTGTTCGGCGAGGACGTCCGCGTCGCCGTCACGAACGTCACCGCCGGCCTGGTCAAGCGGTTCGGCGACGGACGCGTGCTGGACATGCCGATCTCCGAGCAGGCCTTCACCGGCATCGCGACCGGCGCGGCGATGGCCGGGCGCCGTCCGGTGATCGAGTACCAGATTCCGGCGCTGCTGTTCATCGCGTTCGAGCAGATCGTCAACCAGGCCCACAAGTTCTCGCTGATGACCGGCGGGCAGACGCACGTGCCGGTGACGTACCTGATCCCCAGCTCCGGCTCCCGGGACGGCTGGGCGGGTCAGCACTCTGATCATCCCTACAGCCTGTTCGCGCACGTCGGGGTGAAGACCGTGGTCCCGGCCACCCCGGCCGACGCCTACGGCCTGCTGGTCACCGCGATCCGCGACGACGACCCGGTGGTGGTGTTCGCCCCGGCCGGCGCGATGGGACGGCGCCAGGACGTGGACCTCGCGCAGCTCGCGCCGGTCCCGCTGGGCCTCGGCCGGATCCACCGCCCGGGCACGGACGTGACGGTCGTGGCGGTCGGGCACCTCGTGCACACCGCGCTGGAGGTCGCCGAGGAGCTGGCCGACACCATCGACGTCGAGGTCTTCGACCCGCGCAGCCTGCACCCGTTCGACTGGCAGGGCCTGGCCGAGTCGCTGGAGCGCACCGGACGCCTGGTGGTCATCGACGACAGCAACCGGTCCTGCGGGATCGGCGGCGAGATCCTGGCCACCGCCGCCGAACAGATGCGGCTGGTCGCCCCGCCGAAGCGGATCACCCGGCCGGACGGCGCGGTGCTGCCGTTCGCCGAGGGACTGGACCGTGCGCTGCAGCCGTCGCGGGAGCAGTTGCGCCACGCGATCCAGGCTGTGGCGAAGACAGGGAGTGCGCGATGAGCGAAACAGAAACATCCGAAGCCCCGGTCGCGCTGGTCACCGGGGCCGGCAACGGCATCGGCGCCGCGCTGTGCGCCAAACTCGCCGCCGCCGGCCACCGCGTGGTCGTCGTCGACATCGACCCCGAAGCCACGGCGAAGTCCGCCGAATCCTGCGGCGGCGCCGTGTTCCCGGCCGACGTCTCCGACCTGGATCAGAACCGTGCGATGGTTGCGCACGCCATCGAGCGCTTCGGCCGCCTGGACATCGCGGTCCTCAACGCCGGCGTCAGCTCCGACCAGCCTCCGGACCTCCCGCTGGACGTCGAGCGCTACCGCCGCGTGCTCGGCGTGAACGTCGACGGCCTGGCGTTCGGGATCGATGCGACCGTCCCCGAACTCGCGCGGCACGCCGGCCGGATCCTGGTCACCGCCTCGCTCGCGGGCCTCGGCCCGGACCAGGCGAACCCCTTGTACGCGCTGACGAAGAGCGCCGCGATCGGCTACGTCCGCGCCATCGCGGACTCCCTGGAGCAGCGCGACATCCGTATCAATGCCCTGTGTCCCGGCTTCACCGACACCGCGATCCTGGGCATCACCCGCCGCCTGATCCGCAAGCAGGGCTTCCCGCTGCTGAGCCCCGACGACGTCGCCGACGCCGCGCTGACCGTCCTGGCCGAGCCCGGCACCGGGCAGGCCTGGACCGTGGTCGCCGGCCGCGCCCCGCAGCCCTTCGCCTTCCCGCCGCTGCCCACCACCCTCATGCCCGACGGCTCGCAAGCCCGGTTCCGGCCGCTTTTCAGCCGGTCCGCCAAGAAGGAGGACACGCCATGACCGCCCCCGGCATCCGGGCCGCGCTCGCCGCCGACCCCGGCCTCGGCGCCGGCAACGTGCTGCACAAGCTGATCGAGCACGGCGCGCCGCTGGACGGCCCCGGCATGACGTTCGACACCGCCGTCGACGACCACCCCGCCGGGCACGCCCTGACCCTGGGCGAGCTGCGGGACGCGGTCGCGGCGCGCGCCGCCTGGCTCAGCGCACAGGGCGTCGGCCCGCGCGACCCGGTGGCCGTATACGTCACCACCGCCGCCGACTGCTTCCTGCACTTCATGGCCCTGAACTGGCTCGGCGCCATCCCCGCGCTGATGAACCCCAATCTGCCGGGCGACGTGGCCGCCGAGTACATCCGCCGTCTGCGGGCCGTCGGGCTGCTCACAGACGCGGAGCACCGGCGGCTGCTCGCCCGGTCGGACCGCGGTCTGGAACTGGGGTTCCGGATCGACGCGGTCTACGACGTGACGCAGACCCCGGCCGGCGACCCGGCCGCCGCACCCGCGCCGTACCGGCACGCCGACGACGACCCGATCGCGATCACCCACTCCTCGGGCACCACCCGGATGCCGGCCGCGGTGACGCAGACCCACGGGAACCTGTTCGTCGGCACGCGGCTGCAGCGGCTGCGCAAGCCCAAGGCCCGCGGCACCGACCGGATTCTCAGCGTCCTGCCGGCGCCGCACGCCGCCGGGATCATGGCCATCAACCACGCGCTGTGCAATCGCAGTGATCTGCTGTACCTGTCCCGGCCGGACGACGGCGCGGCGGTGGTGGACGCGATCGAGCGCTGGCGCCCGACCGGCGTCTTCGGCTTCGCGGTGACCTGGGCCGAGCTGGCGCGCATCGACCTGGCCTCGCGCGCGGTGGACTCGGTGTCGCTCTGGTACAACACCGGCGACTGCGCGCACGAGCCGCACATCCGGCACCTGGTCGCCGTCGGCTCGCACGAGACGGTCACGCGGGAGGGCGTGCAGCGGGTGCCCGGATCGATGTTCGTGGACGGCCTGGGCTCCAGCGAGATGGGCCACTCGGCGTTCCACATCACCCACACCCCGGACACCGAGCGCTACGGCCGCTGCGTCGGCCAGACCCACGACTTCGTGGAGATCAAGCTGCTCGACCCGCAGACCGGCGACGAGGTCCCGGTCGGCGAGGTGGGACTGTGCGGGATGAAGTCGGCGTCGCTGTCGCCGGGCTACTGGAACGACTCGCTGAACACCTACCGCAACCGGCGCAACGGCTACTACCTCACCGGCGACCTGCTCTACCGCGACGAGGAGGGCTACTTCTACCACGTGGACCGCATGGTCGACGCGGTCGACCTCGGCGGCGGGCGGTGGCTGTACACGGCGATGTCGGAGGAGCGGATCCTCAAGGACTGCCCGGACATCCTGGACTGCACGGTCGTGGCGGTGCCCACCGACGACGGCGTGGTGACCGACGTGCTGCTCACGCTGCATCCGTGGGCCGATCCGGACGCCGACTGGGAGCCGGCGGTGCGCGGTTCGCTCAGCGCGGCGGCCGGGGCGACCCTTCGCAGGGTCCTGGTGATCGGCGAGGACCAGCTGGTCGTCGGGCCGACCGGCAAGGTTCGCAAGTTCCTGATGCGCCAGCGGCACGCCGCCGCGGCCGCGGCAGCCGCGACCCCGGTCGCAGCCGCGGCTGCGAACTCGGCCGCAACCCAGGTCGCAACTCCGGTCGCGCAGGAAAGCGGGGCACTGTGACCGCACTGACCGCGATCGGCACCTACCTGCCGGACGAGCGCGTGCCGATCGAGGACCTGGCCGAGCGGTTCGGGCTGACCGCCATGCAGACCAAGGTGTTCCGGCGCTATCACAAGCTCGGCGAGGTCAGCCGGGACGCCGGCGGCACGCTGACCGATCTGCTGCGCGGCGCCCTGGACGACCTCGACGGCCTGGCCGGCAACGAGCACCGGGTCCGCTACGTCATCCACGCGCGCACGTTCCCGACGGTCACGCCGTACCCGCTGAACCCGCTGCGCGAGCTGTGCCGGGAACGCGGGATGGACCACGCCGAGACCTTCGCAGTCGGGCACCACGCCTGTGCCTCCGGCCTGCTGGCGATCGACGTCGCGGGCCGCTTGCTGGCCGCCGACGCGGCCGCGCACCCGGACGCGCTGGCGCTGATCCTGGCCGGGGAGAAGGCGTTCACCGGCGAGGCGCAGATGGTGCCGGAGACCTCGTTCTTCGGCGAGGGCGCCTCGGCGTGCCTGGTCAGCGCTTCCGGGGAGCACGACCGCCTGCTCTCCTACAGCGCCGACCTGCGCGGCGAGTTCGACGGCGACTCGATGGAGCAGGCCCTGGAGTTCCAGCGGGTGTACTCCGACTCGCTCGGCGAGGCGATCCTGGCCGCCGTCGAGGGTGCCGGGCTGACGATCGCGGAGATCGCGCTGGTGCTGCCGCACAACGTCAACGTCGTGGCGTGGCAGCGGGTCTGCAAGCGGATCGGCTTCCCGCTGGCGAAGGTCGTGCTGGACAACGTCGCCACCGACGGCCACGTGTTCTGCGCCGACGCCTTCCTGAACTACCGCACCGCCAGCCGCCGCGGCCTGCTGCATCCGGGGGAGCGCTACGTCGTCGCGGCGGCCGGCGCCGGCCGGGGCGCGACGTTCTCGGCCATGGTTTTCGAACACTGAGACTGCGACTGCCGGGCACATCAGCCCTTTGGGAAAGGACCGTCATGACGGAGCAGAGTCTGGATCTGCACATCGGCGCCATCGCGGAAGCCGATCCGGTCTTCCGCGCCCGGATCGTGGACACCGTCTGCGGTCTGCTGCCCGACGTCCTCAAGCGGGAGGTCGAGGGCGCCGGGGAGAACACCACCCTGATGGAGGACCTCGGCATGAGCTCCACCGGGGCGCTGGAGATCGTGCTGCTGTTGGAGGAGAACCTGGAGGTCGAGATCAGCGTCGAGGATCTGGGCCGCGAGCACTTCGAAACCGTCGGAACGCTGGCGGATTATGTCGCCGGCAACGTGATCCCCGAAGACTGAGGTGTGAGCAGGAATGCACACAACCGTTCCACGCGGAGCCGGCAGCCGCGCCGAGCCGGTCGACCGGTGGGGGATCCGCCGCGCGGTGCGGCTGGCGTTCCCGGGGCCGTCGAGCCTGGCCCAGGACCAGGCGCACACGGCCCGTCTCGACGTCTACCTGACCGATCTGCTGCAACCGCACGGCCTGGCGCTGAACCCCGGGGCGCTGGCCCCGCGCGGGCAGTCCTACGGGGAGATGGCCGAGGCGCTGATCGAGCTGGCGGTGCCCGCGGGGGAGGGCGTGGACCTGCTGGTGATGGCGTATGCGATCCCTGACATCACGCCGGGCCGGGCCACCACCACTTACCTGAGCCACGTCTGCCCCGGCCGGCCGATGGCCTTCGCGGTCAGCGACGAGGGCACCGCGGCCGGGTTCACCGGACTGCGGCTGATCCGCGAGTACGCGCGCAGCGGCGACTACCGGCGGGCGCTGCTCGTGGTGGTCGAACAGGCGTGGCTCGCCTACGACCCCGGCGTGCCGGCCGCGATGCCGTCCGGCCACAGCGGGGTCGCGCTGCTGTTCGGGGACGGCGGCGAGGACGGTGTCGACGAGCTGGTCGGCGAGGCCGGCGTGCCGGTGTCGGTATCGGTGTCCGGCCTGGCCGGCGGGTCGAGCGCGTCGGAGCCGGTGGCGATGCTCGGACCGGTCCGGGTGCGGGCCGGCGCGCGCGAGGGATCTCCGGGTGCTGAGATCGAAGAGCTCGGCGAGGCGCGCACGGTGATCCTCGGCGCGGTGCTCAAGGCCGAGGCCGACGCGCTCGCCGGGCACGCCGACGTGGTGCTGGCCTCGCCGGGCCGTCCCTACACCGGGGTCTGGTGGGAACTGGTCGCGGCGCTGGAGGCCGAGCCGGGGGAGCGTCGCATCGTGCTCGCCGACTCCGATCCCGATCTCGGGTTCCTGTGTACGGCGGCGATCGACGTCCGAGGGCGGCGGAGCGGTGCGGGTCCCGAAACCACGGATCCTTTGCTGTGCTTCACCGACTACCTCCAGGCTGCGAAGTCCCGGGTCTCGCCCGAAATCTGGGACTTCATCGACGGCGGCGCCGATTCCGAGCGGACCGTCACGGCCAACCGGGACGCCTTCACCCGCGTCGATCTGCGGCCGCGAGCCCTGGTCGACACAGAGGTCTGCGACACCCGGACCGCGATCCTCGGCTCGACGGTCGGCACGCCGCTGGCCATCGCGCCCACGGCCTACCACCGGCTGGTGCATCCCGACGGCGAGGTTGCGACGGCTCAGGGTGCCGGGGCGGCCGACGCGCTGTACGTGGTGAGCATTTTCGCCAGCCGCACGTTGGAGGACATCGCGCACTCCGCCTCCGGCCCGCTGTGGCTCCAGCTGTACTGGCTGCGCCAGCGGGAAGCGCTGGTCGGACTGATCGACCGCGCCGCCACGGCCGGCTACCGCGCCCTGGTGCTGACCGTCGACATCCCGCGGATGGGGCGGCGGCTGCGCGACATGCGCAACGGCTTCGCCGTCGGCCCCGACTGCGCGGCGGTGAACCTCGACGCGGCGCTGATGGCCTCGGCGCACCTGCGGGGCGCGGGGACGTCGGCGCTGGCCGTGCACACCGCGCAGGCCATCGACCCGTCGGTGACGTGGGCCGATCTGGCCTGGCTGCGGGAGCGCAGCGAGCTGCCGATCGTGCTCAAGGGGATCCTCACCGCCGAGGACGCCCGGCTCGCGGTCTCGCACGGCGCGGACGCGATCATCGTCTCCAACCACGGCGGACGCCAGCTGGACGGCGCGGTGCCGAGCCTGGTGGCGCTGCCGGAGGTGGTCGGGGCGGTGGCCGGGGCGTGCCCGGTGATGTTCGACGGCGGGGTGCGCAGCGGCGGCGACGCCTTCGCCGCGCTGGCGCTCGGCGCGGCCGCGGTGTTCCTGGGACGTCCGGTGCTGTGGGGGCTGGCGGTCGGCGGCGCGGCCGGGGTCGCAGGGCTCCTGGACCTGGCGACCGGGGAGTTGGCGCACACGATGGCGCTGACCGGTCGGCCGTCGCTGGAGGTCATCGACCGCAGCGCGGTGCGGTTCGGATTCGACGCGCGGACGGAGCTGTAGAGCATGCAGTGGCGGCGTGAAGAGCTGCACGTGGCGGTGCGGGACCCGGCCGCGGCCTCGATGAACTTCCTCAACGAGGTCGCGGCCCGGTTCCCGGACGCCGTGTCGCTGGCGGCCGGGCGGCCGTACGACGGGTTCTACGTGGCCGACGACATCGAGCGGTATCTGCAGGTTTACCGCGACCATCTGGCGAGCACCGGGCTGTCCGGCTCGGCGATCGACCGGACGCTGCTGCAGTACGGCCGGACCAACGGCGTGATCGGGGACCTGATCGCCCGGACGCTGGCCGTCGACGAGGGGATCGACGTGCCGGCCGAGGCGGTGATGGTCACCGCCGGGTGTCAGGAGGCGATGATCATCGCGCTGCGCGGGCTGTGCGCCGGGCCCGAGGACGTGGTGCTCGCCGTCGAGCCCTGCTACGTGGGCTTCACCGGGGCCGCGCGGATCCTCGGGATCGAGGTCGTCCCGGTGCCGGAGGCGGCCGACGGCCTGGACCCCGACGCGGTGCTGCGCGTGGCGCGCGACGTGCGGGAGTCGGGACGGCGGCCGCGCGGGCTGTACGTGGTGCCGAACTTCGCCAACCCCTCGGGCGTGTCGATGCCGGTGGCGGTGCGCCGGCGGCTGCTGGAGGTGGCCGCCGAGGCGGAGCTGCTGATCGTGGAGGACGATCCCTACGGCCTGTTCGGGCTCGACGACGAACCCCGGCCGACGCTGAAGTCGCTGGACCGCGAGCAGTCGGTGATGTACCTGGGGTCGTTCGCGAAGTCGGTCTTCCCCGGCGCGCGCGTGGGATTCCTGGTCGCCGACCAGGTGGTGGAGGACGGTTCTGGTCGCCGCTCGCTGCTCGCCGAGGAGCTGTCGACGGTCAAGAGCATGCTGACGGTGAACACCGCGCCGATCGCCCAGGCGGTGGTCGGCGGCGTGCTGGTGGAGTCGGAGTACAGCCTGCGGTCGGCGAACCGGGCCAAGACGGAGTTCTACCGCCGCAACATGCGGGCCCTGCTCGCGGCTCTGGAGCTGGAGTTCGAGGGTGACCCGCGGATGACGTGGAACACCCCGAGCGGCGGCTTCTTCGCGGTGCTGAACGTGCCCTTCGCGGCGGACGAGGCGCTGGTGGAGGTCTCGGCGCGGGACTACGGCGTGTTGTGGACGCCGATGGGGTTCTTCTACGCGGGCGGCGGGGGCGAGCGGGCGATCCGGTTGTCGTGCAGTGCGCTGGAGCCGCCTCGGATCGAGGAGGGCGTGCGGCGGTTGGGGAAGCTTGTGCGGGATCGGGTGCTGTGATCGGGGTGGGGGGCGGGCCGGTAGCCGGGCCGGTAGCCGGGGTCGACCCGGCGGCCGGGTTTGCCGTGAGCGGCGAGGTGGCCTCGGCGTGGCTGGTCGGCGACGTCCCCTCATCAGCGGCGGCGGAGCTGCTGGCCACCCTCGACGCCGAGGAGCGCCGCCGGGCGGTCCGCTTCTCGACAGCCGAGGCGCGCCGCCGGTTCGTGATCGCGCACGGCGCCACTCGGCGGATCGTCGGCGAATGCCTCGGCGCGCCGCCCGCCGAGCTCCAGTGGCGGGTCGGTCCGCAGGGCAAGCCGGAGCTGGTCGGGCCGTGGACCGGGATCCATGCCAACCTCTCGCACTCCGGCGGCCGGTGCCTGATCGCCGTCTGTCGCGAGCGCGCGGTCGGTGCCGACATCCAGCGGCTCGTTCCCGGTCTGGATGTGCTCGGCATGGCGCGACGGTACTTTCCGGCGTCTGAGGCGCGGGACGTCGCCGATGCCGCCGATCCCGCCGACGCGTTCGCGCGGCTGTGGGCCCGCAAGGAGGCCGTCACCAAGGCCGCCGGCGGGCGTCTCACGCAGGTCCTGCCGCTGCTGACGCCGCCGGGCGGGACCGTCGAGCTCGCTTCGGCGGCGTATCGGGTGGCGGACGTCGAGGTGCCGGCCGGCTTCCGGGCCGCTGTCGCGCTGGCCGGCGCCGATGAGTTCCGGGTCGAGGTGAACGAGTGGCTGCCGTGACGGTTCTCACCGAGGCCGCTGATCCGTACTGCCTGCGTGTCGGCGAGGCCGGGGCGCTGCTCGCAGGGCATCCGTGGCGGCGTTTCGCAGTGCTCGGCGACAGCATCGCCGAGGGCGTCGCGGACACGGTGCCCGGCTATAGCACGATGCCGTACGCCGACCGGGTCGCCGCCGAGCTCGCGAGCGCCCGGCCCGGGCTCGCCTACCTGAACCTGGGACAGCGCGGCCTGCGGGCGCACGAGGTGCGCGAGGGGCAGGTGGAACCGGCGCTGGCGTTCGCCCCGGATCTGGCGCTGGTCGCCTGTGGCGCCAACGACGCGCTACGTCCCGGCTATGAAGCGCGTGCGGACGCAGTGGACGGAGAGCTGGCGGAGATTATCAGGGCTCTGCAAGAGTGTGGAGCGATGGTCATCACGGTCTCGATATTCGTGCGCCCGGCTTACCCGAGCCTGCCTTCCTGGCTGCGCCCGACCGGTACCGAGCGCATGGCCGCGCTCGGCGCCCGCACGAACGCCGTCGCGGCCGCCGCCGGCACCCTCCACATCGACCTCGCCGGCCACCCGATCGCCACCGCCATGGACTCCACCAGCGCCGACGGCCTGCACGGCAACGCGCGGGCGCAGACCGTCGCCGCGACCGAGACGATCCGTGCGCTCGGGAGGTTCCTCCGTCCGCCGCATCCACCTATCCGTCAGCCAGACCACGTGGACGGCGTGAGCGCCCACTAGCCCGGCCGCAAGACCGTAAAGCCGCCCGCCAGCTCGACCGCACGATGGCACACCGCACCACACCCCATCAGCCATCAGCCGCTCCGGCTCCACCCGAAGAGGAACCCTGATGCCCCTCGATCCCCAGATCCAGGCCATGCGCGAGCGCCGAGTCCAGGCCGCCGCGCCCCCGCTCTACACCCTCAGCCTCGCCGAGGCGCGGGCCGCCGACCTCGCGTCGATCCAGGCCGAGGCGCACGAGCCGGAGCAGGTGCACGAGGTGGTCGACCGGATGGTGCCGGCGGAGGGGCGCGACATCCCGGTGCGGGTGTACCGCCCGAGCGCCGAGGCGGTGCTGCCGACGCTGCTGTACTTCTTCGGCGGCGGCTGGACGCTCGGGGGCCTGGACACCAGCGACGGCGTGTGCCGCTCGCTCGCCAACCTGGCCGGGGTCCAGGTCGTCGCGGTCGGCTACCGGCTGGCGCCCGAGCACCGCTTCCCGGCCGCCGTGAACGACTGCCACGACGCGCTGCGCCACATCGCCGCGCACCCGGACGAGTTCGGTACGAACGCCGGCGCCCTGGCCGTCGCCGGCGACAGCGCGGGCGGCAACCTGGCCGCGGTCGCCGCGCTGCTGGCCCGCGACGACAAGCTGGAGCTGGCCGGGCAGCTGCTCGTCTACCCCAACACCGACCAGCTCGCGGCCGAGGGCTCGATGTACGAGAACGTCGACCCGTGGCTGTTCAACCACCGCTCGGTGTCCTGGTACCGCAAGCACTACCTGGCCGACGACGCCGACGCGCTCAACCCGCTGGCCTCGCCGCTGCTCGCGCCGGACCTGTCGGGTCTGCCGCCGGCGCTGATCATCACCGCCGAGTACGACCCGCTGCGCGACCAGGGGGAGGCGTACGCGCGGCGGCTGGCGGCGGCCGGGGTCAGCGTGGAGCTCACGCGGTACGAGGGGATGGTGCACGGCTTCTTCACGATGACCGGGGCGGTCGACGCGGCCCGGCACGCGGTGGATCAGGCTGCCGGGGCGCTGCGGGGGTGGTTCGCGATGAACACCGTCGCGTCCTGAGTCCTACCTCTGAGCCCTACCCCTGAGCCCTACCCCACATCCACCGGGAACCGCCGCTTGATCGCCCGCCACCCCGCCCACAGCACCAGCACGATCACCGGCACCGAAGCCAGCACCGGCCGCTCGTCCGAGCTGTCTCCCATCAACACCAGCACCCCGGCCAGGAACACCAGCACCGCGTAGTTCGTCCACGGCGACCCCGGCATCCGGAACCCCGGCCGGTGCACGGGGCTGCCCGGCAGCTCCGAGGCGGCCTTGAGCCGGGCCTGGCACACCAGGATCGTCGCCCAGGTCGTCAGCACCCCCAGCGACGCCGTGGACGTCGCGATGTCGAACGCGCGCGAGGGCACCACGAGGTTCAGCAGCACGCCGGCCAGGTACACCGCCGCGGTCAGCATGATGCCGCCGTGCGGCACGCCGCGGCTGTTCATCCGCGAGACGTACTGCGGGGCCTCGTGGCGTTCCGCCAGCGCGCGCAGGATCCGCCCGGTGGAGTACAGCCCCGAGTTGGTCGACGACAGCGCGGCGGTCAGCACCACGAAGTTCATCACGCCGCCCACGCCCGGCACCCCGAGCATCGAGAACACCGTCACGAACGGGCTCTCGCCCTCGTGGTACACCGTCCACGGCAGCACCAGGACCAGCAGCCCGATCGACCCGACGTAGAACACGGCGATGCGCCAGACCACCGCGCGCACCGCCTTCGGCACGACCTTGCGCGGCTCCGCGGTCTCCCCGGCGGTGATGCCGACCAGCTCGATCGCGGCGTACGCGAAGACCACCGACTGCAGGCTGACCAGCACCGCCCACGTCCCCTTGGGGAACATCCCCCCGTGGGCGGAGACGTTGGCCCAGCCCGCGTGGTGGGTGCCGATCCCGGCGTGGGTGAGCAGCAGCGCGACCGCGACCACCAGGAAGACCAGGATCGCGAGGATCTTGCACAGCGCGAACCAGGTCTCCAGGTCGCCGAAGACCTTCACCGACACCAGGTTCGCCGCGAGCAGCACGCCGAGCGCGGCCAGCGCCGAGAGCCACTGCGGCAGCGCCGGGAACCAGTAGTGCATGTAGATCCCGACGGCCGTGAGCTCCGCGACGCCGGTCATGGCCCAGTTCAGCCAGTACATCCACCCGCAGGCGTAGCCGGCCCACGGCCCGATGAACTCCCTGGCGTACACCACGAAGCTCCCGGACGTGGGCCGGTACAGCACCAGCTCCCCGAGCGCGCGCATCACGAAGAACGCCGAGACCCCGGCCAGTGCGTAGGCGAGCACCAGTCCCGGACCGGACCGGTGCAGCGCCCCCGCCGAGCCGAGGAAGAGCCCGACCCCGATCGCCCCGCCGAAGGCGATCATCTGGATCTGGAAGTTCGCCAGCGTCTTCTGATACCCCGCGTCGCTGCCGGTCGGCTCCTCCTCGGCGCGGTCGGTGGTCAGCGTCGAGGGCGGGTTCGTCATGCTCCCCGGTGTATCCGGCGCCGCCGGGTGTCAACCACCTGCCACGCGGAAGGAGGACGGGCATTGGTCCGAACGGGAGCGGATCACGCGTCGCTGTCGGCGATTTCCTCCTTGACGTTCAGCCCCTTCCCCCGGCGCAGGCACGCGATCACCGCCAGCACGGACAGTCCCGTGGCGACCGAGAACACCACGATCAGCCCCTGGTGGAAGGGGCCTGACAGCAGGTTCGGGAAGAACTCGCGGCCGGTGAGGGTTGCGTGCGCGGCCGGGGTCAGCGAGTTCAGGGCGTTGGCGCCGGCCAGGAGGTGTTCGACCGGGTTGACGCCGAGCATCGCGGCGAACAGCGAGGACACCGGCGGCAGGTGCCCGATCTGCGTCGCGGCGTGCGCCGACACCCCCTGCGCCTGCAGGCTGGTGGTGAGCGTGTGCGGCAGCCGGGCGGCCAGGCCGGCGATCATCAGCGAGAAGAAGACGCCGATGGACACCGCGGTGCCGGAGTTCTGGAACGTGGCGCGCATCCCGGAGGCGGCGCCGCGCTTGCTGGCCGGGACGCTGCTCATGATGGACGACGTGTTCGGGGCGCCGAACATGCCGCTGCCGATGCCGTTCAGCGCGATCAGAGACGCGAAGGCCCAGTACGGGAACTGGACCGGGAGCAGCATCAGGCCGATGAAGCTGGAGCCGAACACGGCCGCGCCGGCGGTGGACAGCCCGCGCGAGCCGAAGCGGTCGGACAGGTAGCCGGACACCGGCCCGGATATCAGGAAGCCGACGGTCATCGGGAGCAGGAAGATGCCGGCCCACAACGGGGTGTCGCTGTAGTCGTAGCCGTGCAGCGGCAGCCATATGCCCTGCAGCCAGATCACCAGCACGAACTGCAGCCCGCCGCGCGCCACCGAGATCGCCAGCGAGGCGGCGTTGCCGACGGTGAAGTCGTGGATCTTGAACAGTGAGAGGTCGAACATCGGCTCGGCGATCCGCGACTCGATGAAGTAGAACGCGATCAGGCTCCCGACACCCACGCTCAGCAGCGCGATCACGGTCGGGTTCGCCCAGCCCATCGCACTGCCGTGGTACGGCTGCAGGCCCTGCGTGACGCCGATCAGCACCGAGCCGAGCCCGACGGCGAAGGTGACGTTGCCCCACCAGTCGATCCGCCCGCCGGTGGCCCGGCTGGTCTCGCGCAGCCGCCGGTAGGCCCAGTACGTGCCGAACACCCCGACCGGCACGTTCACCCAGAACACCGCACGCCAGTCCCACGCCGACAGCAGCCCGCCGGCCACCAGCCCGATGAACATCCCGGCCAGCGCTGCGACCTGGTTGATACCGAGCGCGAACCCGCGCCGCTCGGGCGGGAAAGCGTCGGTGAGGATGGCGGCGGAGTTGGCCGTCAGCATCGAGCCGCCGACAGCTTGCAGCAGCCGCCAGCCGATCAGCCACATCGCGCCGTGCGTCCCGTCGAAGGGATCGAAGGACAACAACACCGAGGCGATGGTGAACACCATGAACCCGGCGTTGTACGTGCGCACGCGCCCGAACATGTCGCCGAGCCGCCCGAGCGTGACCACGAACACCGCCTGCACCAGCCGGTACCCCATGATCATCCACAGCAGGTAGACGATGTTCCCCGGCGCCAGCGGATCCAGGTGGATGCCGCGGAAGATCGGCGGCAGCGCGATCAGCACGATCGAGCCGTCGAGGGCGGACATGAACATCGCCGCGGTGGTGTTGGTCAGCGCGACCCACTGGTAGCGCTTGTCGGTGGTCGGCACCGCAGCCGTGGCGACCGCCATCAGATCTTCTCCGCGAGGCGCTGTATCAGGGGCGCCGCGTCGGCCAGAATCCGCAGCTCCTCATCGGTGAACCCATCGGCCAGCCCGGCCGCAATGGCCGCGGCCCGCGCACCGCGCTTGAGCCGCAGCGCCTCCCGCCCGGCCTCGGTCACGACGGTCACCGAGCGCCGCCGGTCCTCCTCGTCCCGCCGCCGCTCGACCAGCCCGCGCTCCTCCAGCGCGGCCAGCGTGATGCCCATCGCCTGCGGACTGATCTGCTCGACCCGCGCCAGGTCGGCAGCGGTGGCCGGGCCGTTCCGGTCCAGCCGGGCGAGCGCCGAGCGCTCCGGGAGCGATGGCTCGCCGGGCGCGGCGGTCTGGCGCAAGCGGCGCACGACGAGGCTGATCGCGCTGAACAGCGCGGTGGACAGGTCGTCCACACGGGGGGAGTCCATATGGACAATCTAGATTGATAAATCTGGATTGGCAATCTCGGTTGCGGGTCTGTGATCCCCCAGTAGTCGAAGTACCGGGTCGGGCGGAGGTGAGAGGCCGCAGGGGATTGCCAGGTTGCGAACGTGTTGCTAAAACATCCAATGAATACGCACCCTGATCGCGCACAGTTCCGCCAAAACCCCACGTTCCGGGAGAGTGTCATCGGATGTCTTTGCGACGAATACTGCTCAGTTGGACCGGCGCGGCGCTCGTCGCCGCGGCTCTGGTGCCCGTCGGCGCACATCAGGCCACTGCGGCGGCGGCCAAGGCCAGGGCCGCCGCCACCACCCTCTACGCCAGCCCCGGCGGCAACGGCGCCTCGTGCACGCTCGACAACCCGTGCTCGCTCGCCAAGGTTCAGCAGACGGTGCGGACCCTGGTGCCGGCCATGACCGGCGACATCACCGTGGACCTGCGCGGTGGTACCTACCAGCTGTCCTCCCCGCTGTCGTTCACCCCGGCGGACTCCGGCGCCAACGGCCACACCGTCGTCTGGCAGGCGTATCCGGGGGAGAAGCCGGTGTTCTCCGGCGGCCGGAAGGTCTCCGGGTGGCAGCTCTTTGACTCGGGCAAGGGCGTCTACCGCGCCGTGGTCCCGGCCGGGACACAGTCGCGCCAGCTGTTCGTCAACGGCGTCCGTGCCGAACGCGCCCGTGGGGCGGTGAACCCCGCCGGGTTCACGGTCACCGCGACCGGCTTCACCACCGCCGATCCGCAGTACCTCAGCTGGTCCAACCCGGCCGGCGTCGAGATCGTCCACCTCAACGCCTGGAAGGAGCTGCGGTGCCCGGTCACCGCGATTACCCCGGCGGCCGGCGGCGGCTCGGCGTTCACGCTCGCGCAGCCCTGCTTCGGTAACGCCGGCGCCCCGCCGTACCCCTCGGGCTACTTCCCCTACAACGGCGGCGGATCTCCGGGCCTGGACTCGATCAGCTGGATCGAGAACAACTACGCGCTGCTGTCCGCGCCCGGCCAGTTCTACCTCGATTCCGCAGCTGGATACGTGTACTACATCCCGCGCGCCGGTGAGAACCTGGCGAGTGCCGACGTCGAGCTGCCGACCGCCCAGACCCTGGTCTCCCTGGCCGGCACCCCCGGGCACCTGACCCCGGTCGACGACACCGACCCCAGCATCGCCTACACCGGCAGTAGTTGGGGCACCAGCGGCGGCCGTACCTACGGCGACCTCGGTGACGACGTCCACTACGCCACCGCCAACGGTGACTCCGCGACGATCACCTTCACCGGCACCGGGATCAACGTCCTGTCCGAGGCCAACAACGACGAAGGCGACATCGATGTCTACGTGGACGGCGTCCTGGACCGCACCGTCACCGCCAACCGCACCGCCGAACGCCTCGCGCAGCAGGTCGTCTACTCCAAGACCGGCCTGTCGCAGGGCGCGCACACCGTGCGGCTGGTCAAGAAGGACGGCACCTACCTCCTGATCGACGGCTACGTCCCGATCACCGCCGCCATCGCCCCGGTCCACGACATCGCTCTGCGCGGCATCACCTTCTCCTACGCCACCTGGCTCGGCGCCAGCGGCCCGGACGGCTACCGCGACAACCAGGCCGGCGTCACCTGGACCGGCACCCCGGCGGTGGCCGGCCGTGTCGGCGCCGCCGTGCAGGTCAGCCGGGGCCAGCGGATCGAGATATCCGGCGGCACCTTCTCCCACCTCGGCGGCACCGCTGTCGACCTCGCCAACGGCACCCAGGACAGCACCGTCACCGGCAACCGGATCTACGACACCTCAGGCAGCGGCGTCAGCGTCGGCGAGTTCGACGACTTCTACCTCGCCGACCCGGCGCTCATGACCTCCGGCGACACCGTCTCCGACAACGCGATCTCTTACGTCGGCCAGGAATACCAGGACTGCGTCGGCATCCTCGTCGGCAACGGCCGCGCCGTCACCCTCGCGCACAACGACATCGGCCACACCCCCTACTCCGGCATCTCCCTGGGCTGGGGCTGGGGTTGGGCCTCGACCAACGGCGGCGACCGCCACGGCACCATCTACTCCCAGGGCAACGCCATCACCGGCAACTACGTCCACGACGTCATGCAGGTGCTCAACGACGGCGGCCTCGTCTACACCCTCGGCGGCCAGGGCGACGGCAGCGTCCACTCCACCTTCAGCGGCAACGTCCTCAGCACCTGCACCGCGACCAGCGCCGGCTGCCACGGCATCTATCTGGACGAGGGCAGTTCCTGGTGGGACGTCGGCGGCAACGTGGTGAGCCAGCCCGCCGGGAACTGGGCCAACATGTGGACCCCGACGATCCACGACGACTCCCTGCACGACAACTACAGCGATGTCACCCGTCTCTATAACAACGGGACCAACGTCCCCATCACCACCATGACCTACGTGACCAACGGCGCATGGCCCGCCGGCGCGCAGAGCATCGCCGCCGCGGCCGGACTGGAGCCCGCGTACAAGAACCTCGCCATCCCCGAGGCCGACCTGGTCAACGACGGCGCCGTCGGTTCGCTGCTGGCGCCCGGCACGATCACCTACACCGGCAGCTCGTGGCAGTCCTACGGCGGACGCGACTACGGCGACCTCGGCGAAGACGTGCACGCCGCCACCGCCAACGGGGACAGCGCCACCTTCTCCTTCACCGGAACCGGCATCCGCGTCCTCGGCGAACGGAACAACGACCAGGGCACGCTCGGCGTGACCCTGGACGGCACCGCCGCCGGCACCGTCGACACCTCGACCACCGGCGCGCGCCAGGTCCAGCAGCCGGTGTATCAGGTGTCGAACCTGCCCTACGGCGCTCACACCGTCGTGCTCACCAAGCAGTCCGGCAGCTACGCCACCATCGACGGCTACGAGCTGGACAAGACGATCGATGACACCGACGTCTCGCTGCACTACTGCGGAACGTGGGCGGTGAGCGGCGGACGCGGTGTCGGGGACTACGGTGACGGCGTGCACTACACGGCCGGCAACGGGGATTCGGTCACCGCGACGTGGTCCGGGACCGGCGTCGACGTCGTGACGGAGAAGAACGCTGATGAAGGGGACATCGCGGTGTACGTGGACGGCCAGCTCCGGCAGACCGTCAGCGGCGCCAACCCGACGCGGCAGGTCCAGCAGGTCGTCTACCACCTCGACGGCCTGACGCCCGGCGTGCACACCATCCGGCTGGTCAAGCAGAGCGGGACGTACCTGCTCGTCGACCGGTTCACGTTCCGGTAGGCGTGTCGAGCACCATGGCGACCCGTCCGGTGTCCACGTCGTAGACGTGCCCTGAGACGGTGGTCCCGAGCGGGAGCAGGGGTGAGCCGAGCAGACGCTCGACGTCCTCCTTCACCGTCACGGACGGGTCGTCGACGGTGCTGGCGGCCAGCGTCGGCGCGGGCACGCCGGTGGCCTCGGCGGCCTGGTCGCGGAAGCCGGGATCGGCCAGGAAGCCGGTGCCGCACTGGGTGTGGTGGATGATCGCGATCTCGAACAGCGGGCCTTCGACGCCGAACACCTGCCGGGCCAGGAAGCCGAGGTAGGCGACGTCGGCGATGACGGACTCGGTGACGCGTCCGCCGGCGTTGCGGATGACCGGGGCGTCACCGGGGTTCAGGCCCAGGATCCGGGCCGGGTCCAGCCGGTGGTCCAGGCAGGTCACGACGATGACCTGGGCGGCCGGCGGGCTGAGCGGCACCGGGGTGAAGCCGTGCGCGGACCATTCGTTGTTCTCCAGGAGGGGAGCCATTCTGGACACGGTGATCTCCGTTCGGTCGGAGTCGGGGCGAGCCTGTTGTGGACACTGTCCACGTTAACTCGGTGAGGTGGACGCTGTCCACATTGATATCGTGAGCGCATGAGCACCGAGCGATCAGCCGCCGAGAACCCCAGCTCGACGGCCGGTTCCCGGACTGCCCCCGGACCCCGGACCACGGCGCGGCGCCCGCGCGGCGCGGTCCGCGAGGGCCTGATCGCCGCCGGCCTGGAGCTGGCCCGGGCCGGCGGCCCGGACGCCGTGGTGCTGCGCGAGGCGACCCGCATCGTCGGGGTCGTGCCGAACGCCGCCTACCGGCACTTCGCCGACCGCGACGAGCTGCTGGCGGCGGTGTGCGCGGCGGCGATGGCCGAGCTCGGCGCGCGGATGGCCGCGGCGGTGGCCGCCGTGCCGGGGGAGCGCGGCGACGCCGATGCCGCGTTCGGGCGGATGGCGGCGGTCGGCACGGCGTATCTGGCGTTCGCGCGCGAGGAGCCGAAGCTGTTCGCCACGGCCTTCGCCGTGCCGGAGCAGCACCCTTATTTCGTCCCGGAGAACGCGGCGGGTTCGGACCGGACGCCGCTGGGCCAGTTGCGGGACGTGCTGGACGAACTGGTCGAGGCCGGCCTGCTCGACCCGCGGCGGCGGGAGGGCGTCGAGTTCCCGGTCTGGTCGACGGTGCACGGGCTGGCGGTGCTGATCGAGCAGGGGCCGCTGCGGGTGGCGCCGGAGGAGGACGTTCGGCTGCTGACCGACAAGGTGCTCGGGTTCATCGCCGAGAGCCTGCTGGCGGGGGTTCCTGAAGCAGGCGCCTGACGGTCCTGTCGCCTGCGAATCAGGCGCCTGACCGGTTGCGGGTCAGGCGCCTGATCGGCTAGCCGATGACGTGGCTGGTGTCGATCTTCCAGCTGGTGCCGTCCTTGACCAGGCCGAAGGACGTGCGCTCGTCGCTGTGCGTGCCGTCCTTCGAGACGTAGTGGATGGTCGCGACGACCGTGGACGGCGGCGTGGCCACCACATCCGAGATCGTGACCTGCTGGTAGCCGTTCCAGAAGGACTGGTAGTTGCCGAAGCCCCGGGCCACGTTCGTCTGGTAGGCGGCTGTCATCTGCGGCCAGGCCGCGTTGAGGTTGCCCGGGAGCAGGCCGTAGTAGTTCGTGACGAACTGGCTCAGCTGGGTCGCGACGTCGGTGGGCGCGGTCGACGGGGTGGAGGCGGAGGACGTGGGGGTCGACGACGACGTGGTCGCGGAGCCGGACGTCGAGGCCGAGGTCGAGCCGGCGGTCGAGCCCGAGGTCGGCGGGCCCGACGGGGTGCCGGACGGCGCCGCGGCCTGGCCCGAGCTCGTCGTCGGCTTGGTCGGGCTCGACGGCTTCGACGTGGTCGCGCCGTGCGCGACCGGCTGGTTCTGCGAGGAGTCGCCGCCGGAGTTCATCGCGACGACGATGGCCACGATCAAGACCGCCGTGCCGACGACGCAGATCGCGATCGCGAGCGGCATCCGGCTGCGCGAGCGGCCCTCGGGCGGCGGCGACGTCGGGCTCACGGCCGGGTGGTCGGAGGTCGGGGGCGGCGGGGTGTTCGCGGCGGACTCCGCGCCGGTGAGCGCCGGGGTGGGTGCCGGCGCCGACTTCGCGGTGTTCCGGGTCGGCGGCGCGGTCATGGCCGAGGTCGGTGTGGCGCCCTGGACGGCCGCCGACGACGACGTGGCCGAGGGCTTGGCCGACGAGGTGGTCGGCGTCGTGGACGTCGACGGGGCCGAGGTCGGCGGGGCGGTCGACGCCGCGGCCGGGGCCGAGGCTGAGGTCGGGTCCTCGGTCGGGTCCGAGGGCGCGTTCGGCGCCGTGACCCGGGACGATATCGAGCTCGGGGTCGGCGTGGGAGTCGGCAGCGGCTCCAGGATCGGCACTGGTGTCGGTACCGGCGCCGCGCCGGCGGACGGCGCCTTCGAGGCCGTCTCGGACGAGGCCGCCATGCGCTTCGCGGACAACGGATCCGTCACCACGAGCGTCGGCGACGGCGCCTCGAACGCCTTCGTCACCGGGGCCGAAACCCGGATGTCGGCGACCGGCAGCGGCTTGAACGACTGCGCGTCCAGTCCCTGCCAGACCTGCTTCATCGTCGGCCGGTCCACCGGCTCCGGGCTCAGCATCCGCATGATCGTGTCGGTCAGCGGCCCGGAGCGCTTCGGGAGCCGGATCTCGTTGCGGACCACGCGCAGCAGCGTGGCCATGGCGTTGTGGTCCTCGCCGAACGGCGGGGTGCCCTCGACCGCGGCGTACAGGGTGGCGCCGAGCGAGAACACGTCGGCCGGGAACGCGACCGGATGCCCCTGCGCGACCTCCGGCGCGGTGTACGCGGGGGTGCCCAGGATCTCCCCGGTCGCGGTGACGGTCGCGTCGCCGGCGGCCCGGGAGATGCCGAAGTCGGTGAGCTTCACGGTGCCGTCGGTGGTCATCAGCACATTGCCGGGCTTGATGTCCCGGTGCACGATGCCCCGCTCGTGCGCGGCGGTCAATGCCGAGGCCAGCTGCGCGCCGATGCTGGTCACCTCGGTCGGCGTGAGCACCGCGCCGGTCGCGAGGATGTCCCCGAGGCTCTGCGAGGGGACGTACTCCATGATCAGGTAGGGTCGGCCGTCGTGCTCGGCCACGTCGTAGATGACGACGGCGTTCGGATGCTGGAGGCGCGCGGCGATGCGGCCCTCGCGCCGGGCGCGCTGATGCGAAGTGCGGACCTGCGCGCCGCTCATGCCATGGTCGGGCCGCAACTCCTTGACGGCGACATCACGTCCCAGGACCTCGTCGCGGGCCCGCCAGACGACGCCCATGGCGCCGCCGCCGATCTCGGCGACCAGGCGGTAGCGGCCGGCGACGAGGGGGGTGGAGGCGGCGCGGGGGGTGGGGATCGCGGGTTCGGGTTCGAATTCGAGCTCGGGTTCCGGTTCCGGTTCCGGTTCCGGTTCGAACTCGACAAGCTCAGGCTCTTCGAGGTCAAGAGGCTCCGACGCTGACTCGCGCTCCGGCTCCGGTTCCGTATCCGATTCCGTCTCCGATGTCTCCGCCGCCGCCTCGGGCTCCGTCGTTTCAGAGTCGACTGACTCTGGCTCAGTCGACTCTGTGGTTTCAGACTCAGCCGCCTCGGGCGGGGTCTTCTCAGGCGGGGTCTTCTCAGACGCGGTCGGATCGGGCACGGTCGTCGGCTGCCCCGGCTCGGGGTCGGCGTTCATAACAGGTCCCTTACTTCCCCCGCCGCACACGGGCACATGGTCGACGCGAACAGATCGGAGCGGATCTGAGCTCATGGCCCTCCAACCCTATCGCCCATCGGGGTGTTTCGGGTTCGCGGTGCGTTTACGCGCCGGGCGCCCCGCCGACCGCGTCGCGTCCTACCGGTACTCGGGGTTCTCGAAGTCGAACCGTGACCCGGCGTCCCACGCCGAGCGCTGGTTCCCGTATGCCGGGACCCCGCCGGCGTCCTTCAGCATCCGCGCCAGGTGCATCAGGTTCCACGTCATGAACGTGGTGTTCCGGTTCGTGAAGTCGTTCTGCGGCCCGCCGGAGCCCTGGTCCAGGTAGGAGGGCCCGGGACCGGCCTCCCCGATCCAGCCGGCGTCGGCCTGCGGAGGGATGGCGTAGCCGAGGTGTTGCAGGCTGTAGAGGATGTTCATGGCGCAGTGCTTGACGCCGTCCTCGTTGCCGGTGATCAGGCAGCCCCCGACGCGTCCGTAATACGCATACTGCCCGGCGGGGTTGAGGATCCCGGAACTGCCGTAAAGACGCTCGATGACGCGCTTGGTCACCGAGCTGTTGTCGCCGAGCCAGATCGGACCCGCGAGCACCAGAATGTCGGTGGCCATCACCTGCTCCTGGATGCCCGGCCAGGCGTCGGACGCCCAGCCGTGCTCCGTCATGTCGGGCCACACACCGGTGGCGATGTCGTGGTCGACGGCGCGCACGTGCGAGACGGTCACACCGTGCTTCGCCATGATGCGCGCGCTGACGTCGATCAGCCCCTGCGTGTGGCTGAGCTCGGGGGAGCGCTTGAGCGTGCAGTTGATGAACAGGGCCCGGAGGTCGTCGAATCGCATGCGGTTCGGTGTCGGCGTGCCCGCCTGGCGTTACACGAGACCTTCTCGATCACCGGGCACATACCATCTGCTGGTGCGGAATATCGAGGAAGCTCTCGCGGATGCGTCGATCCGCGACTACTCCGGCCTGCTCGAACTGGACGCGACCGAGCTCGCGCGGTACGCCGCCGACGCGTCCAACGGCTGGTGGAAGCGGCAGCTGTGCGCGCTGGCCCTGGTCGGCCGGGTGCCGGAGGACTACGTCGGCGACCTGATCGCACGGGTCCGCGATTTCGGTGAGGTCAATGAGGTCCGTGCCGCGCTCCTGGAGGCGCTGGCCGACCGGGAGGAACTGCTGCCCTGGCTGCGGGACGAGGCCGGGAAGCTGTCGCAGGCCTCCAAGCCCTCGGTCCTTCAGGCGCGCGGCCGGCTCGGCGATCGGACTGCCGTCCCCCAGCTGGTGTTCCTCGCCGCCTCGCCGTGGGCTCACGAGGGCCGGCTCGGTCGCGCCGGCGTGGACGCGCTGGTGGAGCGCTACGGCCTGGAGACGATCCTCGCCGACATCGGTGGGCAGAGTCCTGAGGCGCGCATCGCTCAGGTGCGCTTGCAGGCCGCCGGCGGGCTGGACGTCAGTTATGCGCTGGCGGACGAGGACCGCGCTGTCGCGTACACGGCCCAGGCCTTGGTCGAGGACGTCGCCCGGCTCCGCGCCTACCGCGACGAGGCGCCGACGGACGAAGCGAAGCTCTGGGCCGCCTACCGCCTCTACCAGCTGACGGAAGATCAGGACGAGGCCCGCGCCACGTACGAGGAACTGGGCCGTCCCCGCATCGAGGTTCCGGGGCTGGACGAGGACATGCGCCGCGTGATCGTGCGCGAGTACGCCGGCTGCTCCCAGCGCCGGACCGACCCGCGCTGGCGGATCGAGCTGATCTGCACCGAGGCGCCGCCGGAGCGCGACGAGGCCGCGGAAGCCGCGGAGCTGAACCACGCTCTCGCGGCGCTGACCGCGGCCGGGCTCGAGCCGCAGCCGCCGGTCAGCGCCGGTCAGCACCACCACCAGGGCGACGGGACGTACCACGTCGTCACCGTCGGAAGCGGCAACCTGGCCGTCAGCACCCTGGGACGCTACGCGACCGAGTACTCCGGCGATCCCGATCCCGCGGCCCGGACAGCTCTGGAGACCGCGGGCTTCCAATGGATCGACGCGGATGTCGCAGCGATCCGGGTCACCGACCTGTGCGTGTACCACTTCGGCCATCGGAGCGATCTGACAGTGGCTGAGCTGCTGTTCTATTGGCAGGACTAGCTTTCCGCTCGCGCTACGCCTTCCACCCCACCCGCTCCAGCACCCGAGGCGCCACGACACCGGCCGCCGTGGCGGTGGCCGCCGAAGCCAGCACCGTCCCCCAAGCCACCGGCCCCAGCGGCGTGCAGCCGAAGAACTGGCTCACGCCCGGCGTCTCCACCACCGCGATCAGCGCCACCGCCGATACCGCCGCCGTGGCGATCACCAGCGGGCTGTGCCGGGCCGCCAGCAGCGTCTGCCCCAGCTGCGTGCCGACCAGCGCGCCGAGCCCCATCGTCTCCGCGCGGCGCGGGCGCCCCGATGCGCGGCCGATGCCCCAGGCCAGGCCCGCGCCGAGGGCTGTCGCGCCGCCGCGGACGGCTAGCGTGCGCTGGAACTCCGAGTCCCACAGGTTGCCCACCGGGCCGGAGGCCAGCGGGTCCTCGCCGCTGTTCGGGCGTGCGGGGGCCAAGGCGACCGCGAGGGCCGGGAGCATGTCCGTCAGCATGTTGACCAGCAGCAGCTGCCTGGTGCCCAGCGGCGCGCGGCCCGAGATCGCGGTGCCCAGGACGGTGAACGCCACCTCGCCGGCGTTGCCGCCGACCAGGATCGACGCCGCGTCGCGCACGTTCCCCCACAGCGTGCGCCCCTCGCGCAGGGCGTCGGTGATGCGCGCCGGGTCCGGTTCGGCCAGGACCAGGTCGGCGGCGGCGCGCGCGGCGGCCGAGCCGTGGCCCGCGATCGCGATGCCGACGTCGGCCAGCCGGATCGCCGCGGCGTCGTTGGCGCCGTCGCCGGTCATCGCCACGATGCGCCCGGCCTCGCGCAGCGCCTGGACGACGCGCACCTTCTGCTCCGGCGACACCCGGGCGAACACCGTGGTGTGCGTGACGCGCTCGGCGCGTTCGCGCTTGCTCAGCCGGTCGAACTCCGGGCCGGTGAGGACCAGGTGCGCCTCCGGGATGCCCAGCTGCTCGGCGATGGCGGTCGCGGTGTTCGGGTGGTCGCCGGTGATCATGGTGATGCGTACGCCGGCCGCGGTCAGGTCCGTGATCGCCCGCGCGGAGGTGGGGCGCGGGGTGTCGGCGATGGCCACGAAGCCGATCAGCGTCAGCTCGGTGACCAGCGCGGCCACGTCGAGCTCGGCCAGGTCCTCGACCACCGGGTGGGCTTCGGCGATGGCCAGCACGCGCAGGCCCTTGCCGGTCAGCCGGGCCGTCGCCGCCACCGCGTCGCGACGGCGCGCGGCAGTCAGGGGACTGACACCGCCGTCCCGCGAGCGCAGCTGCGTGCACACGTCCATGATCGTCTCTGGCGCGCCCTTGACCGCCAGCGTCAGCCGCGTGCTGTTGGTCCCGACCGACGCCGCGTAGCCGCGCGTGGTCTCGAACGGCAGCTCCGAGATGAGGTTCCACTGCTCGTCCCGGCCGATGTACATGTGCGCGGCCTCCACGACCGCGCCGTCGGTGGCGTGCGCGAGCCGGCGCGCCGCCCCCTCCTCGACCGCCGGGCAGGCCCGCGCCGCGTAGCGCAGCAGCCGGCCGCCCTCCTCGCCGTCCAGCGGCAGGTCGCCGTCGAGGTCCGCGAGCCGTGTCACCGACAGCCGGCCCTGCGTCAGAGTCCCGGTCTTGTCGAAGCAGACCGTGTCCACGCGGCCCAGCGCCTCCAGCGTGCGCGACGAGCGCACCAGCACCCCGCGCTGCGACAGCCGGCGCGCGGCGGCCAGCTGCGCCACCGTCGCCACCAGCGGCAGCCCCTCGGGCACCGCCGCGACCGCCACGGCCACCCCGGACGCCACGGCGCGCGGCAGCGGCACGCCGCGCAGCGCGGACAGCCCGGTCACCGCGATCCCGCCGATCCCGGCCGCCGGCAACGCGATCCGCGTCAGCTCGGCCAGCCGGGCCTGGATGCCGGCCGGCGGTGGGGCCGAGCCCGCGACCGCCGCCGCGCGTCCCGCCTCAGTGTCCTGACCCACCGCCACGACCAGCGCGAAGCAGCTGCCGGCCAGGATCGTGCAGCCCTCGTAGAGCATGCACGCGCGCTCGTCGAGGTCCGCGCCCGGCGTCGCGGCCGGGAGCTTGGCCACCGGCAGCGACTCGCCGTTGAGGCTGGACTCGTCGGCCTCCAGGTCCTGGGCCGTCAGCAGGCGCACGTCGGCCGGCACCACGTCGGTCGGGCCGAGCCGGATGACGTCGCCGACCCGGAGCCCGTCGGCCGGCACGTCGAGGATCGGAGCGTCGTCGAGCCCTGCGAGCCAGGCGTCGCCGGAGCCGTGCACAGCGATATCAGAAGGCTGCCACTCGACGCGGTGCGCCACGATCTGCTCACCCATCAACAGCCGCCGCAGCGCCTGCTCGGCACGCATCCGCTGCGCCCCGCTGATCACCGCGTTGCCGGCCATCACGCCGGTCACCAACAGCGCGTCCACGCCGGACCCGACTATCGCCGAGGCCGCGGCGCCCAGCGCCAGCACCGGAGTCAGCGGATCGCGCAACTCCTCGGCGACCGCGCCGACCAACTGAGTGGTCTGCGATGCCAGCGGGAGACCGGTGAACAGCCGCACCGTTTCGCGTCCGGCGTCGGTGAGCGCGGTGACGCGTCCGCGTGGCGCGATCTCCACCGACTGCTGTGATCGGGCCAGCTCTATGCGCTCGAACGCCTCGCGCGCCGTCAGATCGTGCCAGTTCCCGCGCACCGACGGCTCCGGCGGCGACTGCCGCGCCACGCGCAGCGCGCTCAACGTCCCGCCGAATATCGCCGCCGCCATCGCGCTGTGCACCGGGCTCAGCGTCAGCGGACGTGTCGGGCGGCGTCGTCCGGTCACCGCCAGCAGCGCGCCGAGCGCGGACCCGCCGACCGCCAGCCGCGCCGAGCGCTCGCTGACCTGCCGCGCGGTCTGCACCGACCGCAGCACGCGCCACGGCTGACTCAGACCCGGTCCGCACAACAACTCCGCCGACCAGCACACCGGCCGGCCCTCGGCGACCACCGCGACGCCGATGTCGGCGGCGTGCAACGCGTCGTCATCGTGCCCTGATATGACCAGCACGCCGCTGCCGCCGAGCTGCATCAGCCGGATGTAGTCCACCAGCGGCGCACCGGGCGCCACCACCTCGTCGGCCCAGGGCAGCAGGTCCCCGACGCTGTCGTGCTCGGTGAGGACCACGTGCGCGGCCGCGTCCCGCGCGGCGGCCAGCAGCGCGTCGGCGAGCGGGTCGGTCTCGACGCCGACGCGGACCCGGCCGCGGCGCTCGCCGTCGGGAGTCAACACGTCCAGGGTCAGCGCGACCGGGCCGCCGATGGCGCCGTCGAGCGCGTCGTGCGGCTTCTCGAAGCGCCACTCGCCGATGCTCCACGGGCCCGCGCCGGTGAAGCGCGGCGCGGCGCGGGCGGTGAGGTCGGCGGCGGTGAAGTCGGGCGAGGTGAGCGCCTGTTCGGCCGCGGCCCAGATCTGCCGGTCGGTGGTCGCCGGGTCGGTCGCCACGGCGCTCAGGATGCGCGGGCGGTCGGTGCACAGGGCCGAGGAATCGACGGCCACCAACGAGATCCGGTCCAGGCGGCGCAGGCTGGAGACGTCCATCGGGACCACGCCGTGCCGCGACAGCTCCCAGTCCAGCATCGAGGCGAACGCCTCGCGGCCCAGGCGGGCCGCCTTCGGCATCGTGGCCAGCATCAGGTCCCCGGCGCGTCCCGGGTCGCGGGTGGCGGCCAGGACGCCGGCGGCCCCCATCAGCGAGGCCAGGGCCGCGCGGTCGCCGAGCTTTTCGACGGGGCCTTCCGGATAGGGCGCGGGACGTTCGGAGCGGCGCCGGACCTCGGTCGGCAGGCCGGAGCCGTCGCCGACGAGTTCGCGCTCGCGGCGGCGCCAGACCGCCTGTCGGGCGCGGGCTTCGGCGAAGCGCAGGGCGTGGTGCGTGCTGTCTATCAGGATCGGCTCAGGGCCCTGAGCCAGCGCGTTGAGGGTGCTGTTGCTGACCGCGAACAGGGCTTCGGTGTGGGTGCGGCCGATGCGCTCCTCGACGACGTGCCGGATGCGCGGCGTGGTCTCGGCGATGAGCAGCGGCACGCGCAGCGCCTGCGGGACGGCCGGCAGGCGCATGACGCGGCCGGCGACCGCGACGCTCAGGCCCACGGCGTCCGCGGCCAGGGAGATGATCGCGAGGTTGACCGGCGCGTCGGCCGAGGGGTGCTCGGGCTTGGTGCGGGAGAAGGTCTCCTCGTCGGTCTCGTGCGCCTCCTCGGCCGCCTCGATGACCTCGATGATGCCCTCGACGTCGAGCTCCTGCGCGTCGAAGTCGATCAGGATGTGCTGGGTCACCGCGTTGATCTCGGCCCAGCGCACGCCCTTGAGCTCCCGCAGGGTCCCGGTGAGATGTTCGCGCAGCCTGTGGTGCCGGTCTCCGGCGCCGGTCAGGCCCTTGACTTCGATGTGGGCCCGGCCGTCTTCGGCCCAGACGCGGCGGCGCGCGCGGCGCGGACCGGTCTCGGCCATCCCGCGGACGGCCTCGACCGCCCCGCGCGATCCGCCGGCCAGGGACCCGACCGCGTCGACCGCGCCCATAGTGGAGGCGGCAGCGATGCGGGCGGCGCCCACGGCGACCCGGCCCATTCCGAAGAACATCTCAACTCCCTTTTTCGTCACACGGTTTTCACCCTAACGTTGGGCCTCGTACGAAGTGCCTATAACTTGGTGAGTCTACGGCTCTACCGGAGCCCGACTGAGAAGGGGTGAAAGCAATGGCGGTGGCGAAGAAGACGACAGCGGCCAAGCCGCGCACCCGAACGGCCAAAACGGCTGCGCCGACCAGCGGTGCGGCGGTTGAGGGCGAGACGCAGGCCGTTGAGACGCCGGTGGCCGCGGCGAACGGGGCAAAGGCGACAAGTGCTCCGAAGCCGGCGGTCAGGACGGCTGCGACGGCTACCGTGTCGAAGACCACTAGCGCGAGTGCCAAGAGCGACAGGGCCAGCAACAGCGACACGGCCAGCAAGAACGACACGGCCAGCGAGGCCACCACGAGCGACACGACAAAGGCGGAGGCCGAGAAGCCGGTGCAGTCCACCCAGAAGACCGACCAGAAGACCGGCCAGAAGACGGACCAGAAGACCGAAGAGCCCGGGAACCGCATCTCGGTGACGATCCCGCTGGACTCCGCCGCCCTCGGCCTGGCGGTCAAGGCCGCGACGCTGCCGGTCACCGCGGTCAAGAAGGTCGCACAGAACAGGAACGGCATCCCGGCCTACGTCGCCGTCGGCGGCCTGGCGGTCATCGGCGCCGTGGAGTGGCCGGTCGCGGCGGTCGGCGGGCTGAGCCTGGCGGCTCTGCGGCGGTGGGGTCCGCTGAAGCCGGCACAGGAGCCGGAATCGAAGCAGGAATCGAAGCCGGCGTCGAAAAAGAGCGCTTAGTCCGCCGCTTCCGCACCCCCACGGCGGAAGCGACTAATCATTGATGTCATCGCCGTTTCCGACATCAAACTTCGTCGGCGATGTCGATTTGGTCGGTCGGCGCTGGAGATCTGGCCCACCAACGTTCACCCGCAGCTGGTGGCCGCCACGCGCCGGTGCGTCTGTACTGCTTCGTAGAACAGCGAAGCGGAGAGGACGCATGTCGATCACATTCACCTTTCCGGCCACGATCGGTGACGCGACCCGTCTCGTCTCCGCCCTGGCCGAACCCTGTCTGGTCGCGGCGGCGGCCCTGGCCGGTGCCGGCCCGCTGGCGCAGGTGCTGGTCGCGGGCGCGGTCCGGGTGGCGCGCGGCGTGGATGTCGAGATGCGCGAAGGCGAGATGCGCATCTCGTTCGGCTGACCCGTCTCTTTTCTACGGCAGCTCTTTTCTACGGCAGCCCCGCCGCCTGAAGCACCTGCTTCAGCACCGCGGGATTGGACCCGACCACCTGCTTGCCGTCAGCGGAGACCTTGTACAGCGACGCCGGCAGGTTCAACTGCTTGCCGTCGAGCATCAAGGTCGGGGTCCCGCCGAGTCGCAGGGTATTGAAGTCCGCCATGTTCTGCTGGACCAGACCCTTGTACGTACCGGACGTGACGCAGGACTCGAACGCCGGGCTGTCCAACCCCGGTACCTGTTTCGCGACGGCGATCAGCTTCGCGGTGTTGTTGTAGGCGTCATCCGTCTCGTCGGGCTGGTTGGCGTAGAGCGCGTCGTGGTACTCGTCGAACTTCCCGACGGTCGCCGCGCACACCGAGGCCGCACCGGACCACAACGAGCCGCTGCCGGCGTCGTTGGAGTCGATGAGCGTGACGGGATGGAACAGGACGCGCAGGGTGCCGGCGGCGGCGTACGCCTTGTAGACCGATGACGAATCCGTTTCCAGCCCCTTGCAATAGGGACACCGGAAGTCCTCATAGATGGTCAGCGTGTGCGGCGCGGAGGCCGGGCCGTACGCCAGCGCCGTCGGCTTCTTGGACGGATCGGCGAACGTGTCGACGACAACGGTCCCATTCGACGGCACGCTGTACGCCTGCGGCTTGCTCGACGACGCACTCACCGCGACCCCGACGCCGGTGGCGACGCCGAGGACGACCAGCACCGCCGCCAGGACGCCGAGGCGGCGGCGTTGGCGTACGCGCTGGCGCTGGGCCTCCTGTTCGGCGGCTACGCGCTCGCGCGCGGACTGCTTCTTGGCTGCGTTCCTCTGACTCATTGCCCACCCTGTTCCGATCGCGGCACGAAACACCTCACACAACGACAGAACCCACGGTTCGGCTCAGGAGGTTGCATGCCGCGATCGGATCCCGCTCACTTTTTGTAGAACAGCACCAGCCGGTACCCGTCCGGGTCGGCCAGCTCGAACTCCAAGCCGCCCCCGGCCCGCTTGGCCGGCTCGCCAGCCGGCTTGTACCCGGCCGCGACGACCTCCGCGTAGGCCTCCTGGATGTCGTCGACCTTGATGTGGACCGCCGACGCCGTGCCCGGCTCGACCGGGCCGTCGGTGGCCACGAACGTCATCCAGAACCAGTTCACATACAGCGTCACCTGGTCGTTCTCGCGCTTGCCGACGCGGAATCCGAGGCTCTCGTAGAAGGCGACGGTGCGGTCCAGGTCGGCGGACTGGCAGGTGAGGCCGGAGATGCTGGCGAGCTTCATGGTGATTCCTTGTCGCTGTGTTCCCGTGTGTTCGGCGCCCGGTTCGGGCCGCTGCCACACTGACGCCCGGGGCCGCGCGGATGTGACAGCGGGCCGGGCGGCTGATCGCGGCCCCTATCTTTCACCTCAGGTTGTGCGTGTCCTCGTGTTATTAATATCCGCGTTCCATCTGGCGCCCTCATCGTGAGCAGCGTGCGTATAGCCGTCATCACCGAATCGTTTCTGCCCCGGGTGAACGGGGTCACGAACTCGGTCTGCCGCGTCCTGGAGCAGTTCGCCGCACGAGGGCACGAAGCGCTCGTCATCGCGGCCAAGCCGGGGCCAGAGCGGTACGCCGGGCACGAGGTCGTCTCCGTCGGGGGGTTCGCGCTGCCGGGATACCGGTCGTTCGTCGTCGGGATGCCGATGGCGCGGCTGGTCGGCAAGCTGCGCGAGTTCCAGCCCGACGTCGTCTACCTCGCCTCTCCGTTCAGCCTCGGGTCGGCCGGCGCCACCGCCGCGCGCAAGCTGGGCATTCCGTGCGTCGCGGTGTTCCAGACCGACATCGCGGGTTTCGTCAAGCGCTACGGCCTGCGCGGCACCGACAAGGTGATCTGGTCGTGGCTGCGGCGGATCCACTCGCAGGCCGACCTCACCCTCGTGCCGTCGACAGCGACACTGAAGGCGTTGGACGAGCACGGGATCCCGCGCCTGGCGCTGTGGCGGCGCGGGGTCGACGCCGAGCGCTTCCACCCGCGCTACCGGGACGAGATGCTGCGGCACGAGGTCGCGCCGAACCGGGAGACCGTCGTCGGGTACGTCGGCCGGCTGGCCCCGGAGAAGCGGGTCGAGCTGCTGGCGAACCTCAGCGGGCTGCCCGGCGTGCGGCTGCTGGTCGTCGGCGACGGCCCGGCCGAGGGCAGGCTGCGCGAGGCGCTGCCGACCGCGACGTTCACCGGGTTCCTGGACGGCCACGAGCTGTCCCGCGCCTACGCCAGCCTGGACGTTTTCATCCACACCGGCGCCGACGAGACCTTCTGCCAGTCGGTGCAGGAGGCGATGGCCAGCGGGGTCCCGGTGGTGGCACCGGCCGCCGGCGGGCCGCTGGACCTGGTCACCCCGGGCCGCACCGGAGTGTTGTACGACCCTGATTCGGTCTCCGAGCTGCGGGCCGCCGTGATGCGGCTGGCCGCGAACCACGAGCTGCGGAACGAGTACGGGGCCAACGCCCGCGCCGAGGTCGAGTCCCGCACCTGGGACACCGTCAGCGACCAGCTGATGGCGCACCTGGACGCGGTGGTCAGCGGTCGCGGCCGGGTCGCGGCGTCCGCCGAGGCCGCCATGATCACCACCACCGTCGAGGCCAACGCCGCTGCGGGCAAGGCGGCGACCGGCAAGGCGGCTGCGGGCAAGGCCGCGAGAGGCAAGGCGGCAGCAAGCAACGCGGCTGCGGGTATGACAACCGCGGGTATGGCAACCACCGGTATGGCCGCCGCGGGCATGGTGCCCGCGGAAAGCAAGGCCGTCCCCGGCAAGGCCACCGCCGCGAGCAACGCCGGCGTCGGCACCGGCAACGGCTCCGGCGCTGGCTCCGGCACCGGCGCCCCGGCCAAGCCCGCCAAACCCGCCAAGGACTCCGCGTCGCCGGCCGGCCTCGAAACGGCGGCGTGAATGCCCCGCCCGCAATTACTCGTCTCCATCCACGACATCGCCCCGGCCAGCGCTTCGGCCACCGAGCGCTGGCTGGCCGACCTCGACGCCCGCGGCGTCCCGGCCACCCTGCTGGTGATCCCGGGACCGTGGCGCGGCTCCCGGCTGAGCCAGAGCCCTGATCTGGTCGCCGCGCTGCACGACGCCGCGTCCCGGGGCCACGAGCTGGCGCTGCACGGCTGGGAGCACAAGGCCGGACCGACCGGCCCGCCGCTGCGCCGTGCCGCCGCGCAGCTGCTCGCGCGCGGCGCGGCCGAGTTCGCGGCGCTGGACGTCGCCGAGGCCACCGCGCGGCTGTCGGCCGGGCTGGCCGAGCTCGCCGCCCTCGACATCGAACCGGTGGGCTTCCACCCGCCGGGCTGGCTCGCCTCCCCGGGGGCGTACCAGGCGCTGCGGCGCGTCGGGCTGCGGTATTCCTCGTCGCACCTGTTCGTCCGCGACCTGATCACCGAACGGCGATACACGCTCCCGGCGCTCTCGCACCGCCCCGGCGGCACCGGCGAGGTCTTTGCCGCGCGCCTCATGCACAAGTCGGCCGCCGCCATGGCCCGGCGCGGCCGGTCGTTCCGGGTCGCGCTGCACCCGGACGACCTGCTGCACCCGGGACTGCGCGCGACCACGCTCGCCGTCATCGACGAGGCACTGGCGGCCGGCTACCGGGCCGGTACCTACTCCGGCCTCATGATGCGCGGTGCCGCGGTTCCGATCCCGTGAGGATCGTCCAGCTCGCCAACGCCTACAGCCCCACATCGGGCGGCCTGCGTACGGTGGTCGACGCGCTGGGCCGGGGGTACATGGCGGCGGGGCACGAGCGGGTGCTGGTCATCCCGGGCCAGCGCCACTCGCGGGAGGAGGGCGAGTCAGGGCTCGTGGTCACGCTGCCCAGCCTGCCGGTCAGCGGCGGGTACCGGATGATCCCCCGCTTCTCGCCGGTGAAGGACCTGCTGGAGGAACTGCAGCCGGACTCGGTCGAGGTCTCGGACAAGGCGACGCTCGCCGCCGCCGGCCCCTGGGCCCGCGAGCGCGGCGTCGGCGCCGTGCTGATCTCGCACGAGCGGCTGGACGCGGTGGCCGCCGCCCGGTTTCCGCACGCCTGGGCCGCCAGCCACCGCGCGCTGCAGCCCGCGTTGCACCGGCGCTCGCGGCGCTTGGCGATGCGGTTCGACGCGATCGTCGTCGCCTCGGCCTTCGCCGGGCGCGAGTTCGACGGCTACGGCGGACTGCTGCGCGAGATCCCGCTCGGCGTGGATCTGGACACCTTCCGGCCCTGCCGGGTCCCCAGCCCGGAACGCTCCGAGGTGCCCCGGGGGACCGGAGAGCACCCCTGGCAGCTGGTCTACAGCGGACGGCTGTCGATCGAGAAGAACCCGATCGCGGCCATCGCCGCGGTCAAGGCCCTGGTCGCCGACAACCTCCCGGTCCACCTCGACATCTACGGCTCCGGCACCCAGCGCCAGCAACTGGAACGCTTCGCCGCCGACCTGCCGGTCACGTTCCACGGCCACATGTCCGACCGCGTCGAGCTGGCCGAGCGCATCGCCGCGGCGGACGTCGTCATCGCGCCCGGACCGGCGGAGACGTTCGGCCTGACGGTCCTGGAGTCGCTGGCCTGCGGCACCCCGGTCGTGACGGCGGACACCGGCGGCGCTGGCGAACTGCTGGCCGCCGGCGCCGGGCTGACGGCGGCGTGCACCGGGGAGGACATGGCCCGCGCCGTCGCCGGGATCCTGGCCTGGCCGGAGGCGGAGCGGCGGGCTGCCGCGCGCCGCCGGGCCGAGCAGTTCCCGTGGTCGGCGACGGTCGCCTCGATGCTGGACGTGCACGTGTCGCTGGCCGCGCGGGAGCGGAACCTGAGTCGGTTGAAGCGCCGGGGGCTGCGACGGCGCAGGATCGGTTGAGGCGGTTCTCGCGCTGGAGCTACACAGGCGTCCGCAAACCGTTCAGCAGCACCGAAATCAGCCGGCGCGGCTCGTAGCGCGGGTCGAGATCCCGCCCGACGCACAGGTTGCCGACCCCGCGCATCAGCTCGTAGGCACTGATGTCCGTGCGGATCTCGCCGGCGGCGACGGCGGCCTCGACCAGCGACGCGGCGACCGGTCCGAGGCGGTCGAGGAAGTAGGTGTGCAGCGCGGCGAAGGTGCCGGCGTCCGAGCGCAGGGCGTCGGCCAGGCCGTGCTTGGTGACCAGGAAGTCGGTGAACATGTCGATCCACCGGCGCAGCGCCTCGAAGGGGGAGTCGGCCTCGGCCAGCAGGGTCGGGCCGGCCGCCGCGCACTCCTCGATCTGGTGCCGGTAGACGGCGGTGATCAGGTCGGCGCGGGTCGGGAAGTGCCGGTAGAACGTGCCGACGCCCACGCCGGCCTTGGCCGCGATCTGCCGGATCGGGGCGTCCACGCCCGAGGCGACGAACACCTCCGCCGCCGCCGCGAGCAGCGTCTGTTCGTTGCGGGCGGCGTCGGAGCGCTTGCTGCGGGGTTCCGGCTGGGCCGGCGGCGCCGGAGTCACCGGCGTCACAGCGGGCTCAAGGGGCACAGCGGGCTCAGTGGGCACAGGGTTCCTTCCGACGCGCGTTGACAAAGCGGAACATGGTTCCGGATACTAACCGGAGAAGTGTTCCGTTTCAGCTTAGCCGAGCTGAGCGGTAGCGCGTAGAAGGGAGTCTTCTCATGAGTGCGTTCCCCGTCCTCTCCTACAGCGCGGTGGTGCTGCCCGTCCCCGGCCGCCCGGTCGATCTCGAACTCCGCGTCTCGGCGCCCGCCGTCGGAACCGGGCTGCCGGTGATCCTGCTGTCCCACGGACACGGCGGATCCAACAACCTGTCCTCGCTCAACGGCTACGGGCCGCTCGCCAACGCCTGGGCGGCGCAGGGCTTCGTGGTCATCCAACCCACGCATCTCAGTTCCAGGACCCTGAGCCACCGGGTCGCCGACCATCCCGACGGACCGTTGTTCTGGCGGTCGCGGGCTGAGGACATGACGCACATCCTCGACCGGCTCTCCGTCATCGAGCAGACCGTGCCCCAGCTGGCCGGGCGGCTCGACGCGGAGAAGGTCGCCGTCGCCGGGCACTCGCTCGGCGGCTTCACAGCCAGTTTGCTGTTGGGGGCTCAGGTCGATCCCGGCACCGGGGAAGTGGTGGATCTCGCCGAGCCGCGGATCAAGGCCGGCGTGCTGCTGGCCGCCCCGGGGCGTGGCGGCGACGCGCTGAACGGTCCGCGGGCGTCCATCGTGCCGATCTTCCGCTCGGTCGACTTCGCGACGATGACCACGCCGGCCCTGGTCGTCGCCGGGGACAAGGACGACTCGCGGCACTTCACGGATATCGGCCCGGAGTGGCACGTCGATCCGTACACGCTGGCACCCGGCCCCAAGACCCTGCTTACGCTCTTCGGCGCGGAGCACGGCCTCGGCGGCATCGCCGGTTACGACGCGGCGGAGACCACTGATGAGAACCCTGAGATGGTCGCGGCGGTCGTCCGGCTGACGGCGGGTTACCTGCGTTCGCAGCTGTTCCCCGGCGACGACGCGTGGCGGGTGGCGCAAGAGGCGCTGACCACCGGGCCGGACGCGTTCGGGCGCGTCGACAGTAAGTGATTCCCTAGAGATAAGGCTGCACCACAATCATGACGAATCTGGATTCTGCGATAGGCGCCGCGACCGCGATCGTATCGGTCAAGCCGGTCGTCCACGCCGCGCCGGAGCGCGGCGACGACCTGCAAGTGCGGGTGTCCGCGCCGGTGAGCGGCAACGCGCTGCCGGTCGTGGTCTTCTCGCACGGCTTCGGCGGCTCGTTGGACAAGTACGCACCGCTGGCGGACTTCTGGGCCGCGCACGGCTTCGTCGTCCTCCAACCGACGCACCTGGACTCCCGCACCCTCGCCGTCACCCCGGACGATCCGCGCTACCCGAACATCTGGCGCCTGCGCATCGCTGACGTGACCCGCGTCCTGGACGACTTCGACACGCTGGTCGCCGCTGTCCCCGGCCTGGCGGATCGCGTCGACGGCACGCGCATCGCGGTCGCCGGCCACTCCTGGGGCGCGCAGACGACGAGCACGCTGCTCGGCGCGGGCGTCCTCGACGCCTCGGGTACGCCGGGTGAGGACTTCGCCGACAAGCGCGTGACGGCCGGCGTCCTGCTGTCCCTTACCGGCACCGGCGAGAGCCTGTCCCCGTTCGCGGCGGAGAACTTCTCCTTCATGCGCCCGGACTTCAGCGGCCTGACCACGCCCGCGCTCATCGTCACCGGTGACAACGACCAGTCCCAGCTCTCCACGCGCGGCCCGGACTGGTTCACCGACGCGTACTTCATGAGCCCCGGCGCGCAGCACCTGCTCACACTGTTCGGCGGCGAGCACTCGCTCGGCGGCATCGTCGGCTACTCCTCGGCCGAGACCACCGACGAGAACCCCGAGCGCGTCGCGCTCATCCAGCGCGTGACGACCGCCTACCTGCGCACGGCGCTCGGCGTGGACGCGGGAAGCTTCGCGGCGGCGCGCACGGCCGCGGCTCAGGATGCTGACACGGTCGGGCGAATCGATTCGAAGTAGCGGTGAAATCGGTGGCGGGACCGGGTGTCACACCCGGTCCCGCCACCGTTGCCCGCGCGGAATCAGCTGTGGAGGACGGTGTTGCCGGATCCGGTGTTCGCGATGACCGGGCTGCCGCCGTAGGTGACGGTGTTGCCGCTTCCCGGGACGGCAATCGTCGCCGCGTTCTGGACCGTCACGGTGTTGCCGCCGGAGGCGACGGTGACGGTGCCGCAGGGGCCGTTCAAGATCACTGTCATGGCGCCACGGGAGGCGAGGGTGACCGACTGGCCGGCGGTGCAGGTGTAGGTGCCGTCGTGGTCGACCGACAGGGTGCCCGCCGAGTTCGAGCCGCCGGTGCCGCCGCCTGTCCCTCCGCTGGTGCCGCCGCCAGAGCCGTAGATGCTGACGCCCACCGCGTTGGAGTCGACCTGCAGGACGCCCTTCACCACGCCGTTGCCCGTGAACCAGATCTGGTCGCCCTGGGTGCTGTTGGTCAGCTGGTAGCCGGCCTTCGGCAGCGCGCCGGTGTAGTAGGCGAGCATGCCGGAGCCGTCCGGGACGCTGAACAGGACCGCGGTCGCACCGGCTGCGCTCGTGCTCAGGACGCCGGCCGCGCCGGCCGGCAGCGGGAAACCGGCTGGGAGTGCGGCCAGTGCGGTCGCGCCGGTCTTGGCGGCACTCGTGCCGGTGAGGCCGGGGAGGTTCGCCAGGTTGCCGAGATTGCCCAGGTCGGCCAGATTCCCCAGGCTCGACAGGTTGCCCAAGTTCGCCAGGTTCCCGAGGCCGCCGATGACGGTGCCGTCGCTGGACCCGCCGGTACTGTTCTGCTGGTTGCCGGCCGCAGTGCCGGACGGACTGCTCGCGTTGGCGCCGGTGTTGATGGTGCCGATCGAGGTGGTGCCGGGGGCGGCTCCGCCTCCCAGGGCCGAGGAGGCGGCAGCCACAGAGCCCTGCGGACCGGTCGGCGGACCGCCGTTGGTGCAGCCGGAGAGCACGAGCGCCGCGCCGGCCATGCCGAGTGCCGCGGTAGTGACGGTGCGCAGTTTCATCGCGGATCCTTCCCCCGAGCGGCCCGTCCCCGGACCGCCGTGTGTGGTGGCAGTGTTCTTCGTCCGGGACTCAGCGTCGCCGTGCTCAGGACGGCCGTCACGTCGGAAATACTGTTGTCCGCGCGGGTGCTGTCGGCAGAACTGCCGACACGCGGGCGTCGCACGGATCGGGCACGATGAGCGGGTGAGTGTGGAGATGCAGACGCGTGGCCGGTTCTGGCGCGCGCCGGCACCTGTGCCGCACTCGCCGCAGACCGTAGGCCACGCCGACGGCGGCGCGCTCCCGCTCACCGACCCCGGTCAGGCCCCGGCCCGCACCGAGGCCCTGATCGCTCGCGTCTGCGCCGTCCTGCGGCTGGCGCAGTTGGTGCCCTGGCCGGTGGCGATGGTGCTCGGCCCGAAGACCGGCATCCAGCACGTCTGGCTCGCGGCGGCTGCCTACGCCGCGCAGACCGGCTGGTCGCTCGCGTGGGCGGTGACCGTCCTGGTGCGGCGGCGGATCGTGCCGGGACTGATCGTCGTCGACACGGCGGTCGCCGCCGCTGCGCTCGTCGGCGCCGGACTGGCCTGCTACCCGCAGGACTCGACGTCGTGGGCGAACTCGGCGGTGGCGCCGGCGATGGGAGCCGCGGTCGCCGCCGCCGCGACGTCGCCGCCGTTGCGGTCGGCGCTGTGCGGGGTGCTGTTGGCGGCTGCGTACTTCGCCGGGGTATCGGAGGGGCTGAGCCAGTCGCAGACCGCTTGGGCGGCCGCGATCGGCAACGTCTGCTCGCTCATCGGTTTCGGCGTCATCGCCGGTCTGACCACGCACTACCTGATGCGGCAGGCGCGCAGCGCCGCGTCCGCGGCGGTCGAGCTGGCCGCCGCGCGGGCCCGGACCGCCGCCGAGGAGTCGCGCGAGCGCGAACGCGCCCGGCAGTACCGGATGCTGCACGACACTGTCCTGTCCACGCTCAGCGCCCTGGCCCGAGGCGGCCTGGACCCGTCTGATCCGCTGGTACGGCAACGGTGCGCGGCCGACGCGGACTATCTCCGGGGCCTGATCTCCAGCGGCGGCGTATCGGCGGGCAACCACCTCCAGGGCGAGCTCGCGGCGATCGGGCGCTCGCAGGCGCCGATCGGCCTGCGCGTCCACCTGCACTGCGCGGACATACCGCCCGACCTGCCGACCGACGTGGTCCGTGCGCTGTCCGACGCGACCCGCGAGGCGTTGAACAACGTGATCAAGCACTCCGGGGCCGACCAGGCGTGGGTGACCGCCCTCGGCTCCGAACCGATGACTCAGTACCCTGACTTCCATCCCGAAACCGGCCTCGGCGTCCGGGGCCGCGGCGCGCCCGGCGTCACGGTCACCATCGCCGACCGCGGCCACGGCTTCGACCCCGCCGCCACCGGCTTCGGCCTGGGACTGCGGGAATCCATCGGCGGCCGGATGACGGAGATCGGCGGCAGCATGCACATCGACAGCAGCCCCGGACAAGGCACCAGCGTGGAACTCTCATGGCCGGCCTGAACGCCCCGGTGATCACCGTCGCCGCGATCGACGACGACCGGATGCTGCTCACCGGCCTGCAGGCCTGGCTCGCCCCGGTCCCGGACATCACCCTGGCGCACACCGCGGGCACCGTCGCGGAGTACCTGGATCAGAATCCGGATACCGCGGCCGACGTCGTCCTGCTCGACCTCAACCTGCGCGACGGCACCAACCCGGCGGCGAACGTCGTCCGGCTCCTGGAAGCCGGCTCGGCGGTCCTGGTGGTCTCCACGATCCCGGACGCCGAGCACGTCCTGGCCACCGTCGAGGCCGGGGCCGCCGGCTACATCACCAAGGACAACGACCTCCCGGCGCTGCTGGACGCGATCCGCGAGGTGGCCGGCGGCGGCGTGGCGATCAGCCCGGAACTCGCCTTCGTGCTGTCCACGGACCGCCGCCCGAACCGGCCGCAGCTCTCGGCGCAGGAGAGCCTGGTCCTGCGCACCTACGCCTCCGGCGCGACCCTGCAGGCCACGGCACGCCGCGCCGGGATCGCTTACGGCACCGCGCGCGAATACCTGGAGCGGATCAAGCGCAAGTACACCGACGCCGGCCGTCCCACGCGCACCAAGATGGATCTCATCGAGCGCGCGCGGGAGGACCGGCTGGAGTTGCGGGGGCTGAACGGCGGCGGGTCCGGATCCTCCTGACATCCGCCGCCGGTTCCAGTCGCCGGCTGAGTGAGCGTGGGTTTCTCGCTCAGCCGGCGATCGCTTTCGACCCGCGGTCGTGCTCAGCCCGCCGCCGGATCCAGCGCGCTGACCGCCGCCGGCGCCATCTGCGAGATCCGCTCCCGCTGCGGGAACGTCCCGACCGGGACGCGCGCGACCTCGGTCGCGGTGGCGTAGTCGATCACCGACACCTGGCCGAGGTTGCTCAGCGAGACGAAGCAGTACTGGCCGTCGGCGCTGGTCTGGCCCCAGTAGGGGAGCGCGCCGGAGGGGTAGTTCACCATGCCGGCGGTGGTCAGGTCCGAGGTGGAGACGATCGCGGTGTAGTCGTCGATGGTGCCGACGTCGCAGAGCTTTGACCCGTCGCCGTTGAGCGCCAGGCCGTGGTGCGCCGAGTTCTTCGGGTAGTCGTCGGGCTTCAGCGTCGTCCCGCCGCTCGCGTACGGCATCTGGACCGTGTTCAGGATCTGCGAGGTGTTCAGGTCGTACTTCACGAAGCCGTTCAGGTACGACAGGTCGGCGTAGAACGTGTGGCCGTCGGGCGCGATCTCGTTCGGGCGGATGCCGTGCGGGAACGTCCAGGTCTTCACGACCTGCAGGGTGCTGGCGTCCACCTTGGTCAGCAGGAACGAGCCCTTGGCCCACTCCAGGGACTGCGGCAGCGAGGTGATGCCGATGCTGGAGTTGTAGATGTACTTGCCGTCGGGGCTGTAGTCGTTCTGGTGCGGGTAGGTGCCGGTGGCGAAGGTGCCCACGACGGTCCCGGTCGCGGTGTTGAAGACCTCCGCCTCCTGCGCGGTGGTCGCGGACACGACGTAGCGGGTGCCGTCGGGGGACAGCGCGGCGTGGTCGGCGTGGAAGCCGTCGAGCCGGGTGTGCCAGAGTTCCGCGTGCGTGGTCAGGTCGAACGCGGCGACGTCGTCCAGGTTGCCGCGCGAGACGTAGAGCGTGCGGCCGTCGGGGGAGACGGTGGCGTCGTCGACGTAGCGGTCGCCGCCCTCGACCGCGCGCACCGCCTCGTAGCCGGCCAGCCAGATCGGGTTGAGGTAGATCTCGAGCATGCGCTGCGACAGGTCCGGGATCACGTTGATCGAGCCGAGGTTGGCGAAGGTGTGGCCGTCGATCACGCTGACCGTGCCGGCCTGGCTGTTGCCGACCACGAGCACGTCGCGCAGGCCGGTGTCGGCGGACGCGCCCGGGGCGGCGGTCAGCGAGGTGGCCGTCAGACCGGCCGCGGTGAGACCGGCCGCGGCGAGGATTCTGGTCAGCCTCTGGAGTCTTCGTGGCATGATGTGCTCCCAAGATCGTACTGTGGGGTAATATCGGGGCCTTGAGAACATAGAGTCGTTGCGTGGAAGAGTCCATGGCGACGCCGGATCCCGCCGCGGCGTGGCAAAAAAGCGCTAACAGCCGCTGTCGGCGATGACGTAGTAGTTCGGGCCGGTCTCCTTCAGCGTGTGGGTCACGAACACGTTCCACAGGCCCATGTTCTGGTTGGAGCCGTCGGCGTAGGTGTAGCCGCCGGATTGGTAGGCGCGGCCTGCGACGGTCTGCGCGTAGTTGGTCGCGGTGAAGCAGGCAGCCGAGGACGAGGACGACGATGTCGGTGGCGTGGAAGGCGTAGTAGACGGTGTGGTCGGCGGTGTTGTCGAGGGTGTCGAGGTCGGCGGCGTCCCCGAGTTCAGCCCCCAGAACGTCGCCGTGTAGTACGTCGAGCAGATGTAGCTCAGGAAGTACGCGCCGGTGGACCCGCACTGCGCGGTCCCGGAACCCGGATCCACCGCCAGCCCGTGCCCCATCCCGCTGATCGAGTACATCTCGACGGCCGGTTTCCCGCTGCCGTCGTTGTACACCGACTCCGTGGTCCCGCCGCTCAGGGTCTGCGTGCTCGACGCGGTCTGGCTGATGCCCCACGCATTGGTCCACTGGTCGCGCAGCTCGGTGGCGTTGACCGGATAGACGGTGTAGTCCGCGGATCCCTGCCAGATCGCGACGCGCGGCCACGGCCCGGTGTATCCGGGGTCTGAGTTGCGCACCTTGTCGCCCCACTGCGCGGGCGTGAGGTTCTGGTTATTCATCTGGCACGACGAAGCGGCGGACTGCGTCGTCGCGCACTGCGCCGGCAGCCCGGAGTCGATCGCCCCGCCGGCGAAGACGTCCGGATAGTCGGCGAGCAGGTCGGCGGTGAGCCCGGCGCCGGCGGACAGCCCGGTGACGTACACCCGGTGCGGATCCGAGCCGTAGTGGCTCTCGGCGTACGACACCATCGCCGCGACGGACGCGGCCTCGCCGTTGCCGCGCGTGTCCTTCGTGGAGTCGAACCAGCTGAAGCAGGACAGGGAGTTGTTCGCGCTGGAGGTCTGCGGGAACACCACCGTGAAGCCCCACTGGTCGGCGAACTGCGACCAGCCGGAGTGGTCGTAGTAGTCGGTGGCGGTCTGGGTGCAGCCGTGCAGGGCCACGACCAGCGGCGCGCCCTGCGGCAGTGCTTGCGGGACGTAGCTGTACATCGCCAGGTTCCCCGGGTTCGACCCGAAGTTCGTAACCTGATTCAGGGACGAGGCGGCGTGCGCGGGCGAGGCGCCGGAAGGGGAGAGGGTCAGGGCCGAGGCGGCCAGGGTCAGGAGTGCGGCCGCGAGTGCTGCCAGGGCGCCGCGGCGTCGGCCGGTCGTCGGGGTGGTGCGGGATGTGCGGGGCATTACGAAACCTCCCGTTCACCGTTGGGTGAGCGGACCGTACTGCCGCTGATGGCTGCGTACGATGTCTGCATGCCCCACATTCACCGGGCGTGCAGTGGGGCCATCGAATGCTGAGTCAGAGGGCCGCGTCGAGGAGGATCCGCGCCAGCTCGCGCGGCTTGGAGAACATCGGCCAGTGTCCGGTGTCCAGCTCGACCAGCCGCCAGTTCCCGCGGGCGATCAGCTCGGCCAGGTCCTCGTCGAGCTCTTCGTCGGGGAAGCATTTGACGTAGGTCGCCGGGAGTTCGTCGACCGGCCGCGCCAGTACGGCCGGCTCGGTCAGCGTGGCGCCCGGGTGCGGCGTCGCGCCGGCCAGGATCCGGGCGATCTGCTCCTCGGTGAGGTCGTGTTCCTCGAAGTGCGCGGCCGACATGACCGGCCAGAAGCCGGCGTTCTCGGCGAGCGTCGCCTTCAGCGCCGTGCCGCCGTCCGCCATGATCGCGGCGAACGGCTCGCCGTCGGCCGGGACCGCGGAGTCGACGAAGACCACGCGGGCCAGCCGGTCGCCGATCCGTTCCGCGGCCTGGCCGGCCGGGATGCCGGAGTAGCTGTGGCCGACCAGGACCACGTCGTGCAGGTCCTCGTTCTCGACCAGGTCGACGATGTCCTGGACGTGGGTCTGCTGCCCGGCCGGGACGTCCTGCTTCTCCGCCAGGCCCGACAAGGTCAGCGGGTGCACGCCGTGACCGGCCGCGCGCAGGGCGGGCACGACGTCGTCCCAGGCCCACGCTCCGAGCCGGGCACCTGCCACCAGAACGAAATCCGCCATGGCTGAACGGTATCGGAGCCGGCGCTCAGGCGCGTTTGCGGCCGACCGCCGCGTAGGTGATCTCCTGGCGGTCCTCGGGCACCGGGCCGTCCGGACGCCACTCGGCCAGCAGCACCAGGCCCGGCTCCACCAGTTCCACGCCCCGGAGCAGCGCCATGACCTCGTCCGAGGTCCGCACCCGGCACGGCATCGACGAGGCCTGATACGCGGCCTGCACGGCGTCCCCGATCTCCGGGGCGAAGTCCGGGGTGCCGTGGCTGATCGCCAGGTAGCTGCCCTCGGGCGCGGCGTCGAGCAGGGTGCTGATGAGCTCGGCCGGGTTCTCGTTGTCCGGCATGAAGTGCAGGATGCCGATCAGCAGGATCGCCACCGGCCGGGTGAAGTCGATGACGTCGGCCAGCGTCGGGTCGGCGAGCAGCTTGCCGGGCTCGCGGGCGTCGGCGTGGATGAAGACCGTACGGCCGTGATCCTGGTCGGCCATCAGAACCCTGGCATGCGCCAGAACGATCGGGTCGTTGTCTATGTAGGCGACCCGCGAGTCCGGCGCCACCTTCTGCGCGACTTCATGGGTGTTCTCCTGCGTCGGCAGCCCGGTCCCGATGTCGATGAACTGCCGAATCCCGGACTCGGCGAGGAAGCGCACCGCGCGCCGCAGGTACTCGCGCTGCTCACGACAGGTGTCGCGCATGCCCGGGTTCCCCTTGAGGATCCGCGCCGCGGCCTCCCGGTCCGCCGGGAAGTTGTCCTTGCCGCCGAGGAAGAAGTCGTATACCCGAGCGATGTGCGCCACGGAGGTGTCGATGGTGGTCGGCAGCCAGTGCCCGACCCCCTCGACGCCGTCCTGACGCCGGCCGTTCTCAGACATGCGAACCTCCACCCTCGGCGGCCGGCCCCGTACGCGGCGGCCCGTTGGAGAGTCAGGATACTGTGCGCTGAATCACGTCGCCGGAGGCGGTGCCCACGGCTCGGCGACCTCGGCGGCGAGCTGGTCGACGCTTGCCGCTCGGGTCGCCGGCCACGGAGAAGTCAGATCACTCTGTGGGAGCGGCACCGGCCGCGACGTCGACCACCCACGTGACGCCGAAGCGGTCGGTGAGCATCCCGTACGCCGGGGCCCACGGCGAGGGCTCCAGCTTCTGCAGGACGGTGGCGCCGTCGGCCAGCTTCTCCCAGATCGGCGTCACGTCTTCGACGGTCTCGCCGCGGACCGACTCGAAGAACGGGGCGATGCCCTTGTCGTAGGGCCGGTCGGCCGGGACGTCGAAGGCCATGATCGCGAAGCCGCTGGGGGCCGTGACCTGGCCCCACATGATCAGTTCTTCCTCCTCGGGGCTCTTTGCGGCGTGCATGGCGCCGTAGGTGATGACGGTCAGTTCGCCGTCGAAGACGTCGCGGTAGAACTCCAGCGCTGCTCGGGCGTCGCCGCGGAAGTTGATGTGGGTCGTTGATTTGATGCTCATGGCGGCAACTCTGACAGCGGTAGCGGCCAGGTTGTGTCCTCTACTCGCGGCATGATGGAAGGCATGCCGAAGACTTCCGGACGATTGTTGTCCTTGTTGTCCCTGTTGCAGGCGCGCCGGGATTGGCCGGGCGCGGACCTCGCCGCGCGTCTGGAGGTGAGTCCGCGGACGGTGCGGCGGGACGTCGACCGGCTGCGGGAGCTCGGGTACCCGATCGCGACGGTGAAGGGGCCCGACGGCGGCTACCGCCTGAGCGCCGGCTCCGAGCTGCCGCCGCTGCTGTTCGACGACGACCAGGCGGTGGCGCTGGCCGCGGCGTTGCAGACCGCGGTGGTCAACGGCGGAGGCATGGAGGAGGCCGCGATGCGTGCGTTGCATACGGTGCGGCAGGTGATGCCTTCGCGGCTGCGGCGCCGCGTCGACATGTTCCAGGTGACGGCGATCGGCACGGCGTCGGGTGCCGTCGGCCTCGATGTGCTCACGACGCTCAGCGCCGCCGTCCACGCTCGCGAGGTGCTGCGCTTCGACTACGCCGACGCCCTGCGCAAAGCCGAGCCGCACCACGTCGTGACGCGCGGTGGCCGCTGGTACCTCGTGGCCTGGGACCTCGACCGCGACGACTGGCGCGTCTTCCGCGCCGACCGCATCAGCCCCCGCACCCCGAACGGCCCGCGCTTCACCCCGCGCGAGGTGCCCGGCGGCGACGTGGCCGCGTTCGTCACCAGCCGCTTCCAGGGCAACGACGGCGTCGGCGGCACCGGCAGCTCCGGCAGCTCCGGCAGCACTGGCGGCACCCGCGGCACCGGCGGCACCGGCGGCACTGGCAGCTCCGGCAGCACTGGCGGCACCGGCGGCACCGGCGGCACCGGCGGCACTGGCAGCTCCGGCGGCGCTGGCAGCTCCGGCAGCTCCGGCGGCACTGGCGGCTCCGGCAGCTTCGGCGGCACCGGCGGCTCCGGCGGCAGCGGCGGCGCCAGCAGAACCGACATCGCCAGCGGCTGGCCCTGCCGTGGCGAGGTGATCCTGCACGCGCCGATCGCCGACGTGGCGCCGTTCGCGCACGACGCGCTCGTCGAGGAGCTGGGTCCGGAACGCTGCCGGCTCGTGCTGGGATCGTGGTCGTGGCCCGCGCTGGCCGCGGCGATCGGTGCGTTCGACGCCGATGTCGAGGTCGTCGGGCCGCCGGAGTTAAGAGATGCGTTCGCGTTGCTGGCACGTCGATACGCTGCGGCTTATGACTAGCTCGCGGAGGATTGAGGAGGCTGAACGTGGATCACAACCGCGAGCTGTCAACTGCGATCGAAGCTGCGCTGCGTGGCTTCGCCACGGATATCCCGCGGCAAGAGGGGCGCGGCAGTTGGCGGTTGGACGTCCGCGAAAGGGCGGCGCTTCCGACAGCGATGACGCTGTCGTTCTTCGCCAGGCGGCGCGGGGAAATGGACGAGGTGCTCGTCGTGGCGTTCGACTGCTGGAGGCGGGAGGACGGAGGATTGCAGCTGAGCGCCGATCTCACCAATGAGCGCGGAGTCATCCTCGCCGAGGGCCCAGAACTGGGTGTCGATCAACCGGACAGTCCGGGCTTCGCAGCCTTTGTCGAGGATTTCAAAAAGTTCCTCGCCTCGATCCGAGAGCAGGTCGTGGAGGAACTTCAGCGGTGATCACTCGGCCCGGAAAGCAGCGAGGCCCGGTCGGCGAACCGCCGACCGGGCCCCACTAGCGTCAACATTCAGAAAAGCGCAGCTGTCGATCTACTGTGAGAACACCTCCAATTCCGAGAGCTGACCGGCCGGCCAGCCGGTGTTCGCGGTGAACGTCAGCTTCACGTACCGCACGTTCGCGGCCGTGAACGTGGCGGTCGCCGTGTTCCCCGTGCTGGGGTCGAAGGTGTAGCCCGCCGACGGCGCGAGCGTCGTGTAGTTCGTCCCGTCAGTGCTGCCCTGGATCTGGATCGTCTGCGTGCGGGTGCCCCACGACGAGGACGGCGGGAGGTCCAGCACGATGCGGCTGACGCTGTGCGAGGCGCCGAGGTCCACCTGGATCCACTGCGGGAAGGCGTTGTCCGTGCTCTCCCAGTAGGAACTGGTGTTGCCGTCGACCGCGTTGGAGGACACGTAGTTCTGCGTGGTGCCGCTTGCTGTCGTCGGCTGGTTCAGCGCCAGGTTGGTGTTGCCGCTGGTGGTGCCGGTGCCCGACAGCGCCACCGTCAGGGGGCTGCTGGGGGCGTTGCTGGCGACCGACAGGGTGCCGTTCGCCGCTCCGGACGCGGTCGGGGTGAAGGTCACCTGGACCGCGCAGGAGGCGCCGGCGGCCAGGGCGCTGCCGCAGTTGTTGGTCTGGGCGAACGGCCCGGTGGCGCCGACCGAGGAGATGGCCGCCGCGACGCTGCCCGGGTTGGTCACCGTCACGGTCTGCGCGCCGCTGGTGGAACCGACCGCCTGGTTGCCGAAGGACACGCTCGACGGGCTCGCCGTCAGGGCGCTGGGATTGCCGGTCGAGGAGCCGCCGGGGAAGATCTGGAACTCGGACAGCTGCGCCGCGCTCCAGCCGGTGTTGGCGGTGAAGCTCAGCCGCACGTACCGGGCGCTCGTTCCGGACGGCAGCGCGATGGTGACCGTGTTGCCGGACGAGGGGTTGAACGTGTACCCGGCCGAGCCGACGATCTGGCTGAAGGTCGTCCCGTCGGTGCTGCCCAGCACGGACAGTGTCTCGGTGCGGGTGTTCCACGCCGAGGACGGCGGCAGGTTCAACGTCGTCGAGCCGATCGACTGCGTCGAGCCCAGATCCACCGTGATGGTCTGCGGGTAGCCCGAGCCGTCCTGGCTCTCCCAGTAGCTGCCGGTGTTGCCGTCGGTCGCGTTGGACGCCACGAACGTGCCCTGCGTGCTGCTCGCGGTGGCCGGCTGCCCCAGCGCCAGGTTGGTCGAGGACGTGATGCCGCGCCCGGACAGCGCGACGCTCAGCGGCCCGCCGGGGGCGCTGGTCGCCACGGTGAGCGTGCCGGTGGCGTTGCCGCCGGCGGTCGGCTTGAACGTCACCTGCGCGGTGCAGGAGGCGCCGGCGGCCAGGGAGCTGCCGCAGTTGTTGGTCTGCGTGAACGGCCCGGTGGCGCTGATCCCGGACAGCGCCGCGGCGCTGGTGCCGGGGTTGTTGACGGTCACCGACTGCGGCGCGCTGGTCGAGCCGGAGTTCACGTCGCCGAAGTTCAGGCTGCTCGGCGTGGCGTGCAGGGCGCCGGGCTGCACCGGGTCCGGGAACGTGGTGAGCACCGGGGTGGTGCTCCAGCCGGAGTTCCCGCTGCCGAGGTTGAAGGTGTACGCGCCGGCCACGTTGCCCGGGTAGCTGTTGTTGTACGTGCCCGAGACGCCGATCCCGCTCGCGGTCACGCCGCTCACGCTCGCCGCGCCGCCGGTCTCGGCCTCGAACACGGTGGTGCCGGTGTTCTGCACGTTCACGTTGCTGATGTTCACGCCGTTGGCGAGGTGGCCGGTGCCGTCGCCGCCGACGATCTCGAAGGCCTCATAGGGGCTGTCGAGGATCGCGCCGCCGCTGTAGTTGATCGTGACGTTGCTGAAGTCCGAGTTGTACGGGTCGAACTGGACGGCGCCCATCACGTGGCTCCAGTTCGGGTTGTAGGCGCCGGCCCGGATCAGGTAGTTGCCGGAGACGGTGATGGTCCCGGACAGCGGGGAGAACGGCTGGAGGAACGCCTCGTTGGAGATGGCCAGGCCGCTGCCCAACGCGTTGTCGTCGGCGATCACGTTGTTGGAGATGGTGTTGTTCGACCCGCCGTAGTCGGCGATGCCGTTGGCCAGCGTGGGCGCCACGATCGTGTTGTTCGCGAAGGTGATGCCGGAGTCGGCGGTCGGATAGGACCAGATCGCCAGCCCGTCGTCGCCGGTACCGCGCAGGAAGTTGTTCTTCACGGTGTTGTTCGTGGCGTTGCCGTTGAAGTTCAGGCCGTCGGCGTCGGTGGACTCCACCACGCTGTTCTCGACCGTGCCGTTGCTGTTGCCGTACTGCAGCCAGAACCCGACGTTGGTGTCCTGGATCCACAGCCCGTCCACGGTGAAGCCGCTGCCCAGCGAGCCGTCGATGCCGTTCGCCGAGCTGTCGTCATGGCGTCCGACGGTGTTGCCGAGGATCGCGAAGCCGCTGAGGTTCACCGGCCCGGAGACCGACGAGCTGTTGTGGATGAACATGTTCGTTTTGATCTGCGAGTACCAGTTGCCGGCCCCGATGATCGTCGCCTTCTGCGTCTGGATCGCGTTGTTCACCAGGTAGGTGCCCGGCGGGATCCACACCGAGGTGTTCGCGTTGTTCGCGGCGGTGATCGCGGTGTTGAAGGCGTTGCTGGAGTCGGCGGCGCCGGTGGGGTCGGCGCCCTCGCTGGTCACGGAGATCGAGCCGGACGGCTGGCTCGCCGCCGCCGGGACGTTCCAGAAGTCCGCGACGTCGATCGTGTACGGCACCGCGGTGTCGGTCGAGTCGACCTGCAGCTTCACGACCGTGCCCTGCGGCAGGGTCTGACCGAACATCATCCGCGCGTCGTCGAAGAACTTGTGCGTCTTGCTGCCGGTGATGCCGCCGGTGCTGATGTAGCTGTACGCCGAGGTGAGCGCGAGCTCCTTGCTCTGCTTGGTGCCGTTGACGTACACCGACAGCGAGCCGGACGCGCCCTGGTTGAGGTTGTAGTGCACGTCGACGGCGTTCGCGGCGCTGCTCAGCGTGAACTGCACGTACTGGCCGGACCCGGTCAGCTGCACGGCCTCGCGCCCGGAGGCCTCGCTGGCGACGGTGCCCTGGGTGAAGTCGGGGCCGAGCAGGGTGCCGGTGTTGGTCGAGGCCTCGGCCTCGTACTCGGTGAACGGCAGGTTCACGCCGGTGCCGCTGGGCACGTTGAACGGCGACCGGGCCCAGTACGGCGGCGTGCCGGGGCCGTTCATCGCGTGCGCGGGCGCGGCGCCGACCAGCAGGGTCATGCCGGCGACGGCGCTCGCCGCGGCCGTGGCCAGCGCGGTCAGCCGTCTGCGCAGGGGTGGGGCGGAGATGCGGTGTCCGATGACACTCATGCGTCCTCCAGGGCGATTGGTGGATGTGCCTTGTGGGGTGGATCGCACGGCACATCGTTGCAAGGGCGACAGGTGATTGCAAGACTCTGACAGGTCTACGAAATATCACGTTCATTCAACGGAACTCGTGGATCACCGAGTGGAAACGCTGGCCTGCGGGGAAATCGGCGGCCGGAGGCGGGGGTGACGGCGGCCGTTGTGTTGGACTCGGCGATGAAACAAGGCCCGAGCGCGATCCGGGACCTCTCGGCTGCGGCTACTTGCCGAACTGCTCGCCACGAACTATTTTCGCGGCCACCACTGACCGCCACCGACGACCACCCACCACCGACCACCGACCACCACCGACGACCCCCTCAGCCGGCGAGGAGCCGCGCATGTCCGTAGTCTCGCCGCCGCCTCCCGTCCGGGCCCGGCTGGAGCAGCAGCGCCTGCGCGGCGGCGCCCTGGGGCTGCTGGACATCGCCGGGTCGACGATGGCCAACATCGGGCCGGCGATGAGCTTCTACTTCAGCTTCGGGTTCCTGGCCACCGCCTCCGGCGTCGCCTCGCCGCTGACGATCATCGCGGCCGGCGTCGCCGTCGCGCTGCTGGGGAACACGCTCGCGCAGTTCTCCCGTGCGCATCCCTCCGCGGGCAGCTTCATCACCTTCGTCGGGACCACGTTCGGCGGTGCGAGCGCCGTCGCGACCGCGCTGCTGGCCGCGCTCGGCTACATCATCGGGATCTCCGCGGTGATCGCGGTGTCCGGCGGGTTCCTGGCCACCACGCTGGAGTTCTACGCCGGGTGGAGTCCGCCGTGGGTGGTGTGGACGCTGGTGCTGACCGCGGCCTCGGCGGCGTTGATCGTGCGCGGGATCGTGCTGTCGACGAAGGTCGCCGGGTTCTTCTTCGCCGTCGAGCTGGTGATGCTGCTGGTGGTGTCGGTCGCGGCGATCGTCAAGCACGGCGGCCACCTGTCGGCGGCGCCGTTCCTGCCCAGCCGCATCAAGGGCGGGATGTCGGGGCTGGCCGAGGGCTTCCCGCTGGCGGTGTACCTGTTCATCGGGTGGGAGAACTCTGCGGCACTGGCCGAGGAGAGCGAGAACCCGCGGCGGGACGTGGGGCGTGCGGTGTTCTCCTCGGTCGCGGTGATGTCGCTGAGCTACGTGCTGTTCGCGTACGCGACGGTCACCGGGTTCGGATACGACGTGCACAAGGTCGGCGCGGCGGACGTGCCGTTCCTCGTGGTGGCGCGCGGGACGCTGGGGGTTCTGGCGTTCCTGGCGTACCTCGCCGGGCTCACCTCGACGGTCGGCTCGCTCATCGCCGGCGCCAACTCGCAGACCCGGCTGCTGTTCAACGCCGGGCGGGAGCGGCTGTTCCCGGCGTTCCTGGGGTACGTGCACCCGACGCGGCGCACGCCGACGAACGCCATCCTCACCTTCATCGCCGCCGCGCTGGTCATCATCGGCGGCTGGGGCCTGGGGCACCTGATCGGAGGCGGCGGGGGAACCGGGCCCGGGCACCGGGGACCGATGGACGCCACCGTGTTCTTCGCCGAGGCCTCGTCGATGGGGTCGATCCTGATCCTGCTGGTCTACCTGGCGGCGAACGTCGCGCTGCCGTTCTACTACCGCAGATACCGGCCCACGGAGTTCCGGGTGGTGCGGCACGTCGTGCTGCCGGCGCTCGGTGCGGCGGTGATCGTCGTGCCGCTGTACTTCCTGGTGAAGCCGGGGCAGCCCGCGCCGTACAGTTGGTTCCCGTATGTCTCGCTCGCCCTGCTGGTCGCCTCGGTGGCGTACGCGCTCGTGCTGACGCGGCGCGACCCGGCGCTCGGCGAGCGGGTCGGGGCGGTCGTCGCCGACGGTTATGAGGAATGAGTGAGCGTATCGACCTGCGCGGCTACCGCTCGCCCCGCGATTTAGAGTGTCTAGCGTGGCGAACTCCGCGGGCAAGTTCGGGCCCTACCCGGCGCCGGCCTCGGCCGCGCCGGCCCGCGGCGCGAACACCGCCCGGCTCCCGGTCCGGCAGCAGACCGGCGCCGAGCTGATCCGCTCCCGGATAGCACTGCGGGTGCGCCTCGGGGTGCTCGCGCCCGGCGAGCGGCTGCCGGACACCGGCGTCATCGCCGACGAGCTCGGCATGAGCGAGATGACGGTGCGGCGCGCGCTGGAGACGATGTGCCAGGACGGGCTGCTGGACCGGCGGCGCGGGCGCGTCGGCGGCACGTTCGTCGCGCCGAACTGGGAGGAGATCGCCGCGGCGTTCCGCGACGAGGAGCAGGCGGCGTCGCTGGAGGACTTCCATCTGCTGCTGGAGTGCGGGCTGGTCGCGCGGTCCGCGGACGAGCTGCCGCCGGACTGGGACTCCGGGCTGTTGGCTGTGGTCGACGAGATGAACGCCGCCGACGACCATGCCGAGTTGCTGCGGTTGGAGACGTGCTTCCATCTCGGGTTGGCCGAGGCGCTGGGGAACGGGATGGCCGGCGAGGAGGTCGCGGATCTGCTGGGGCGGCTGTGTCTGCTGGCAGCGGTGCCGGCGGCGGGGCTGTTGCAGGAGCGGAACAAGCATCATGCTGATTTGCTCGCCGCTCTGGAGCTGGGGCGGTTGGATGCCGCGGTCGGTGCGGTGAAGGCGCATCAGGTGGGATGGGGCGTGGGAGTCAGGGCTTAGCGGGGTTGGGGCTGCGGCGGTCTTACGTCTGAAGGGCTAGGGCCAAAGCCGGATACCGCTTGGTGTGGCGGGCTGCGAGTGTGGTGTCACGTCGTTGACGATCATCGGCCGGCTGTCGCTTCCGGTCGTCGCACTCGCCTGGTTGAGGATTGATGAGCACTGAGGTCGCCGCTCCCCCCGCTCCCCCCGATGCCCCTGTGCGTTCCGCCGGTTCGTGGCGCGAGCTGTTCCTGGGCGGCACCGGCATGCTGGTGGTCGGGCTGCTCATGCTCGAGTTCGCGACGGCGATGCAGTACTTCGCGGTGGCGGTGGTGATGCCCTTGGTGGCGCACGATCTGAACGCCGAGCGTTCCTACGGCTGGCTGCTCGGCTCGTACGGCATGGCGATGATCGCCGCCGCACCGCTGACACCCGGGATCACGGCGCGGCTGGGGCGGATGCGGGCGGCCGGGGCGGCGTCGGTGGTGTTCGTGGCCGGCGGGGCGCTGGCGGCGGTGTCCGGGTCGGCTGTGCTCTTCGTCGTCGCGCGCCTGTTGCAGGGTCTCGGGTCCGGGGTGCTGACCACGTTCGGGGTGAGCGCCGTCGCGCATTCCATCCCGGAGCGGCTGCGCAAGCGCGTCTACTCGCTGATCTCGGCGATGTGGCTGCTGCCGGCGTTTCTCGGGCCGGTGTACGCCTCGACCGTGTCGGACCTGCTGGGGTGGCGGTGGGCGCTGACGCTGATCCTGCCGCTGGTGGTGGTCGGGCGGGCGCTGGTGGTGCGGCGTGCGGGGGCGATGGGACAGGCGGAGGTGCGCGATGTGCGGACGCCGCCGTTCATGCGGGTGCTGATGCTGGTCGGCGGATGCGTGCTGCTGCTCGGCGGCACCAGCGTGAAGAGCGCCGCCGGGCAGGTCGTGGCGCTCGGCGGGCTGATTCTGGTCGCGGTGGCGGCCCGGAAGCTGCTGCCGGAGGGGGAGCGCGGTCCTCGCTTGGCCGTTCTCGCGATGCTGACGCTGTCGTCGGGCTACGCGGGCCTGGACGCCATGGCGACGGTCATCGCGCGACGAGGATTCGGGGCGTCGATCGGACAGGCGTCGGCGGTGCTCACCTTCGACGCGGTCGCCTGGTCGACGGTGGCCTTCCTGCAGCCGAAGTTCCACGAGCGCTGGCACCTGAGCACCGGCTCGGCCGGAGTGGTCGGCGCGCTCCTGGTCGCCGTCCCGGTGGCCGGCCTGCCGGTGATGCTGGCCGCGCACCTGTCGTCGGGCACCGCGATGCCGCTGATGTGGGTCGCGTTCCTGGTGTCCGGCTCGGGCATGGGCTTCATCTACACGAACCTGCCGGTGACGGCGGTGAGCGTGCGGGACACCTCGACCACGGACGCGTTCGCGGCCGGCCTGGTGCTCGCCGAGTCGATGGGGGCGAGCCTGGGGTCGATGATCGGCGGCGGTCTTTACGCCTACGGGCTCCAGCAGGGGCTGACGGCGTGGCATGCGCTGGCTGTGGCCGTGGCTGCGCTGAGTTTGTCGTTGTTCGCGACGGTTTTCATCGCTGTTGCGATTCGTCGGCATTTAGCCGGCCCACGCCCCGCCGGATAATTGCTCACGGCGACCCATTACCCCTTGTTTATCTGTTCCCTGTGAGCTATTTTCTCGGCAAGAACGCGGCCCCGCTCTGATTCCCCTGATCCGCCAGCCGTCGAGGAGCAGCCATGTCCACCATGGATCCCCCGTCCACCGCGCCCGCGCCGTCGGCCGCCGAGCCCGAGCCGGGCGGCAACCGCCTGCGCGGCGGCTCGTTGGGCCTGCTCGACATCGCCAGTTCCACCATGGCCAACATCGGGCCGGCGATGAGCTTCTACTTCGGGTTCGGGCTGCTGGCCACCACGGCCGGCGTGGCCTCGCCGCTCACCATCGTCGTCGCCGGGATCACCGTCGCGCTGCTGGGCAACACGCTGGCGCAGTTCTCCCGGGCGCATCCGTCGGCCGGCGGGTTCATCACGTTCGTGGGCAAGACGTTCGGGCCGACCAGCGCGGTGACCACCGCTCTGCTCATCACCGCCGGGTACATCATCGCGATCTCGTCGGTCATCGCCATCTCCGGCGGGTTCCTGGAGAACACGCTGCACTACTACTTCCACTGGAACGTGCCGTGGATCCTGTTCACGGTCGTCCTCACCGCGCTCGCCGTGCTGCTGATGATCCGGGGCGTCGGGGTCTCCACCAAGCTCGCTGGGTACTTCTTCGCCGTCGAGATGCTGGTGCTGGTCGTGGTGTCGGTGTGGACCATCGCCAAGCACGGCGCGCACCTGTCGCTCAAGCCCTTCGAGCCGAGCCACGTCAAGGGCGGCATGTCAGGGCTCGCCGAAGGCTTCCCGCTGGCGGTCTACATGTTCGTCGGCTGGGAGAACTCCGCGGCGCTCGCCGAGGAGACCGACAATCCGCGCCGCAACGTCGGGCGGGCCGTGTTCTCCTCCATCGGCATCATGTCGGTCGGGTACGTGCTCTTCGCCTACGCCACGGTCACCGGCTTCGGCTACGACGTCGACAAGGTCGGCTCCTCCGACGTGCCGTTCATCCAGGTGGCCCACGGCACGCTCGGCATCCTGGCCTTCTTCGCCTACATCGCGGGCCTGACCTCCACCCTCGGCTCGCTCATCTCCGGCACCAACTCCCAGACCCGCCTGCTGTTCAACGCCGGCCGCGAGCGCCTGCTCCCGGCCTTCCTCGGCCGCGTGCACCCGGCGCGCCGCACGCCGCTGAACGCGATCGTCGTCTTCGTCTCGGCGGGCATGCTGATCATCGGCGGCTGGGGCCTGCTGCACATCATCGGCGGCAAGGGGACGATGGACCCGGTGAACTTCTTCGGCGAGTCCTCGACGATGGGCACCATCCTGATCCTGCTGGTGTATCTGGCCTCGAACCTCGCGCTGCCGTTCTACTACCGCAGGTACCGGCCCGAGGAGTTCCACGTCGTCAAGCACGCGGTGCTGCCGCTGATCGGGGCCGCGGCGATCGTCGTGCCGCTGTACTACCTGGCCAAGCCGGGGCAGTCGGAGCCGTACAACTGGTTCCCGTACCTGGCGCTGGGGGTGTTGGTGGTGGCGCTGGTCTACGCGCTGATCCTGGTTCGGCGCGATCCGGGCCTGGGCGAACGGGTCGGGTCGATCGTCGCCGACGCGGAGTGAGGAAGCCGGCTGACGACGCCGAGTGAAGAAGCCGGGCGGCACCCCCCCCGAGGAGTGCCGCCCGGACTCACGGCGTCATGGCCTTGTCGCGTCAGTCGCCAGGCGCTGGAACTTGCTGGCATGGAAGACCAGAGGCGGCACCGTCCCGTCGGCGTCCAGGTCGAGGACCCGGAACAGGATGATGTCGTGGTCCCCGCCCGGGTGCACGGAGTCGATCTCGCACTCCAGCCACGCGCTCGCGCCCTCGACGAACACCGCGCCGTCGGCGCTCGTGCGGTAGTCCAGCGAAGCGAAGCGATCCCCGCTCCTCGACGACAGTTGGCGGACCGCCGTCTCCTGGTGCGCACCCAGGACGCTGATGCCCAGGCGCGGCAGCGTGCGCAGCAGCGGCCAGGTCGTCGAGCGGACGTCGGCGCAGACCGAGACCAGCGCGGGCGCCAGCGACACCGTGTTGAACGAGCTCGCGGCCAGGCCCACCGGGACGCCGTCGACGAGGGCGGCGATCGCGGTCACGCCGGTCGGGAACGCGCCGTAGACGCGTCGCAGTTCCTTGGGATGGTGGGAAGCGGCTGTTGTGAGGTCCTGGACAGTCATCAGTTCTCCCGTCTCGCCCACTCCTCGGCCAGCAGCCGGTAGGAGGCGACGCGGTCGGCGTGGTCGTGGGTGATGGTGGTGACGATCAGCTCGTCCGCGCCGACCGCGTCGCGCAGCACCTCCAGCTGGTCGGCGACCTGCGCCGCGGTGCCGACGAACTGGGTCTGGACCCGGTCGGCGACCAGCGCGCGGTCGGCCTCGCTCCAGGGCAGCGCGCGCGCCTCCTGCGGCGTCGGGAACTGGATCGCGCCCTCGGCGGTGCGGATGCTGCGCACCCACGGGCCGTAGCCGGCGGCCAGTTCCCGCGCCTGAGCCTCGGTCTCGGCGACGACGACGTCGGCCGAGACCGCGAGGTGCGGCTGGTCGAGCTCGTCCGACGGCTTGAACGCGGCGCGGTAGCCCTCAGCCGCCTCCAGCACGGTCGCCGGGCTCACGTGGTAGTTGGTCGCGAAGCGCAGCCCGTTGCCGCCGGCCACCTCGGCGCTGGCCCCGCCGCTGCTGCCGAGGATCCAGATCTGCAGCTCGGCGCCCTCGCCGGGCACGACGTGCGCCTCCTGCCCGCTGCCGTCGACATAGGTCCCGGCCAGCAGCGCGAGGATGTCGGCGACCTGGTCCACGTACTCGGGGGTCTGCGCGTTCGGCTGCTGGAGCAGCACCTTGTGCAGCGCGAAGCGCGGCGACTTCAGCAACGGCGTGAAGTCGAAGCGCGCCGGGATCCGCAGCCCGTTGGCGGTGTAGCCGTCGACGACGGACGCCGGGCCGACGAGCGCGGGCTGCGGCGACGTCCCGGGCGTCCGGCTGCCCCCGGACCGGCCGAGCCCGAGGTCGAACCGGCCGGGGAACGCGGCGTCGAGCAGCCCGAACTCCTCGACGGTGTTCAGCGGAGTGCGATGGCCGAGCAGCACGGCACCGGACCCGAGCCGGATGCTCGAGGTGGCGGCGGCGGTGAGCGCCAGCACCACGGCCGGACTCGTGCCGGCCACGCCGGGATTGAGGTGGTGCTCGGCGAACCAGTAGCGCGCGTAGCCGAAGCTCTCGGTCTGCTTGGCGAGGTCGATGCTGTTGCGCAGCGCCTCGGAGGCGGTGGATCCGGAGCTGATCGGGACCAGGTCCAGGACGCCGAGGGGAGTGGTGGACATCGGGATCAGGCTCCTTGGGGGGAGGGGACGAGGTGCGGCGGCCAGAGGGAGGACGGCTGGCCGGGCTCGGCGGCTGCATCGGCGGCGCGAGCTGTGGCGGGCTCGGCGGCGCGAGCAGCGGCCGGCTCGGTAGTCGAGGCCGTGACCGTGCTGGCGGCGGCCGGTGTGGCACTGGCACCAGCCCTGGCACCGGCATTGGCACCGGCATTGGCACTGGGACCGGTGACCGAGATCGTCGGCGCGGCGTCGGCGACGAAAGCTGCGTGGGCGTCGGCGGTCGGGTCTGCGGCCGGTGCGCCGGAAGCCGTGTCGGCATCCGGCCGGGCGTCCCAGTCCCACGGCGGGTCGGGAATCTCCCGCCGCAGCACCGGCGCGATCTCCGCCTGGAACCGCTCCAGCGAGGCCCGGTGCTCGGCGGCGCTCAGGCCCGAGGGCTCGGCCTGCAGGTGCATGACCGTGTGCCCGAACTGCTCGTGGTACCGGTGCACCTTCTCCAGGATCTGCTGCGGGCTCCCGATCAGCGCCGAGCTGCGGGTCACGAAGTCCTCCAGCGTCGGGAACACCGGCTCGATCCCCAGCCGCTTGGCCATCGCCAGGTGCCCGGCGAACACCGGCGCGTAGCCGCGCAGCGCCTCCTGCGACGTCGCCGCCGCGTAGAAGCCGGCGGTTCCCGCGCCGACCGCGGCCTTCGCCGGGTCGTGGCCGTGGAACGCCCAGCGTTCGCGGTAGTAGCGGATCAGCTCGGCGTACGGCTCGATCGGGTTCGTCACGTTCGCCGAGAACAGCGGGTCGCCGTAGCGTGCGGCCAGGTCGACCGACTCTTTCGACGTCGCGCTGCCGTGCCAGACCCGGATCGGCTGCTGGAACGGCCGCGGCCAGACCTCGGCGTCGGTGAGTGCCGGCCGGAACTTCGGTGTGGCCGTCACCTTGTCCTGGCGCCAGATCCGCCGGAACAGTTCGTACGCCTCGGCGTTGCGCTCCCACTGGTCTTCGGGGGTGACGTGGAACAACTCGCGTTGCGCCGAGCCGTTCCCCTTGCCGATGATCAGTTCCAGCCTGCCCCCCGACAGGTGGTCGAGGGTCGCGTAGTCCTCATACGCGCGGACCGGGTCCAGCAGGCTCAGCGTCGTGACCGCGGTGAAGAGCTTGATCCGGCTGGTCTTCGCCGCGATGTGGCTCAGCACGACCGTCGGCGAGGAGGAGATGAACGGCCGCTCGTGCCGCTCGCCGACGCCGAAGCCGTCGAAGCCCAGCTCCTCGGCGAGCACCGCGGCGTCCACGACCTGCCGGAACCGCTCGTTCGCCGAGGCCTGCACGCCGGTGGTCGGATCCGGGGCGTGCACGATCAGCGAGATGGTCAGGAACTTCATCGCCCGGCTCCCGCCGCAACAACTTCCGTCGCCGCAGAACCCACAGCCGCCGACGGAGTCTTCCGCGGCTTGGCCAACCCCAGGTGCTCCCGCAGCGTCGTCCCCTCGTACTCCGTCCGGAACCGCCCCCGTTCCTGCAGGATCGGCACCACGGTGTCGGCGAACACGTCGAACCCGCCCGGCGTGATGTGCGGCACCAGGATGAACCCGTCCGCCGCGTCGGCCTGCACCAGCTCGTCGATCTGCGTCGCGACGGTCTCGGCGGACCCGATGAACGACTGCCGAGAGGTCTTCTCGATCATCAGCTCCCTGATCGACAGCCCCTTCGCCTCCGCCTCCTCCCGGTACTCGCGTGCGGCGGCGATCCGGTCCCGGTACATCCGGTCCGCGGCCCGGCCCTTGGAGATCGAATCGCCGCTGACATCGGGATCGATCTCCGGCAGGGGGCCGTCCGGGTCGTACGCGCTCAGGTCCCGGTTCCACAGCTGCTCCAGGAACTTGATCGCCGTCTGCCCGCTGACCTGCGCGCGCCGCACCTCCACCGCCAGCTCCGCGGCCTCGGCGTCGGTGTCGCCGAGCACGAACGTCGCGGCCGGCAGGATCAGCAGGTCCTCGTACGTCCGGCCGTACTTCGCCAGCCGGCCCTTGACGTCGGCGTAGAACGCCTTGCCCGGCTCCAGCTGGCTGTGCCGCCCGAAGATGGCGTCGGCGGCGGCCGCGGCGAACTCCCGGCCGCCGTCGGAGTCGCCGGCCTGGAAGATGACCGGCCGCTCCTGCGGCGAGGTCGGCACGTTGAACCGCCCGGCTATGTCGAAGTGCCGGTCCCGGTGCTCGAAGGTGCCGGCCTTCGGGTCGGAGAGGAAGACCCCTGATTCCTTGTCCGCCTCGATCCGGTAGCCGTCCCAGGAGTCGAACAGCTCCCACGCCGTGCGCAGGAACGTCTGTGCCCGGTCGTACCGGTCCTGCTCGGCGAGGTAGCCGCCGCGCCGGAAGTTCTCGCCGGTGAAGGCGTCCCACGAGGTGACGACGTTCCACGCCGCGCGCCCCTCGGACAGGTGGTCCAGCGACGCGAACTGCCGCGCCACCTCGTACGGCTCGTTGAACGTGGAGTTGATGGTCCCGGTCAGGCCGATCCGGTCGGTGACGGCGGCCAGCGCCGAGAGCACCGTGAACGTGTCCGGGCGCCCGACCACGTCCAGGTCGTAGATCTGCCCGCCCTGCTCGCGCAGCCGCAGTCCCTCGGCCAGGAAGAAGAAGTCGAACTTGGCACGTTCGGCGGTCTGCGCGAAGTGCTTGAACGAGGCGAAATCGATGTGGCTGCCGGCGGCCGGGTCGCTCCACACCGTGGTGTTGTTGACGCCGGGGAAGTGCGCGGCCAGATGGATCTGCTTCACGGGCTTGCTCATGCTTGGGCTCTTTCTCTGCTTCCGAGGAGTTCTCTGGCGCCCCGGTTCTGGCGAAGACCTAGACCGCGGCGAGGGCGGGGCCGGAGGCGGCGGCGTAGCGGTTGGCCGGGCGCGCAAGGCCCAGATGTCCGCGCAAGGTCGTGGCCTGATACGCGGTGCGGAACAGGCCGCGGGCCTGGAGTTCCGGCACCAGACCGCGGGTGATTTGCGTCAGGTCGTGCGGCAGCGCGGCCGGGCGCAGCCGGTAGCCGGTGAGCCCGGCGTGCCGCCAGTCGGCCAGCAGATCGGCGAGCTCCGACGGGGTCCCGGCGAAGATGTGCGCGTCGCTGGTGTACGGCGTGCCGGCCAGCTCGTCCAGGCGCGCCTGGCGCTCCTCGGCGGCCTGGGTGCTCTCGTCGAGGAAGACCACGAGGTCGCCGAACACGTGCAGGGTGTCCGACGCGCGGCCGGCGAACTCCTGCTCGCGCCGGATCTCCGCGACGATCGCGGCGGCGCCGGGCCGGTCGTGCGGGGTGACGAAGCCGACGTCGGCGGAGCGCGCGATGAGCTGGTAGGGGATCGTCGCGTGCCCCAGGGCCGTGACGATCGGCTGGCCCTGCGGCGGACGCGGGGTGATCGACGGGCCCCGCACGTCGAACCAGTCGCCCTCGAAGTCGATGTGGTGCAGCTTGTCCCGGTCGACGAAGCGGCCGGTGGCGGCGTCGCGGATCTCGGCGTCGTCCTCCCAGCTGTCCCACAGGCGTCGCAGCACCTCGACGTAATCCGCGGCCTCGCTGAAGCGCTCGGCTATCTGCGCCTGCACCTCATCGGTGTCGATGTCGGCCAGCCGGACCGGCTCGGTGGTGCGGCGCCCGAACAGCGCGAACTCGTACGGCTTGGCCGATATCTGGATCCGCAGACCCGCGCGGCCGGTCGAGGCGTAGTCCAGCGTGGCGATCGCCTTCGACAGGTGGAACGGCTCGGAGTGCGTGGCCACGACGGTCGGCACGATCCCGACGTGCGACGTGGCCGGCGCCGTCCGGGCCGCGGTCAGCACCGCGTCCAGGCGGCCCCGGACCTGGTCGACCCGGTCGTCGACGTCGTTGAAGTCGGTGCTCTGCAGCCCGAAGGAGTCCTCGATGGTGACGAAGTCGAGCAGGCCTTCCTCGGCCTCGGCGACCAGATCGGTCCAGTAGCGGCCGCGGAACAGCTCGTCGGGGCGGGCGTCCGGCTCGCGCCAGGCGGCCGGGTGCCAGCCCGCGCCGTCCAGGGCGACGGCCAGGTGGAGCAAGGGATCGGGGGACATGCGGAATCGCTTTCTGCGCACCGGAGCGCGGCGGTGGCCGGGCCGCCGTCGTAATGGGACGGCGGCCGTGCGGAACGCGCGGGGTGCACGTGAAGAGAGAGGGATGGAGACTAAGGACTCAGCGGGCGCCGGGGGCGCGGGCCGGTGCAGGTGAGGCTGGGAAGAGCTCGTTCAGACGCGCCGGTGCGCGGGACACAGGGCGCTGGCGATGCGCTGCAGGTCGATGTGGCGCCGCGAGTAATAGCCGGTGGCGGTGGGCAACGCCTTCACCTCCCTCGCTGTTCTGGTCGGAATCCCTATTGAGATACTGGGGATAGTAGAGCACGTCCTGCGTTCGTCAAGAAGATCGTCGTTCTCAGTCCGCATACTGGACGGGCACCTGGTAAGCCCCGAACACCACCCGCCGCCGCAGCACGAATCCGAGCTGCTCGTACAGCCGGATCGCGGTGTGGTTCTCGGCGCTGGTGTGCAGGAACGGGACCTCGCCGCGTTCGCGGATCCCGTGCGCCACCGCGTGGATCAGGCGCGTGGCCAGCCCCCGGCCGCGGAAATCGGCGTGCGTGCACACCGCGCTGATCTCGGTCCAGCCCGGCGGGTGCAGGCGCTCGCCGGCCATCGCGATCAGCCGGCCCTCGTGCCGCAGGCCCAGATAGGTGCCCAGCTCGACGGTCCGCGGCCGGAACGGTCCGGGGTTGGCGTGCTCGACCAGCGCGGTCATCTCCGGCACGTCCTCGGCGCCGAGCCGGACGACGTCCGGATCCGCCGCGCCGAAGAAGTCCTCGCCGGTCATCTGCACGCCGGCGATCCGCATGACCTGCTCCCAGCCCGGCGGCGTCGCCGGTTCGTTGCCGCCGGTGGGCAGCACGCCGCCGGGGCCCAGCAGCTTGGCGGCGTCGCGCCAGTCCTGCTCGCCGGGGTTCGGCGGCAGCGAGACGAAGATCGAGACGTCCGGGTGGTAGCGCAGCACGGCGCCGACGGATTCGGCGAAGCGCGCGTGCGTGCCGAGCAGCGAGGCGCGGGCCGGATCGTCCAGAACGTGAGACGGGGCTGACGGATCAGTGGGCTTTGTTGGCATGCTGATGACCGTACCCAATCTCCAGTAGTTCGATAGGCATGGTCTTGACGAAGCGAGGTGTGGCCCGTATGCAGTCTTTGTATTCCCAGCTCCGGGTCATCCGGCGCCATGTCGACCTGCTGCGTGTCAACAGTGCGCTGTGTCCGGGTGACGCTCCGGTCCGCTGACCGGCCGTCCTGTCTCGTCCCGACCCGCCTCGAAGGCACTCACCATGACTGACGTAACGGAGCGAATACCGCTCCTGTCCGCTCCTGCCGACGATCCGATTCCCGCCGACGAACACCTGCTGGCGGCCCGCCTGGTCGCGCCGCGCCGCCCCGGCCTGTGGGTCTCGGCCGCGCTGCTGCTGGTCCTGGCCGCGATGCTGGTCCACACGCTGGTGACCAACAAGCGCTTCGAATGGCCCGTGGTCCGCGGCTACTTCTTCGAGCACTCCATCCTGCACGGCCTGGAGCTCACGATCTGGCTGACCGCCGCGGTCCTGGTCACCGGCTACGTCCTCGGCACCGCGGTGGCCGCCGCGCGGCTGTCGAAGAACCCCATCCTGAAGTCCCTCGGGTTCGGCTTCGTCTGGCTCATCCGCTCGGTGCCGATGCTGGTCCAGCTGCTGTTCTGGTACGAGCTCGCGTCGCTGTATCCCAGGCTGTCGCTGGGGATCCCGTTCGGTCCGGAGTTCGCCACCTTCAAGACCGCGCACCTGTTCGGCGGGATCCTGGCCGCGTTCGTCGCGCTGAGCCTGGACGTCGCCGCGTTCTCCGCCGAGATCGTCCGCGGCGGCATCCTGGCCGTCCCGGCCGGCCAGGTCGAGGCCGCGCAGGCGCTGGGCCTGGGCCGCGGCCGGATCTTCCGGAGGATCGTGCTGCCGCAGGCGATGCCGGCGATCGTGCCGGCCTCGGGGAACCTGCTGATCGGGATGCTGAAGGCGACCTCGATCGTCAGCGTCATCGCGGTGCAGGACCTGCTGTACTCCTCGCAGCTCATCTACAACGAGAACTTCCAGATCATCCCGCTGCTGCTGGTCGCGACGCTGTGGTACATCGTCCTGACCACCGTGCTGTCGATCGGGCAGTACTTCGTCGAACGGCGCTACGCACGCGGGACGAACCGGCGCGGCGACGGCTTCGGCACGCTGTTCCGCCGCAACCTGCCGCTGTTCGGCCGGGGCGGATTGGCCACCGGGGCCACCGGGGCCACCGGGAGCGGGTCGTGACCGCCGACGGGGCGCGGCCCCTGGTCCGGGTCAGGGGCCTGCGGAAGAGTTTCGGCGCGCACCGCGTGCTCGACGGCGTCGACCTGGACGTCGCCGAGGGCTCGGTGACGGTGCTGCTCGGCCCCTCGGGCTCGGGCAAGTCGACCCTGCTGCGCTGCGTGAACCACCTGGAGCGGCCGGACGCCGGCTTCGTCGAGGTGGCCGGCGAGGTCGTCGGCTACCGGTACCGCGACGGCCGGCTGCACGAACTCCCGGCGCGCGAGGTCACCCGGCAGCGCACCCAGGTCGGCATGGTCTTCCAGCAGTTCAACCTGTTCCCGCACCTGACGGTCTTGGAAAACCTCGTCGAGGCGCCGGTGGCGGTGCGCGGCGTGCCGAAGTCCGAGGCGGCGGCGAAGGCGGGCGACCTGCTGGCCCGGGTCGGCCTGGCCGGCCGGGAGGGCGCCTACCCGCGCGAGCTGTCCGGTGGCCAGCAGCAGCGCGTGGCCATCGCGCGGGCGCTGGCGATGGAGCCCCGGCTGCTGTTGTTCGACGAGCCGACCTCGGCCCTGGACCCCGAGCTGGTCGGCGAGGTGCTGGGCGTGATCCGGGACCTCGCGGTCGGCGGCATGACGATGATCATCGTCACCCACGAGATCGGGTTCGCCCGGGAGGTCGCCGATCAGGCGGTGTTCCTGGACGGCGGCCGGATCGTCGAGTCCGGCGCGCCCTCCGACGTGCTGGACCGGCCGGGCAACGAGCGCGCGCGGGCCTTCCTGTCCGCAGTCCTCTGATCCACTCCGGCATCCCACCGCGGCATCAGCTCTCTGATTCATTCCTCAGCTTTCTGACTCACCTCTCGTCTTCCATCCCGAAGGGACCACTTCCGTGCCGACCCCCGGCCGTCCAGGCCGTCGATCGCCCCTTGCCGTTTTCGCTGGTGCCGCCTTGGCGGCAGCCACTGTCCTGCTCGCCACGGCCTGCGGCTCGACCTCCAAGCCGGTCGCCGGCGGGCCGGTCGCGGCCGAGGGCAGCACTTCGGCCTCGCTCCCGACCCAGGACGTGGTCTCCGGCGTGCAGACCGACCCCGCGCTGAAGGCCGAACTGCCGGCGTCCATCGCCTCTCGCGGCACGCTGCTGCTGGGGACCACGCAGCCCACCGGCCTGTCCGGGCTGCCGCACGACGGCGTGGACGCCGCCGGCAAGGAGGTCGGCCTGGACGTCGACCTGCGCAACGCCATCGCCAAGAAGCTCGGCGTCACCTGGGACACCCAGTACGGCACGTTCCAGACCATCATCCCGGGCACCCAGAACGGCAAGTTCGACGTCGGCTGGGGCAACTTCGGCGTCACCAAGGCGCGCGAGAAGATCGTCGACTTCGCCACCTACCTCACCGACGGCCAGGCGTTCCTCGGCGCGTCGAGCGTGTCCGCGGACAAGATCAGCACGCTGGCTGACCTGTGCGGCTACACCGTCGCGACCAGTCCCGGCTCGACGTTCCAGCAGATCCTCACCAACGGTGCGTCGCAGTGCTCTGCGGCCGGCAAGAAGCCATACCAGGTGCAGTACTTCTCCGACAGCGCCCCGATCTTCCTGGGCCTGGCCAACGGGAAGATCGACGTGCTGTTCGGCCCGACGCTGAGCGTGAAGTACGACGCGCTGCACGTGCCGAACACGAAGTTCCTCGGCCAGATCAGCACCACGCCGGTCGGCGTGGTCACGGCCAAGGGCTCGCCGCTGACCAAGCCGCTGTCCGACGCGGTGAACGCGCTGATCGCCGACGGCAGCTACGCGAAGATCTTCGCCAAGTGGGGAGTCCCCGACACCGAGGTGAAGTCCTCGCAGATCAACCCGGATCCGGGCTTCTGATGAGCATCTCCGCGGAGCCCGCTGAGGGCGTCGGGATCGCCGACAGACCGCACCTGGAACTGAGCACGCAGCGCGTGATCCCGCTGCGTCACCCGGGCCGGTGGATCGCCACCATCGCAGTGCTCGTACTGGCCGCGCAGTTCGTCCACGGCCTGGCGACCAACCCCTTCTACCAGTGGGGCCGGTTCGGCTACTGGTTCGCGCGGCCGGTCATCCTGCGCGGCCTGTGGGTCACGCTGGAGGTCACCGCGTTGTCGGCGGTGCTCGGGCTGCTCTGCGGCGTGGTGCTGGCGCTGGCGCGGCTGTCGCGCAACCCGGTGCTGCGGACGATCAGCTGGGTCTACATCTGGTTGTTCCGCTCGGTGCCGCTGATCGTGGTGCTGCTGATCCTGTTCAACTTCAGCGCCCTCTACAAGACCCTGAGTCTGGGCGTGCCGTTCGGCCCGAGCTTCTTCCGCTTCGACGAGAACAAGCTGGCCACCGAGCTCGTGGTGGCGACGATCGGGCTGAGCCTGAACGAGGCCGCCTACGCCGCCGAGGTGGTGCGCGGCGGGATCCTGTCGGTGGGGCGCGGGCAGCGGGAGGCCGCCGCGGCGCTCGGGCTGCCGCGCTGGTACCAGTTCCGGCGGATCGTGCTGCCGCAGGCGCTGCGGGCGATCGTGCCGGCGTATGTCAACCAGCTGATCGGGCTGATCAAGGGCACGTCGCTGGTGTTCTACGTCTCGCTGCTGGATCTGTTCGGGCAGGTGCAGACCATGAGCAGCACGTATCCCGGCGACGTAGTGCCGCTGCTGCTGGTGGCCACGGCCTGGTACGTGATCCTGACCAGCCTGGTGTCGGTGGCGCAGTACTGGATCGAGCGGCGGCTGCGGGCGGGGGAGCGATGAGCGCGCTCGCCGCCGCGGTGGAGGTCCGCGGAGCCAGCAAGTCGTTCGGCGCGCACAAGGTGCTCGACGACGTCGACCTGACGGTGTGCCCGGGGCACGTCACGGTCATCATCGGCCCTTCCGGGGCGGGGAAGTCGACGCTGCTGCGGGTCATCAACCACCTGGAGAAGCTGGACGCCGGACACGTGTCGGTGAACGGCGTCCTGATCGGGGTGCGGCAGCACGGGACCCGGCTGAAGGAGCTCAGCGAGCGCGCGATCCTGGCTCAGCGGGCCGACATCGGGTTCGTGTTCCAGAGTTTCAACCTGTTCCCGCATCTGACGGCGGTGGAGAACGTCGCCGCGGCCCCGGTGGCGACCGGCCGGGCGACGAAGGCGGAGGCCCGGGAGCGGGCGCTGGAGCTGCTGGCGTCGGTGGGGCTGGCCGAGAAGGCCGATGCCTATCCGTCGCAGTTGTCGGGCGGCCAGCAGCAGCGCGTCGCGATCGCGCGGGCGCTGGCGCTGCGGCCCGGGGTGGTCCTGTTCGACGAGCCGACCTCGGCGCTGGACCCGGAGCTGGTCGGCGAGGTGCTGGCCGCGATGAAGGATCTGGCCGGGACCGGGACGACGCTGATCGTGGTCACGCACGAGATCGGGTTCGCGCGGGAGGCCGCGGACCGGGTCGTGTTCATGGACGGCGGCCGGATCGTCGAGGAGGGGTCGCCGGAGGAAGTGCTGGACCGGCCCCGGCACCCGCGGACTCGTGAGTTTTTGAGCAAGGTCCTTTAACAGCTTTCTGTATTGGAGACATATCCATGACTGGCAAGACACTGAGATTCGCCGTGCCGATATTCACTGTGGCCCTGCTGGCGTCCGCGTGCTCCAGCAGTGCTTCGGGCTCGAAGACCCCGAGCGCGCCGGCCGCTGCCGGGTCGACGGTCGTCCAGGTCGGTGCGTTGTCCAACGGCGCCGCCACCGAGACCGATCTGACCGTCGCGCAGCAGGACTCGATCCGTGCCGAGCTGCCGGCGGCGATCCGCGACGGCGGGACGCTCAAGATCGCCATCGGGGCGCTGCCGGCCGGATCGGCGCCGCTGGCGTTCGTCGGCAGCGACCAGAAGACCCTCACCGGCTCCGAGCCGGACCTGGGACGGCTCGTCGCCGCAGTGCTCGGACTCAAGCCGACTCTGGACAACGCCACCTGGGACAACATGTTCGTGGGGATCGACAGCGGCAAGGACGCGGTCGGGTTCTCCAACATCACCGACACCGAGCAGCGCAAGCAGAAGTACGACTTCGCCAGCTACCGCGACGACAACCTCGGGTTCGAGACGTTGAAGTCGAGCACGTGGACGTTCGGCGGCGACTACCACACGCTGGCCGGCAAGACGGTCGCGGTCTCCTCCGGGACCAACCAGGAGAAGATCCTGCTGGAGTGGCAGACCAAGCTGCGCTCCGAGGGCAAGGACGTGTCCATCAAGTACTACCCGGACGCCAACGGGGTGTCGCTGGCGTTGGCGTCGGGGAAGATCGACATCTTCCTCGGGCCGAACCCCGAGGTCGCGTACGACGTGACGGCGAAGGCGAAGACGCCGAACCCGGTGCGGATCGCCGGCGAGTACTCGGGGGCCGGGGCGACGTTGCAGGGGCTGATCGCGGCGACCACGAAGAAGGACAGCGGGCTGGCCAAGCCGATCGCCGACGCCATCAACTATCTGATTCAGAACGGCGACTACGGCAAGTGGCTGGCGGCGTGGAACCTCAGCAGCGAGGCGGTGCCGACGTCGCTGGTGAACCCGCCCGGCCTGCCGGCCAGCAACTCCTGAGCGGCGGCGCGCGGCTATGAGTTTCCACTGGTTCCTGCCGACCGGCGGCGATGCCCGGCAGCTGAGCTCGTCCGTGCACGGCGCGGGGATCGGCGGCGCTTCGGGGCCGCTGCCGGTCTCCGATGGCTCCGACCGTTCCGACACTGCTCCTGGCTCCGCTCCGGCCGGCACGCGTCCGGCGACCTTGGCGTATCTGACACAGCTCGCGCGGGCCGCCGACGATCTCGGGTTCGACGGCGTCCTCACCCCGACCGGGGCGCACTGTGAGGACGCGTGGATCGTCACCGCCGCATTGATCGCCGCGACCCGGCGGCTGCGGTTCCTGGTGGCGTTCCGGCCGGGGCTGGTGAGCCCGGTGCTGGCGGCGCAGATGGCGGCGACGTTCCAGCGGCTGTCCGAGGGGCGGCTGCTGCTGAACGTCGTCACCGGCGGCAGCGACGCGGAGCAGCGCGGGTACGGCGACGTGCTGGACCACGACCAGCGCTACGAGCGGGCCGAGGAGTTCCTGGACGTCGTGCGCTCGGCGTGGTCCGGCAAGCCGTTCGACTACCTCGGCGGCTACCACGAGATCCGCGGCGGCCACCTGCGCGAGCCACCGGTGCCGACACCGCGCGTCTACTTCGGCGGCTCGTCGGACCCGGCGCTGGACGTCGCTGCCAAGCACGCGGACACGTACCTGACGTGGGGCGAGCCGGTGGCGCAGGTGGCCGAGAAGGTGGAGCGGGTGCGTGAGCGCGCGGCGAAGCTCGGACGGGAGCTCCGCTTCGGGCTGCGGATCCACGTCCTGAGCCGGGACACGTCCGAGGAGGCGTGGCGCGCCGCCGACAAGCTCATCGCCGGACTCGACGACGCGACGGTCGCCGCCGGCCAGCAGCGCCTGGGCGCACTGGAGTCGGAGGGCCAGCGCCGCATGCTGGCCCTGCACGGCGGCGACCGCTCGCGGCTGCTGGTGGCGCCGAACCTGTGGGCCGGGATCGGACTGGTGCGCGGCGGCGCGGGGACGGCGCTGGTCGGGAGCCACGAGGAAGTGGCCGAACGGATTCAGGAGTACCGGGACGCGGGGATCGAGGAGTTCGTGTTGTCCGGGTATCCGCACTTGGAGGAGGCTTACACATTCGCGGAGTGCGTGCGGCCGCTTTTGTGACCCCGCGCAACTAACGCGTTTCACCGATGTTCGACCGGCCTTGGTGCGAGGGATCCTCGCCGGATGCGGGGCGGCGCATACGGTACCGGCGGAATCCTCACCCCACGGAGCCGTTATGAACCACGAGCACGAAGACGCTCACTGTCAGTGCCCCCGCACCGCCGACTTCGACTCCGCCGGCCCGGCTGCGACCGGCCGGCGGTCCTTCCTGCGCAACGCGGGACTGCTGGGCGCCGGCGCGACCGCGCTGGCCTCCGGCGCCACCGTGTTCGGGCCGGCCGCGTCCGCCTCGGCCGCGACCGGCGACGCGGCCGGCGCCGCCGGTGTCGCCGCTCTGGCGTCCGCCGACGCCCGGCACGACGGCTCGAGCGTCTACGACATCACCAAGATCGACACGAGCGCCCCGGGCGCCCGCTGGGACCCGGACCCCGACAACCCGGTGTTCACCCTGGTCGTCATGCCGGACACGCAGTACATGTTCGACCAGGACCGGATCCACCCGGCGCCGATGGAGGCGTCGTTCCGCTACATCCTCAGCGGCGATGAGGACGCGAACATCGTCTTCATGGCGCACCTCGGCGACATCACGCAGAACGGCCAGGCCGGCGAGTTCGCCGCCGCCGGCTCGGTGTTCGAGATGCTGGACCGCAAGAAGGTCGCCTACAGCGTCGTCGCCGGCAACCACGACGTCTCCGGCACCGACCAGCGCGGCGCCACGCCGTACTCGGGCACGTTCACCAAGGCGCGCGCGGCGAAGTCCAAGACCTACGGCGGCTCGAGCCCCGACGGCTACAACACCTTCCACGTCTTCCGCGGCGGCGGCCGCGACTGGCTCCTGCTGGGCCTGGACTGGCGGCTCTCGCCGGCCGGGTTCGCCTGGGCCAACCAGGTGATCGCCGACCACCCGACGCTGCCGGTGATCGTCACCACGCACGAGATCGCCTACGCCGACGACTCCGGCACGGCGTACCTGTCGGACTACGGCCAGCAGCTGTGGGACGGCCTGATCAAGAACCACGACCAGGTGTTCCTGACCCTCAACGGCCACTACTGGCCGCCCGGGTCCACGACGCTGAGCAACACCGCGGGCAACGACGTACACGTGCACATCACGAACTACCAGGACCGCTACTACGGCGGCGCGGCGATGATCCGCACGTACCGCTTCGACACGCGGCGCAACACGATCGACGTCTCGACGTTCTCCCCGTTCTTCCGCAGCCTGCCCACCACCGAGGTGAACGAGCAGGCCGGCCAGGAGATCGAGCTGACCTCCTCGGTCGACCGCTTCTCCATGTCGGTCGACTTCGACCAGCGCTTCAACGCATTCGCGCCGGTCCCAACCCGCCCCGCGCGCCCGGCGAACAAGATGCTGATCCACGGCACCCTGGCCTACTGGCGCTTCGACGGCGGCGGCGCCGACGGCACGGCAGTCGGTGACAAGCAGATCATCCGCGACCTGTCCGGCAAGGGCAACGACCTGCTGAAGGAGAACGTCCCCGGCACCACGGGCACACCCCTGAGCTGGTCCACCACCGAGTTCCACCCCGACCAGCCGAGCCACGGCTCCCTCCGCTTCGCCGGCCAGGGCCACCCAGTCCAGGGCGCCTGGCTACAGACGGTCCCGAACGCCCCGCTGAACGCCGAAACCTTCCAGCACGGCTACACCTTCGAGGCCTTCTTCAAGCTCCCGCCGAACTGGGACTCCTCCCAGAGCGCCTGGAGCGGCCTACTCAGCCGCTGGGGCCTCGCCAGCGAAGCCGGCAAGTCCGGCGGCAACACGGACCCCCAGGAGCCGATCGCCACCCTGAGCCTGTCCGGCGGCTCCGAACTCCAGTGGAACGTCTACCCCCTGAACCAGCCCGGCGCCTCGACCGCCTGGAGCCACCTACTGCCGCTCGGCAAGTGGTGGCACGTCGCAATCGTCAACGACGGCAAGGTGAACCGCATGTACGTCGACGGCTGCGAGGAAGGCCGCAACCCCGCGACCCCCGCCATCGGCATCACAACGCTGAACCACTCCTGGCTCCTCGGCGGCTACGAGTACAACGGCAGCATCAACCAGATCCACAACGGCTGGCTCGGCGATGTCCGCATCACCAACCGGCCACTCCGCATCGACGAGTTCATGAACGCCTGACCTCGGGGCGTTTACGTCGGTGGTAGAGGGCGCCGGGCCGCGTGCTTCCGCGGCTCGGCGCCCTGGTTTTTGGCACGGGGCTGCGCGACCGGCCATGTGGCGAGGGGGTCCGAAGGACCATGTGGGGTGTTGGTTCTGGGTCCCTCGCCGCGTCGACGGGCGAAGCCAACCTGGCCGGGCTGGTGGTGTCCAGCCGG
>NZ_JBGCCU010000030.1 GCF_041261445.1 Catenulispora sp. EB89
CGCGGGCATCAGCGCGCGGGCATCAGCGCGCGGGCATCAGCGCGCGGGCATCAGCGCGCGGGCATCAGCGCGCGGGCATCAGCGCGCGGGCATCAACGCGCCCGCGCGCGCGGCTCGTTCACACCTCCTGCAACCGCCCCGCGGCCGCGGTCCCGGCTTCCGTCGCGGGCTCGGGAGCCTCGGCGACCCCGAACCGCGCGTGCACCCCGCGCAGCGCCCTCGGCGCCCACCAGGCGCCCTCCCCGAGCAGCGCCAGCACGGCCGGCACCAGCATCATCCGCACCAGCGTCGCGTCGATGAGCACCGCGAGCGTCAGCCCGAACCCGAACTCCAGGATCGGCGCCGCCCCACCGGTCATGAAGCACGCGAAGACGATCATCAACAGCGCCGCCGCGCAGGTCACCACCCGCCCCGTGTGCCGCACCCCGGTCACCACCGCGCTGCGCGCGTCCTCACCGGCGAGCCGGGCCTCCCGGATCCGGCCGAGGATGAAGATCTCGTAGTCCATCGACAGCCCGAACGCGACCGCGATCAGCAGCGGCGGCACCGTCACGTCCAGCGCTCCCAGCCCGCCCTTCACCCCGGAGCCGAAGAGCCCGGCGAAGTGCCCCTGCTGGAAGACCCACACCATCGCCCCCAACGCGGCCCCGATGCTCAGCAGGTTGGTCAGCACCGCCTTCAGCGGGATCAGCACCGAGCCGGTGAACAGGAACAGCAACACGAACACCGACAGCAGGACCACGGCGGTGGCGTAGGGCAGCCGATCCACCAGCATCCGCCGGAAGTCCACCAGGTGCGCGCTGTCGCCGGTGACCGAGGCCCCCTGACGCTCGTCCCGGATGGTCTGCACCAGCCCGGTCGCCACCTTCCCGTTGACCGTCCCGGCGGGCGTCAGCTCCAGCACCGCGCTGCCGTCCGGAAGCGCCTTCTGCGCCGAGTCGACGACCCCTGGCAGAGCCCGCAGATGCGCCAGATAGTCGGGCCGCGCGGCGCCGTTCTGCACCAGCACGTAGAGCGGCGTCGCCGCGCTCCGCCCCGGGAAGTGCGCCACGCTCAGGTCGTACACCTGCCGCGACTCCGAGCTGGCCGGCAGCTCCCGTGCGTCGCCGGGGGTCAGCGTCAGCGCCGTCACCGGCGTCGCGACCGTCAGCAGGCCCACGGCGATCACGACCAGCACCGGCACCGGCCGCCGCACCACCCCCGCCGCGAACCGCCCGAACCAGCGCCCCTCCGACCGCCGCGCACTCGCCGGCTTGATCCGGTGCCCGAACTTGGCCAGCAGAGCCGGCAGCAGGGTCACGGCCGCCAGCATGTCCACCGCGACCACGGCCGTCGCGGCGAGCCCCATGCTCCGCAGGAACGGCGCCGGGTACACCACGAGCCCGACCAGGCTGACCGCGACCGTGAGCCCGGAGAAGAAGACCGTGCGGCCGGCGGCCGAGACCGTGCGCCGGACGCAGTCGGCGATGTCCGGTGTCGCCGCCCGCTCCTGCTTGAAGCGGGTCACCATCAGCAGCGCGTAGTCCACGCCGAGGCCGAGGCCCAGCATCGTCGTGATCTGTACGGAGTACACCGACAAGTCGGTCGCGAAGCTGAATCCGTACAGCACCAGCAGCGTGGACGCGACGCCGCACAGGGCCAGCACCAGCGGCAGCGACGCGGCCAGCAGCCCGCCGAACACCACCACCAGCAACAGCAGCACGATCGGCAGCGAGATCATCTCGGCCTGGCCGGCGTCGGACTGCGCGGTCTGGTTCAGCGCGTCGCCGACCAGCGGCCCGCCGCCGACCCGCACTTGGAAGTCCGGTGTCGCGATGGCGTGCAGCCGGTCCTGGGCCGCCCGCGACGCGACGTCCTCGGCGTCCGAGCTGATCCCGCCGGCGAACGTCACCGGGATCGCGACCACCTGGCCGTCCCCGGTCGCGCCAGGGGTCTGATAGGGGTCCGGCACCTGCGCGACGCCCGGGATGGCGCGCAGATCGGCGACCGCAGCGGCGACGCGGCTCCGCAGCCCCGTGTCCGCGGTGATCACCCGCCCCGCGGTCGTCGAGGTGACCAGGCCGTCGATGGTGTCCGGATTCGGGTCCAGCTTGTTCAGGCGGTCGGCCGTCACCTGGGACTCGCTGCCCGGCACGTTCGCCCCGAGCCCCCCGAGTCTGCCGAACACCGCCCCGCCCAGGCCCAGGCCGACCACCAGCACCAGGGCCCAGACCGTGATCACGGTCCGGGGTCGGCGGATGGCGAGTTCTGCCGCGTGTCTCAACATGCCTCCCACTGTCCGGGGGCAGGCAGGGTCCTGTGATCCCGCGCGGGAGGGGAGGGCCGGACTCGGTAGATCGGGGGAGTCATCCCTCCGAAGAGGGAGTCACCAGCCCGCTGTCGTAGGCGAAGATCACCGCGTGCACCCGGTCGCGCATGCCGAGCTTCATCAGGATGTTGCTGACGTGGGTCTTCACCGTGTGCTCGGTGACGAACAGCCGCGCGGCGATCTCGGCGTTCGAGGCGCCCTGCGCGATCAGCAGCAGCGTCTCGCGCTCGCGCGGGGTGAGGACGTCGAGCCGGGCCGAGGGCGCGGCGGCCGGGTCGGCGGCGCCGGATCGGGCCGGGCGCCGGGAGGTGACGTCGGCGATGAGGCGGCGGGTCACCGAGGGCGCCAGCAGCGAGTCGCCGGCCGCGACCACGCGGACCGCGTGCACCAGGTCGTCGCGGCGGACGTCCTTGAGCAGGAAGCCGGAGGCGCCGGCGTAGAGGGCGTCGTAGACGTACTCGTCGACGTCGAAGGTGGTGAGCATGAGGATGCGGCTGCCGCCCTCGGCGCTGACCCGGCGGGCCGCCTCGATGCCGTCCATCACCGGCATGCGCACGTCCAGCAGGACCACGTCGGGGTGCAGCGCGCGGGTCAGGGCCACCGCCTCGGCGCCGTCGCCGGCCTCGCCGACCACCTCGATGTCCGGTTGCGCGTCCAGGATCATCGCGAACCCGCTGCGCACCAGTTCCTGGTCGTCAGCCACCACTACCCGAATCGCCACGTTGGCTTTCTACCAGGCGTAGGTGTCGGCTGTCCTTTAGCCGCGGTCCTCTATAGGGCTGATGCGTATAGGGCCGACACGGCGTTCACGCTGTCTGCGCGGACGGGATGACCGCGGTCAGCGCGAACCCGCCGGTGTCCGGCGGCGAGGTCCAGCTCAGCGCGCCGCCCACCGGCGCCAGCCGCTCGCGCAGGCCGGACAGGCCGTGGCCGGGGCCGGCGTCCGCCGCACCGTCGGCCACGCCGCGGCCGTTGTCGGTCACCGTGATCTCCAGCGTGCTCGGCGACCAGGACAGACGGACCTCGGCGCGCGAGGCGCGGGCGTGTTTCAGGGTGTTGGTCAGGGCCTCCTGGACCACCCGGTAGGCGGCGGTCTCGGCGCCGGGGGACAGCGGCGCGGCGCTGCCGGTCTGTTCCATGCGGACCTGGAGCCCCGCCTTGCGGACCCGGTGCACCAGGTCGTCGAGGTCGGACAGGGTGGGCAGCGGCTGCCGGCCGCCGCCTTCGTCCTTGTGGAGCGTGCCGAGCAGGCCGCGCAACTGTGCCATCGCGTCCCGGCCCGCGGCCGAGATGGCCTCGAACGCCGCCTCGGCGCGCTCCGGCCTGGACCGCACCAGCAGCGGTCCGGCCTCGGCCTGCACCACCATCAGGGCCACGGCGTGGCCGACCACGTCGTGCATGTCGCGGGCGATCCGGGCACGCTCGGCGCGCAGCTCGCGGTCGGCGCGCACGGACAGCGAGTCGCGCTCGGACTGCATCAGCACGCCGAGGAACAGCGAGGTCATGCTGAGGGTGAAGGTGACCAGGAAGTCCTCGGGGTTGTTCATCTGCCGGTGCAGGTACTCGGCCACGATGTTCCCGACCATGTAGATGGCGATCATGACGATGCGGGTCCGGCCGCGCAGCACCGAGCCGATCGTGTACTCGACGACCAGGACCGCGTACGGGAAGGGCTGGGCCGGGTGCACCGTCGCGGTGATGACCAGCGTCAGCGCGCCGGTCACCAGGCCGGTCATGACGGGATAGGTCTCCCGCCAGAGCATCGACGCGATGGTCACCGATTCCAGCAGGTACCGCCAGGGTCCCCAGGGCAGGATGCCGGGTACCAGGTAGGTGCCGCTGTTCAGCACCAGCACGATGACGACGGCGAGGACGTCGTTGCGTCGTGGCCGTCGCAGCCGGAATCCTCGGCGGGACAGCGCGCCCGGGGTCAGCACGTGATAGATCATGCTCCACCGGGAGTAGTCGCACCTCCCTCCCACGGGGGATCCCGGTGCGGGTAACCTGGGGTACATTCGAGATATGTCGCGAGTCAGTCAGGGAGTCACGGAGATGACGACGCAGGGTGGGGCCTCGTTCGATCCCGATATGCGCGCCGGCGACGCCGACCGCGAACAGCTCGTCGAGCAACTGCGCGAGCACCACGCCGCCGGCCGGCTCACGCTCGACGAGTTCGACGAACGCATGACGAAGGCCTACGCGGCCAAAACCTACGGCGAGCTGCGCACCCTCACCCGGGACCTCCCGGTGGACCTGTCGCAGCTGAACATCGACCAGGCCCAGCAGCGCACCTTCCAGCAGCGTTCCCAGCAGCGCCCGGTGGAGGTCCGCCGCGACGAGTCCGGCCGCATGCAGATCAACATCGACAACCAGGCCATCCAGGACCGCATCAACGAGCACCTGGAGCGCCACACCCAGCGCTGGCAGCGCCACCAGGAGCGGCACGAGCAGCGCTGGACCCAGCAGCAGGAGCGCTGGAAGGCTCAGGCCGCGCGGCGCGGCGGCGGTCGCGGCTGGGCGTCGTTCAGCTCGTGGCTGTCGCTGACGGTGCTGCTCACCGGGATCTGGCTGGTCAGCAACCTGGCCGGCGGGGACGACTGGGGGAACTTCTGGCCGGCCTGGCCGGTCGGGATCATGGGCGTGCTGATGCTGGCGCGGGGGATCAACAAGCGGAGCTGAGCTGCCGGGCTGAGGGCCGGCCGTTGGTTGCCTGTGGTTGCCTGTGGGAGGCTGTGACCGGACATCCGGCCGCGGCCTCCCGGCTTTTTGCGATGTCACCGCATCGGGTGACATCGCTCCTCTGGTGTCGCTGAGGCGAACGGGGCGGGAATTTGCGCCACCCGCTGCCGGTTTCAAGACATGTGCGGCCGGGGTACAAAGCCTCGGTTTCGCGTTCTGCAAGTGTTCGGCGTACACTGGCGTGTCGGCTCCGTATGGAGTGGTTCACGTGCGCCTCCCGCGGCTGGGTCTACGAGCGCATATCGCTGGACCACCACTTGCTCCTGTTGCCGGAACCGACGCGGCAGTAGACACCCTTCTGAAGGAGATTGAAGGAACTTGGCCAAAAAAGAAGGCGCCATCGAGATCGAGGGCACCATCATCGAGTCCCTGCCCAACGCGATGTTCCGCGTTGAGCTGGCGAACGGCCACAAGGTCCTCGCGCACATCTCCGGCAAGATGCGGATGCACTACATCCGGATCCTCCCGGACGACCGGGTCGTCGTCGAGCTGAGCCCGTACGACCTGACCCGTGGGCGCATCGTCTACCGCTACAAGTGACCTGTAGGACTCCAGCCCTTCGCGGGCGGGGTCCTCGCCGGTCACGTCTTATCGAGGCTCACCACGCTCTAGGTGGTGGGCTGCCTTTCGGTGTTTCCACACCGGACGACCGATACCAGTTAAGGAACCATCATGAAGGTCAAGCCCAGCGTCAAGAAGATCTGTGACAAGTGCAAGGTGATCCGTCGCCACGGCCGCGTCATGGTCATTTGCGAGAACCTGCGCCACAAGCAGCGTCAGGGCTGAGCTAGCTCGAAGCCGGGTCGCAACACCCGGCTGAAGTAACCGCAGCGTCCCGACCCCGCGAGCTCCCGCCATAGAGCTCGCGGATGAAACCTTCGGCCCGGAGGCTGGAGACCTGGTCAGGCACCAGGAACGGCGCTGTACCGACACCTCCGGCAATTAACAGAAACAGGAGCCTGCCTGATGGCACGTCTCTCTGGTGTGGACATCCCGCGCGAAAAGCGTCTGGAGATCGCCCTCACCTACATCTACGGCATCGGCCGCACCCGCTCGCAGAAGACGTGCGCGGAGACCGGCATCAACCCCAACACGCGCGTGAAGGACCTGACGGAGGACGACCTCGTCAAGCTCCGCCAGTGGATCGACACGAACTACCGCGTCGAGGGCGACCTGCGCCGTGAGGTCCAGGCGGACATCCGCCGCAAGATCGAGATCGGCTGCTACCAGGGTGTCCGGCACCGCAAGGGTCTGCCGGTCCATGGTCAGCGCACCCACACCAACGCGCGCACGCGCAAGGGCCCGCGCAAGGCCATCGCCGGCAAGAAGAAGGCCGGCCGGAAGTAGTCCAGCCACGGACCGGACTCCATCTGGTTGTCAGTGGCCCCGGACCGATCACCTCATTCAGGAGAACCCAGCACAATGCCTCCCCAGAGCCGTAAGGCCGGCGCCAAGGCTCCCAAGCTGCGCCGCAAGGAAAAGAAGAACGTCGCCCACGGGCACGCTCACATCAAGAGCACGTTCAACAACACCATCGTCTCGATCACCGACCCGCAGGGGAACGTGATCGCGTGGGCGAGTTCGGGTCAGGTGGGCTTCAAGGGCTCGCGCAAGTCGACCCCGTTCGCCGCTCAGATGACCGCCGAGGCCGCCGCGCGCCGCGCCATGGAGCACGGCATGAAGAAGGTCGACGTGTTCGTCAAGGGTCCCGGCTCCGGCCGTGAGACCGCCATCCGGTCGCTGCAGCAGACCGGCCTGGAGGTCGGATCCATCAACGACGTCACCCCTTCGCCGCACAACGGCTGCCGCCCGCCGAAGCGCCGGCGCGTCTGAGCTAGGAGAGAAGAACAAACATGGCCCGTTACACCGGCCCCGACTGCAAGCGCTGCCGCCGCGAGAAGACCAAGCTCTTCCTCAAGGGCAGCAAGTGCGATGGCCCGAAGTGCCCGATCGAGATCCGTCCCTACCCCCCGGGTGAGCACGGCCGCGGTCGCACCAAGGAGAACGAGTACCTGCTCCAGCTTCGCGAGAAGCAGAAGACCGCCCGCATCTACGGCGTTCTGGAGAAGCAGTTCCGCGGTTACTACGAGGAGGCCAACCGCAAGGGCGGCAAGACGGGTGAGAACCTGCTCCGCATCCTCGAGTCCCGCCTGGACAACGTGGTCTACCGCGCCGGCTTCGCGAAGTCCCGCGACCACGCGCGCCAGCTGGTGCGCCACGGCCACATCCTGATCAACGGCCACAAGGCGAACATCCCCTCGATGCGCGTCACCCCGAGTGACATCGTCGAGGTGCGCAAGGAGAGCCTGGAGCTCACCCCGTTCGTGGTGGCCCGTGCCGAGGCCGGCGAGCGTGCCGTCCCGGCGTGGATCGAGGTCATCCCGTCGAAGATGCGGATCCTCGTGCACTCGCTTCCGGAGCGTGCTGTCATTGACACGCAGGTCCAGGAGCAGCTGATCGTCGAGCTCTACTCCAAGTAGTCCGGAGTACGTGTTCGAAACCTATAGGGAGTCCCTGCGCGGGACTCCCTATAGGAGCACTATCCCCGTGGTCGGTATATAGCGGCCGGCCCAGGCAATGGAGGTTCCACCGTGCTTATCGCACAGCGCCCCACCCTCACCGAGGAAATCATCGATGAGTACCGTTCGCGGTTCCTCATCGAGCCGCTGGAGCCCGGCTTCGGCTACACCCTCGGCAACTCGCTGCGCCGGACGCTCCTGTCGTCCATCCCCGGCGCCGCGGTGACGTCCATCCGGATCGACGGCGTGCTCCACGAGTTCACCACGATCCCGGGTGTGAAGGAGGACGTCACCGACCTCATCCTGAACATCAAGCAGCTGGTCGTCTCCTCGGAGATCGACGAGCCGGTGACCATGTACCTGCGCAAGCAGGGCCCGGGCACCGTCACCGCCGCCGACATCGCCCCGCCGGCCGGCGTCGAGGTCCACAACCCCGAGCTGATCATCGCCACGCTCAACGGCAAGGGCAAGCTCGAGATGGAGCTCACCGTCGAGCGCGGCCGCGGCTACGTCAGCGCGGTGCAGAACAAGCAGGCGGGCCAGGAGATCGGGCGCATCCCGATCGACTCGATCTACTCGCCGGTCCTCAAGGTCAAGTACGACGTCGAGGCCACCCGCGTCGAGCAGCGGACCGACTTCGACCGCCTGGTGCTGGACGTGGAGACCAAGCAGTCGATGCGCCCGCGCGACGCCGTGGCGTCCGCCGGTAAGACCCTGGTGGAGCTGTTCGGCCTCGCCCGCGAGCTGAACATCGAGGCCGAGGGCATCGACATGGGCCCGTCCCCGACGGACGCCGCCCTGGCCGCCGACCTGGCGCTGCCGATCGAGGACCTGGAGCTGACCGTCCGCTCCTACAACTGCCTCAAGCGCGAGGGCATCCACACCGTGGGCGAGCTCGTCGCCCGCAGCGAGGCCGACCTGCTGGACATCCGCAACTTCGGCGCGAAGTCCATCGACGAGGTCAAGGTCAAGCTGATGAGCATGGGCCTGGCGCTGAAGGACTCCCCGCCCGGATTCGACCCCTCGCTCGTGGTGGACAACCAGTACGACGAGGAAGAGGACCTGGACTCCGGCTACGCGGAGACCGAGGAGCTGTAAGGCTCGACAGCCGGGCCGTCCCCACCGGGGCGGTCCGGCTTCCGGCGCCGGGCGTCCCGTCCGCCGCCATCAAGATCCCGGGTACCTGACACGGCCCGAGACACCAAGGAGAAGAAGCAATGCCCCAGCCGAAGAAGGGCGCCCGCCTCGGCGGCTCCCCGGCCCACCAGAAGCTGATCCTGGCGAACCTCGCCAAGTCGCTGTTCGAGCACGACAAGATCACCACCACCGAGGCCAAGGCGCGCCTGCTGCGCCCCTACGCCGAGCGGCTGATCACCAAGGCCAAGAAGGGCGACCTGCACAACCGTCGCCAGGTCCTGGCCGTGCTGGGCGACAAGGACATCGTCTTCCGCCTGTTCGACGAGATCGCGCCGAACTACGAGAACCGCCCCGGCGGCTACACCCGCATCATCAAGGCCGGCAACCGCAAGGGCGACAACGCCCCCATGGCCGTGATCGAGCTGGTCGAGGCCCTGACCGTGCAGCAGACCGCGGTCCGCGAGGCCGAGGCCGCCACCAAGCGCGCGAGCAAGAAGACCGCCGCCCCGGCGCCGGCTCCGGCCGCCGAGGTCGTCGAGGAGGCTCCGGCTGCTGAGGCCGAGGCCGAGGCTGTCGAGGCCACCGAGGCTGAGGCTGCTGAGAAGGAGTAAGTCCTTCTGGTGTTCGTGGAGCCCGCCGTCTCTTCGGAGGCGGCGGGCTTTCGCGTGGGCGGGGTCAGTCCCCGACGCGCGATCTCGTCGGACCGGCAGTGGTCGCCAACCCGACTGACAACCCCCTGCGCCACAATGGACCGATGAGCACCGAGCCCGCCCCCGGACACGTCCGCGTCCGCCTCGACCTGGCCTACGACGGCACCGCCTTCTCCGGGTGGGCCATCCAGCCCAAGCGGCGGACGGTGTGCGGGGAGCTGACCGGGGCCGTGTCGACCGTGCTGCGGCAGGATGTGACGCTGGTCGTGGCCGGTCGCACCGACGCGGGGGTGCACGCCAGCGGGCAGGTCGCGCATCTGGACGTCCCCGCCGAGCTCTGGGCCGAGCACGAGGAGCGCCTCCTGCGCCGGCTGGCGGCCGTCCTGCCGGGCGACGTGCGGGTCTGGTCGGCCGCGGCCGCGCCGGTCGGCTTCGACGCCCGCTTCGCCGCCATGGGCCGCCGCTACGCCTACCGCGTGACCGACGCCCCCTACGGTCCGCACCCGCTGCGGCGCAACGACGTCACATGGCATCCGCGCGCGCTGGATCCCGCGCTCATGAACGAGGCGGCCGCCGCGCTGCTCGGCGAGCACGACTTCGCCGCCTTCTGCAAGAAGCGCGAGGGCGCCACGACCATCCGCTGCCTCACGCGCCTGGAGTGGACGCGCGAAGCGCCGACCTCGCTGACCCCCGCCGGCCTCCTGGTCGCCGACGTCCGCGCCGACGCCTTCTGCCACTCCATGGTCCGCAGCCTGGTCGGCGCCCTGCTGGCGGTGGGGGAGGGGCGCCGGCCGGTCGGCGACCCGGAACGCATCCTCGCCGAGGTGGTGCGCTCGCCCGAGGTGAAGGTGGCGCCGCCGCAGGGGCTGACGCTGGAGGAGGTTGTCTATCCCGCCGACTCCGAGCTGGCCGGTCAGCAGCTGAAGACGCGGCGGATGAGGGTGCTGGGCGCCGACTGATCCCGAGGGCTGACTACGCCGAAGCAGCCGAAGCAGCCGAAGCCGCTGGTGCAGGCGCTGGTACTGGTGCTGGCCGCGCGTTCCGCAGCCGGATCCCGCTGAACCCCAGCGTCGTGGTGATCACCTGGTCCCAGAACGGCAACAGCGTCGGCAGCACCCTGAGCTGGATGTCCGCCTCCTCGTAGAGCTCGAACAGATCTCCCACGCGTTCTGCGGGCCCTAGCGGACGTACCTCATGCTCGGCCACGTGCGCGTTGGGCGGCTCGCCGAAGGAACGGAAGTCCCGCGCGTCAAGGCGGTACGCGTAAAGCTCCACCGTCCGCATCCGCTCCAGCCAGCCGTACTCCACAGCGTGCACGCGCAGTCCACCCCCGGGGCCGATGATGCGCTCCCGGTCCTCCTCCGTCGTCTCCGGCGTCACCCACGCCATCGCGCGCGGGCACTGCCGAGGGAACCAGTAGTCAGGCGCGCGGTCGTAGTCGACGGCCCATACGTACGCCTCCGACTGCTGAGCCGTGGCGGCGACATGCGGTACGAAGCGGGTGATCGTCGGGTCTTCCGAGAAGTGCAGGACTTGCCCAGGTTCCGGTCGCATCCGTCTTTTCTATCGCAGCGCTGTCAGGACGGCGCGAATACGTTCTCGAATATCCGCGTCCCCTATAGCGATCCGCACGCAGGCGTCCTCCACGATCGCCGCACCGGTGTACTCCAACACCAACCGCAGCGTCACCACCGCACCCTCACCGCGCCCCGGATTCGCGGCGTTGATCCATCCCGTCGGCTTGTCGCAGATCTCGGTCCCGCCGACGGTCCAGTCCAGGAGGTTCTTGAAGGACCCCGGCAGAGTCCCCGCGTACTCCGGCGTGCAGACGAGCACCGCATCCGCGTCCGCTATAGCGCTGCGCAGCTCCGTGACGGCCTCAGGAAGCGGATCCGCGTCCAGATCCGGGTTGAAGTGGGGAAGCTCTCCCAGGCCCTCGTAGAAGACCGCACTGTTCGCGCTCCCGGCTTCCCCCGCGACCTGCCCCGCGACCTCCTGCACGAGCCGTAACATGGCCTCGTTCGAGGATCCCTTGCGCACCGACCCGCAAAGCAGCAACACCTGAACCATGCGCCCGACGCTATAACCACTCGCGCGACTAAGAAGCCCTGAGCGAGACTGCCACCTATGGGCCATATCGACGTCAACAGCCTCCAGTACCACCTCCCGGACGGCCGCGTCCTCCTCGACGACGTCTCCTTCCGGATCGGCGACGGCGACAAGGCGGCCCTGGTCGGTGCGAACGGCGCCGGCAAGACCACGCTGCTGCGCCTCATCGCCGGCGACATCGAGCCGACCGGCGGCGCCGTGGTGCGCTCCGGAGGACTCGGCGTGATGCGGCAGTTCGTCGACCGCAAGCCGCAGGACGGGGAGGAGCCCCCGACGGTCCGCACCCTCCTGCTGTCCGTCGCACAGCCCGCGCTCCAGAAAGCCGCTGTAGAGCTGGAGTCCGCAGAGCTCGCGATGATGGAAGACGACTCCGAGCCCACACAGATGCGCTACGCGCAGGCGCTCGTCGACTGGGGCGACGCAGGCGGCTATGAGGCGGAGACCCTGTGGGACACCTGTTGCACCATCGCTATAGGCATCCCCTATATCCAGGCCCAGTTCCGCCCCGCCTCCACGCTCTCCGGAGGCGAACAGAAACGCCTCGTCCTGGAAGCCCTTCTGCGCGGCCCCGATCAGGTCCTCCTGCTCGACGAGCCGGACAACTTCCTGGACGTCCCCGGCAAGCGCTGGCTGGAAGAAGCGATCAACGAGACCGTCAAGACGGTCCTGTTCGTCACTCACGATCGGGAACTGCTGGCCCGCACCGCCAAGAAGATCGTGACCGTAGAGGTCGGCTCCGGCGGCGGCATCGGCGGCTCCGTCTGGATCCACGGCGGCGGCTTCGCGAACTACCACGAGGCCCGCAAGGCCCGCTTCGACCGCTTCGAAGAGGTCCTGCGCCGCTGGGAAGAGGAGCACCGCCGCCTCAAGGACCTCGTGAACACCCTGCGCCAACAGGCGAAGATCAGCCCCGACATGGCCTCCAAGTACCGCGCCATGTGTACCCGCCTGGAGAAGTTCGAGCAGGCCGGTCCGCCTCCGGCGCCGCCGCGCGAGCAACAGGTGAAGATGCGCCTTAAGGGCGGCCGTACGGGAGTCCGCGCCTTTGAGTGCGTAGACCTTGAGCTCACCGGCCTCATGAAGCCGTTCTCTGCAGAAGTCTTCTATGGGGAACGCGTAGCGGTTCTCGGAGGGAACGGCTCAGGGAAGTCCCACTTCCTCCGCCTTCTAGCCGGCGAGGACATCACCCACACCGGCACCTTCAAGCTTGGCGCGCGGGTCGTCCCCGGCCACTTCCGTCAGACGCATCGCCAGCCGGCTCTGGAACAGAAGACACTTCTGGAGATCCTCTGGGAGGAGTTCTCCTTCCAGAGAGACAACGCGTCCCCGACGCTCGCGCGCTATGCGTTGAACGAGCAGGCGGAACAACGCTTCGGGAACCTCTCCGGCGGCCAACAGGCCCGGTTCCAGATCCTGCGTCTGGAGCTGACCGGTTCGACGATGCTTCTGCTGGACGAGCCGACCGACAACCTGGACCTGATGTCGGCCGACGCTCTCGAGGCCGGTCTGGAGGCGTACCAGGGAACCGTGATCGCCGTCACGCACGACCGCTGGTTCGCCCGCGGCTTCGACCGCTACCTGGTCTTCGGCTCCGACGGCCGGGTCTACGAGGCGTCCGAACCGGTCTGGGACGAGCGCCGGCCGGACCGCAGGCCGGTCAAGTCCGGTGCGAAGTCATAAGCACCTCCGGCCATCGGGTAAAGTGGTGCCTTGGTGCGTCCCATCCGCGCCCATACGAGACCGAGTCCTTGGCGTTGCATCCGGGGAAACGGGGAGTAGGGCGAGGCCACACGCGCCTTTAGGCATGCCTTGTACTCACGACGACGGCGTGCTTCTTCATCGCGTAAACGTCTACGACACACGCCAGGAGCATTTCCGTGCGTACGTTCAGCCCCAAGCCCAGTGACGTGCAGCGTCAGTGGCACGTCATCGACGCCCGTGACATCGTTCTCGGCCGTCTCGCCTCGCAGACCGCGCAGCTGCTGCGCGGGAAGCACAAGGCGATCTTCGCCCCGCACGTCGACACGGGCGACTTCGTCATCATCATCAACGCCGAGAAGGTGCACCTGTCCGGCAACAAGCGCGAGGACAAGCTCGCGTACCGGCACTCCGGTTACCCGGGTGGTCTGCGTTCCATCAAGTACGGCGACCTGATCGACAAGGACCCGCGCAAGGCCATCGAGAAGGCCGTCCGCGGCATGCTGCCGAAGAACTCGCTCGGCCGCCAGCAGCTGTCCAAGCTGAAGGTGTACCGCGGCGAGGAGCACCCGCACGCCGCGCAGAAGCCGGAGCCGTTCGTCATCAACCAGGTCGCGCAGTAGTCCCGGCCACTTCCACTCTTCTCAGTTTTTCCAGAAAGGAACTGTGGCTGTGACCGAGGTCGACACCACCACCGAGATCGTTGACGAGTTCGCCGGCGACGGCGCTGCCGAGGAGGAGCTCACCGAGTACACCTCGGAGTCCCCCGCGGCCGCCGCCGCTCCGGTCGTGCGTCGCACGGCCAGCACCTCCGGCCAGGGCCTGGGCCGCCGCAAGGAGGCCATCGCCCGCGTCCGCATCGTCCCGGGCACCGGCCTGTGGAAGATCAACGGCCGCACCCTGGACGGCTACTTCCCGAACAAGGTCCACCAGCAGCTGGTGAACGACCCGTTCAAGGTCCTGGAGCTGGACGGCGCCTACGACGTCGTCGCCCGCATCGACGGCGGCGGCATCTCCGGCCAGGCCGGCGCGCTGCGCCTGGGCGTGGCCCGCGCGCTGAACGCGGCGGACCAGGAGAACAACCGGGCGACGCTCAAGAAGGCCGGCTTCCTGACCCGGGACGCCCGCGCCACCGAGCGCAAGAAGGCCGGTCTGAAGAAGGCCCGTAAGGCCCCGCAGTACAGCAAGCGCTAAACCGCCGTCTGTCCGCGGGGGACTGCGGGCGCCACGGTGTCTACGAACGCCCCGGGAGCATCCGCTTTCCGGGGCGTTCGTACGATGTTTTCCCGGGAATACCGTCCCCTAGGGTTCCACCCTCCTGCCCTCTCTAGGAGCGCGCGCATATGACCAGGCTTTTCGGCACCGACGGCGTTCGCGGCATGGCCAACCGGGATCTGACAGCGGAACTGGCGTTGGACCTTTCGGTGGCCGCCGCGCACGTCCTCGGCGAAGTGGGGGCCTTCGAGGGCCACCGCCCCAAAGCGGTGGTCGGCCGCGACCCCCGCGCCTCGGGGGAGTTCCTGGAGGGCGCGGTCGTCGCCGGGCTGGCCTCGGCCGGCGTGGACGTCCTGCGCCTGGGCGTCCTGCCCACCCCCGCGGTCGCCTACCTGACCGAGATCCTGGGCGCCGACCTCGGCGTGGTCCTGTCGGCCTCGCACAACCCGGCCCCGGACAACGGCATCAAGTTCCTCGCCCGCGGCGGCGTGAAGCTCGACGACGTCCTCGAGGACGCCATCGAGGCCCGCATGAACGAGCAGTGGTCCCGGCCGGTGGGCGCCGCCGTGGGCCGCGTCGCGGACTACCCCCAGGGCGGCGAGCGCTACATCGAGCACCTCCTGGACACCCTCCCCAACCGCCTCGACGGCCTGAAGGTCGTCGTCGACGAGGCCAACGGCGCCGCCTTCCGCGTCTCCCCGGAGGCCCTGCGCCGCGCCGGCGCCGAGGTGATCGCCACGCACGTCGAGCCCGACGGCCTGAACATCAACGAGGACTGCGGCTCCACGCACCTGGAGAAGCTGAAGGCCGCCGTCATCGAGCACGGCGCGCACGCCGGCATCGCCCACGACGGCGACGCCGACCGCTGCCTGGCCGTGGACGCCGCCGGCGAGGAGGTCGACGGCGACCAGATCCTCGCGGTCCTCGCGCTCTCCCTGCGCGACCAGGGCAAGCTCGCCGGCGACACCGTGGTCGGCACCGTGATGGCCAACTTCGGCTTCAAGCAGGCCATGCAGCGCGAAGGCCTGAACTTCATCGAGACCGCCGTCGGCGACCGCTACGTCCTGGAGGCGATGCGCAACGGCGGCTACGTCCTCGGCGGCGAGCAGTCCGGCCACCTCATCCTCACCGAGCACGCCACCACCGGCGACGGCACCCTCACCGCCCTGCACCTGCTGGCCCGCGTGGCGGCCACCGGCCGCACCCTGGCCGACCTCGCCGGCGTGATGCACAAGCTGCCGCAGGTGATGATCAACGTGAAGGACGTCGACAAGTCCCGCGCCGCGACCAGCGCCGAACTGGCCCAGGCGGTCAAGGAGGCCGAAGCGGAACTGGCCGAGACCGGCCGGGTGCTGCTGCGCCCGAGCGGGACCGAGCCGCTGGTGCGCGTCATGGTCGAGGCCGAGGACGCGGAGCAGGCGCGGCGGCTGGCGTCACACCTGGCGGATGTGGTGAAGACGGCGCTGGGCTGAGGCCGAGCTGCCGCCGGCAGCGCCCGGCTGCGGCCGGGCGCGGTCGGGCGCGGTCGGGGCGGGGAGTGCGGCGCCACCCTCGCACGAACGTGTCAGCGGCGCGCGCTATACGTATGTTCGGGGGCGAATCCCCCTAACAAAATAGGCGCCGCTGACCTATGTGTGGGTGCTGGTGGCGGGTGCGGTTTGTTTGTGGGTTGACAGTCAAGGGCTTTTTTGACGGCTTCGCAGGGTTTTAAGAAGGATCCGCTGGGTGGCGCAGTTCGGTGGTGTGCCTGGGGACGCATTGGCGGCCGGCGGTTGTGCGTGTGCACGACCGCGCACAGGTCCGAGTCACTGCGCACACGTCAAGTGGGCGGGCGGCGGCCGCGTGTGGTGGGCACCAACAGTCAAAAGCAGGCGCCTCCGGCGGGGGCACTCGAGACTCTGAGGGATCCCCAACCCCCCGCCTCGGCGGCGGTGCGAGTGTTGGTCGCCGAGTCCCGGATCCCTCGTCGCTGACGTCGCCCGGAGGGAACCATCCCGGCCTGGCGGTGTCCAGCCGCATCACACGCTGCTGTGGTCCGGTCTCGTCCGGCCGGACACCGCCAGTCCAGGCTGGTTGTGCAAGCACCGCCGACAGCGACGAGGGATCCGGGACAACCCCACCTGTGGGAAGGATTCCCGCGTCTTGGACGCGGCCACGTCACGGCCGGGCATGTGCGCACCCGAGTGGACCGTGTCCACAGCACAGGCCGGGGTTGTCCGGGGAACCCGGGACACAGGCGACCACAAGCAACGACCGGCGCCCAACAGCGCGGCCTTCCTCCCCTGGAGCGAGGCCGCTCGCCGCGCAGGCGTCGCCGGAGGCCTGGTGCCCACCAAACGCGGCCGCCGGCCGCCCACGTGACGTGTGCACAGTGACTCGGACCGGTGCGCGGTCGTGGACACGAACACCGCCGGCCGCCAACGCGTCCCCAGGCACACCACCGAACTGCGTCACCCAGCGAGGTCACCAAACCTTAGGCGAAGCCGTAAAAAGCTCTTAAAACCCACCAACAAACCGCAACCACCACACCACAGCCACCCACACCCACACATCAAGCAGGGGCGCCACGAAATGCCGCCTCACACCATCCGCTTCGGCTGCCCCGTGGTCTCCAGCACGTTCATCCACAACTGCCCGTGCGGATCCACCACGTTCCGGCTCGCGGTCGCCAGCTCGATCGGCAGATGCACCATCCGCCCGCTCCACTGCCCGACCACCATCGCCGTGAACCCGGCCATCCCCGCGTGCGTCGCCGCCTGTGCCAGCCGCGTGCAGTAGACCGCGTCGAAGGCGTTCGCCGGCACCGACCGGATCTCGTACCCCGGGTCCACGTACCGCACCGACAGCGGCTCGTCGCCGAACGACTCGATGATCCGCTTCTTCAGCAGCGCCCCGATGTCGTTCAGCTTCGCGTTGCCCGAGGCGTCGGTCTGGTCCGAGGCCGGGAAGTGCTCCTGGCCCGCGCCCTCGGCGACCACGACCACCGCGTGCCCCTGCTGCTCGACCTTCTTCTTCAGCCGGGACAGGAAGACGTTCACGTCGAACGGGACCTCGGGGATCAGCGTGAAGTCCACGGCGTGGCTGGCCAGCGTCGAGTAGCAGGCGATGAACCCGCTGTGCCGCCCCATCAGCTTCACCAGGCCGACGCCGTTCTCCGTCGAGGAGGCCTCTATGTGCGCCGCGCGGATGGACTTCGAGGCCTGCTCGAACGCCGTGTGGAAGCCGAAGGAGCGGTCGATCCAGGGGATGTCGTTGTCGATGGTCTTCGGGATCCCGACCACCGCGATGCGCTCGCCCCGGGCCCGCGCCTCGTCGGCCAGCTTCTCCGCGCCGCGCAGCGTGCCGTCGCCGCCGATGACGAACAGGATGTTGACGCCGAGCCGCACCATCGTGTCCACCGCGACCACCGGGTCCTGGTTGCCGCGGGAGGTGCCCAGGATCGTGCCGCCGCGGTTCTGGATGTCGGCGACGGCCTGCTCGGTGAGCACCATCGGCTCCGAGCCGTCGGCGAGGCCCTTGAAGCCGTTGCGGAAGCCCAGGACGCGCTTGACGCCGTAGGCCCGCCCCAGGTGCAGCACCAGGCCGCGGATCACGTTGTTCAGCCCCGGGCACAGCCCGCCGCAGGTGACGATGGCGGCGGTGACCTCGGACGGCTCGAAGAACAGCTTCCGGCGCGGTCCGCCGGGGTTGAAGGCCGGCAGCCCGGCCACGTCCACGTCGCGCTTGTTCGCTATGCCCTGGACCACGTCGAGCAGGACCCGGTCGGTCTCGGTGACGTAGTGCCACGTCTCCTCGCGCTCGCCGAGCAGGTCGGCCAGCGGCGTGTCGACGGTGCGCTCACCCAGGCGCGTGATGGCCAGATCATCGGAGGTGATGGTGAGAAGATCGGCCGTGTTCATGGTTTCACGCTAACAAGATTCACTGGATTCGCCGCGGCCGGTCCACCATCCGGCCCGGGCGTTACGCGCCGCCCCGCCGCCGCTCCCAGGAGTAGACGTCAGAGCCCGGGACTACTCCCGGCGGGCTACGCCGTCATCCTTGCGGGCTACGGGCAACGGCGACTTCAAGCTGAAGCGCTCGGCCCCCGTTCCTCTCTACCTTGGAACCATGACCACAGCCACGAGATCGACGGCCAGCCCGGCCGTCCCGGCAGCCTCCGCCGCCGTGATCGAGGCGTCCGGCCTCACCAAGCGCTACAACGGCGCGGCCCGGGGGGCGGTGACCGCGCTGGACGGGCTGACGCTGTCCGTCCCGGCCGGCGTCATCGGCCTGGTCGGGGCGAACGGGGCGGGCAAGTCGACACTGATCAAGATCCTCCTGGGCCTGCTGCACCCGTCCTCCGGCACCGCCGCGGTGCTCGGCTACGACGTGGTCGACCAGGCCGAGCGCATCAGGACCCTGGTCGGCTACATGCCCGAGCACGACTGCCTGCCCCCGGACGTGACCGCCACCGAGTTCGTCACGCACATGGGCCGCATGGGCGGCCTGCCGCCGACCGCGGCCAAGGAGCGCGCCGCCGAGTCGCTGCGCCACGTGGGCCTGCACGAGGAGCGCTACCGCCTGATCGGCACCTATTCCACGGGCATGAAGCAGCGCGTGAAGCTGGCCCAGGCCCTGGTCGGCGACCCGCGCCTGCTCCTGCTGGACGAGCCCACCAACGGCCTGGACCCGGCCGGCCGCGAGGCGATGCTGGACCTCATCGAGCGCATCGGCGCCGAGTTCGGCATCTCCATCCTGGTCGCCTCGCACCTGCTCGGCGAGATCGAGCAGATCTGCGACTCGCTGGTCGCGATCGAGTCCGGCAAGCTCCTCCGAGCCGCCTCCATGTCGGCCTTCACCAAGGCCAGCGCGGTCCTGGCGGTCGAGGTCGACGAGGGTGCGGCCCGCCTTGCTGCCGCCCTGAAGAGCGCCGGCCTGGCCCCCCGCCGCGACGGCCGCGCCCTGCTGGTCCGCCTCGGCGGCACCGAGGAGGAGTCCGACCAGGTCTACGACGCCATCCGCGACGCGGTGGCCGACCTCGGCCTGCCGCTGAACCGGCTGGAGCGGCGCCGGCACCGGGTCGAGGAGCTGTTCGCGGACGAGGACTTCGACGATCTCGAGGATCTGGACGACCTGGCCGACGACGACAGTGCCGGCGCCGATTCCGCCGCTGGCACCGTGACCGCCACCAGCACCGCGACCTCGCCGGCAGCAGCCGAGCCCGATGCCGCAGTCCGCGAGCCGGCTGATTCTCCGGCGCCCGCCGCGCCCGCTGCCGGCATCTCGGCCCCGGCCGCCGAGCCGGCCGCCCCCGCCGCCCAAGCCCCCGCCCGAGCCGAAGCCGAAGCTCACGCCGAAGCCCCAGCCGAAGCCGCCGAGAGCGAGACCGACCATGAGTAGCGACACCGCCACCGCAGGCGCCGTCTCACCCTCCGGCGTCATCCACGACATCGGCTACCGCACCTACACCGGCGACCGTGTCGGCCGCCTGGGTATCGTCCGGGCCCTCTACTGGCACAGCCTCCGCAGCGCCTGGGGCCTGGGCCGCGGCCCGCGGGCCAAGGTCGTCCCCTTCCTGGCCCTGGCCATCATGTGCCTGCCGGCCATCGCGAACGCCTTCGCGGTCTCCCGCACCGGCGTCCACGCCATCGCCTACGACGAGTACATGTACAGCTTCCAGCTCGTCCTGGTCCTGTACCTGGCGGCGGTGACCCCGGAGCTGATCTCCCGCGACATCCGCAACCGCACCCTGCCGCTGTACTTCTCCCGGCCGCTGCGCCGCACCGACTATCCGATCGCCAAGGTCAGCGCCCTGATCACCGCGATGCTGGTGCTCACCGCGGTCCCGGAGATCCTGCTCTACGTCGGCACCATCGGCTCGCTGCACGGCGGCTCGGCCGTCTGGCACGAGACCCGCGCCTTCATCCCCGGCCTGGAGCTGGCCCTGCTGTACTCCGTCGTGTTCAGCGTCCTGGCCGCGGTCCTGTCCTGCTACACCGGCCGCCGCGCCTTCGCCACCGGCGCCGTCGCGGTGTTCTTCTTCGGCACCTACGTCATCTCCTCGGCGATGGTGCGGCTGACCGGCTACCGCCCGCACTATGTGCACGACGCCAGCACGGACGGCGGCGGCTACTTCGTGAAGCCGACCTCGCCGGGCAGCGGCCCGAAGATCTCCGGGCTGCTCAACCCCGCGAACCTGTTGGAAGGCCTCAAGGAATGGGTGGTGGGCCGTTCTCCGAAGAACGCCGACGTGCCCTACCCGGGCAGTTTCGGAATCGTGTACCTGGCCGTGGTCGTGGTGCTGTGCGCGCTGGCCGCCCTCCTCCTGATTCGCCGCTACCAGAAGGCGAGCCTGCTGTGACCATCGACGAGATCCCCGGGCAGCGCGAAGCCGCCGCCCCGGTCCCGACCCGCCCCGGCGGCCCGGCCGAGATCGTGCTGGACAACGTGACCCACTGGTACGGCAACGTGGTCGCGGTCAACGACATCACGATGACCATCGGCCCCGGCGTCACCGGCCTGCTCGGCCCGAACGGCGCCGGCAAGTCCACGCTGCTGCACCTGGTCTCCGGCTTCCTGTCGCCCTCGCGCGGCACGGTCACCGTGGCCGGGCGGACCGCCTGGCACAACCCCGGCATCTACAAGGTGATCGGCCTGGTGCCCGAGCGCGACTCGGTCTACGCCTTCCTGACCGGCCGGCAGTTCGTCTCGGCGACCGCCAAGCTGCACAAGCTGAGCGACGTCGAGGGCGCCACGGCCCGCGCCCTGCGCATGGTCGAGATGGACACCGAGGCCGCCGACCGCCGCATCGACACCTACTCCAAGGGCATGCGGCAGCGCATCAAGGTCGCCGCCGCGCTGGTGCACGAGCCGGGAGTGCTGCTGCTGGACGAGCCGTTCAACGGCATGGACCCGCGCCAGCGCATGCACATGATGGACCTGCTGCACCGTCTCGGCGACGCCGGCCACACCATCGTGTTCTCCTCGCACATCCTGGAGGAGGTCGAGCGGCTGTCCGGCACGGTCCAGGTGATCGTGGCCGGCCGGCTGGCCGCCTCCGGCGACTACCGCACCATCCGCAGGCTGATGACCAGCCGCCCGCACGTGTTCCAGGTCGCCTCCAGCGACGACCGGGCCCTGGCCGCGGCGCTGATCGGCCGGCAGTCCGTGAACGGCGTGGAGCTGAACCCCTCCGGGGGCCTGGAGGTGCGGGCCGGGGACTACGGCGCGTTCAGCCGGGAGCTGGCGGCGGTGGCGCGCGAGCACGGCGTGCGGCTGCGCACCGTACAGCCCACCGACGAGTCGCTGGAGTCCGTGTTCACCTATCTGGTGGCGTCGTAAGGAGCTGGCACGGATGTCAACCGTCTTCAACCCCACGATCGCCGCCATCACGCTGCGCGGCCTGCTGGGCCGGCGCCGCTCGCTGCTGATCGCGCTGCCCCCGGCGCTGCTGCTGGCCCTGACCATCGGGCTGCGCGCCGCCACCAACATCAACAGCTCGCACGACTTCGCCTGGCCCGGAGTGGTCCTCGGACAGATCGGCCTGGTCACGCTGCTGCCGCTGACCGCGATGATCATCGGCACCTCGGTGCTGGGCACCGAGGTCGACGACGCCTCGATCCTGCACCTGCTGGCCACCCCGGTCAGCCGGGCCACGGTGATGTTCACCAAGTGGATCGTGGCCTCCGGCGCGACCCTGGTGTTCGCCGTGGTGCCGATCGCCGCGGCCGCCTTCATCGGCACTTCCAGCTACGTCGACAACCCCGGCCCGCTGGACATGACGTTCACGCCGATCAAGGGCGACATCACCGAGGCGATCGGCGTGATCGTCGCCGCCGCCGTCGGGGCCGTCGTCTACAGCGCGTTCTTCCTGTTCCTGTCGGTGGTGACCAAGCGCTCGGTGGCCGTCACCCTGATCTACATCCTGGTCTGGGAGAACCTGCTCACCCGCTTCGTCAGCGGTCTGCGCCTGCTGTCCATCGGGCAGTACGAACTGGGCCTGGCCGACAAGATCGGGCACCTGCCGAACCTCAGCGCCAACCTGTCGTTCGGCACCTCGGTGATCATGTCGGTGGTGTTCGTCGTCGTGGCCCTGGGCTACGGCACGCGCCGGCTGCAGTCGTTCCGGGTGTCCGGGGACGCGGCGTGATGACCGGGACTGTAAAGGGTTCTGCAAGGTTCTGACCGGCCGCATCGCAGAACATTCATCCGGGAATAGGCTCCGCGCATGGAAAGCGTGCGTCGCGAGCCTGTTCCCGCTTTACGCGGCCTCGTGCACCACTACCACGGCTTCAATTTCCCCGACGTCGCCGACCGCGCGCGCCTGGAGATCCCCTCCGGAGCGGCGACGCTCGTCATCGCCTTCGCCGAACCGATTCGCATCGGCCTGGCCTCCGACGGCGAGTCCGAGGTCTTCCGCCGGGCCTCGTTCCTGTCCGCCGGCCGCGCGGTGGCGGCGATCGGCCGGCACCGCGGACACATCGCCGGCATCGAGGTGACCCTCAGCCATACCGCGGCGCACCACATCCTCGGCCTGCGCATGGCCGAGCTGGCGAGGGGCTTCCCGAGGCTCGGCGAAGTACTGGGCCGCGAGGGCGACCTGCTCGTGGAGCAGCTGGCCGGGCTGCCGACCTGGGCGGCGCGCTTCGCCCGGCTCGACGCGTACCTGACCCGGCGTGCGGCCGACTCCCGGATCCTGCCGGCCTGGCAGGTGACGCGCGCGACCCGGCTGGTGGCGGCCGGCTGGCCGCTGCGCGAGATCCAGCGCGACGTCGGCTGGGGCGACCGCCACCTGCGCTCGCGGTTCCTGGAACAGGTCGGGATGTCGCCGAAGGCGATGGCGCGGGTGCTGCGCTTACAGACCGCGCTGCGCGCGCACCTGGACGGCCGAAGCTGGTCGCAGGCCGCCGCGCTGGCCCGCTACCACGACCAGGCGCACCTCGGGCACGACGTCAAAGCCATCACCGGGCTGACGCCGGGGCGGTTGGCGGAGCTGCGGCGCGGCGCCCCACCCGGCTCCGCGCTCGACCGGCTCCCCGGACGGGTGACCAGCGTGCTGCTGGGCTGAGCCGGCCGCAGCGCTTTCGCACCGGCCGTGTCCACCCCCGGCCGGCACCCTGCGGCCGTCGAGCACGCTGAACCGAACCGAACCCGTCGGGCGAGCCCCTCCGGCTCTTCCCACCGCCCCGGCGGCCCACGTCCCGGCGATACCGGGGCCGCCCAGCCCGGCCGGCCCCGCTACCGTCCCCCCGCTCCGGGAGGGCCGGGCGTGATCGTCAGAATGGCCTCCGCTCTCGCCCCGTGTCTTGTAGAAAACGGAGAACTCCAGCTCACCGGTTCCAACCGATCGGCCCGACGCGGCATTGAGTACTGGTGAGTCGTCAACGGGAGGGTGGATGAGTGACGAGGAGGACTTCCGGCAGTTCGCCGCGAGCCGCCAGAAGCAGCTGCTGCGCACCGCGTATCTGCTGTGCGGGGACTGGCACGGGGCCGAGGACCTGGTGCAGACCGCCTTCGGGCACCTGTACCGGTCCTGGCGCCGGATGGGACGCGTCGAGCATCCGGACGCCTACGCCAAACAGGTCCTGTACCGCTGCCACCTGTCGGCCAACCGCAAGAAGCGGTTCGCGACGGTGCCGATCGAATCGGTACCGGAGCCGGCCGCCTCCGGCGACGGCTTCGGCGACGGCAGCACCAGCGTCCTGATGGAGGCGCTCGCCGGGCTGCCGCCCAAGTCCCGGGCGGTGGTGGTGCTGCGGTTCTGGGAGGACTACTCGGTCGCGCAGACCGCCGACGCCCTCGGCATCTCGGAGGGGACGGTGAAGAGCCAGACCGCGCGCGCCCTGGCGACCCTGCGGACCCGGATCGGCGACTCGCTCAGCGACATCCGTCGAGACTGACGAAGGAGGAACACATGACGGATCACGAAGCGGAGAACATCAGGACCCTGTTCCGCGAGGCCGACCTGGAGCACGTGCCAGCCTCGCGCGACCTGATCGGCCCCGCGGTCGCCTGGGGGGACGGCCGGCGCCGCCGCGACCGCTGGACGGCGGCCGGCGTGACCGGTGCGGTGGCCGCGGTGGCGGTCGCCGGGGTCGTGGCGCTGCGTCCCGGCCACGGCGCCGGGTCCGACGCCGTCACGCCGGGCGTCTCGGCGTCGACACAGAGCACGGCGAAGCCGCACACGGCGCAGCCGACGGCGCCGCCGACCCCGACGCTGCCCAAGCTGACGGGGACCATCGTCCAGCAGGAACAGGAGGTGCTGGACGCGTTGAAGCCCTACCTCCCGACGGGAGACCACATCGCCTGCCAGACCGCCGACCAGCCGGCGGGGTTCTGCACCACGTTGACGTTCACGAGCTCGACCGGCGGCACCAGCATCGTTCAGGTGCTGCCCGGCGATCACTTCATCCAAGCGGCCCCGGTCGACACGAAGTACATCCACCAGCACCCGGCGACCGCGGCGATCCCCCTGGTCTCCGGGACGAAGGAGGTGTCGGGCGGAACCGTCCGGATCCAGTCGACCGACATCGAGGCGCGGGACAGCATCCAGGACACGGCGGCGCTGACCGATCCCTCGGCGCTGTCCTTCCACTCGGCACAGTATGTGTTCGCCCCGCCGGGCTCGGGCACTTCGTGGACCATCGAGCTGGACGAGCTGGTCAGAGAGCTGCCCTGGAAGGGCAGCTCCGGGGTCACCGATGAGCACGGCGTCTTCGGCTTCAATCCGAGCGGTCCGGTGTTGAGCCCGGAGCAGTTCGCGGCTCTCGTGTCGGCGCCGATCTTCCCCGCTGTCATGCAGCAGTTGGGGAACCTGCGGACCCAGATGGAGCAGAACCAGACGCAGAGCCAGAGCAAGTAGCGGCACCGAGAGCCGGGAGCGCGGGCCGGAATGCGACTTCGACCCGCGCTTCCCTTCTTCGCTCGGGCTCTCTTCTGAGTTCTCTTCGCCTCAGGGCTTGCGCAGCCGCACCCGCTCCACCCGGTGATCAGCACCCTTGCGCAGCACCAGCCGCGCCCGGCCCCGCGTCGGCAGGATGTTGTCCATCAGGTTCCGCTCGTTGATCGACGTCCAGATCTCCAGCGCCAGCCCGCGCGCCGCCTCGTCGGACAGCGAGGCGAACTTGTGGAAATAGGACTGCGGGTCGCTGAACGCCGTCGAGCGCAGCGCCAGGAACCGGTCGGTGTACCAGCGCTTCAGGTCCGAGCGGCGCGCGTCGAGGTAGATCGAGAAGTCCAGGAAGTCCGAGACCGCCAGCGACGTCCGGCCGTCGGCGCGGGTGCGGGCCGGCTGCAACAGGTTCAGGCCCTCGACCAGCAGGATGTCCGGCCGCTTCACGTCGACGCACTCGTCCGCGACGATGTCGTAGACCAGGTGCGAGTACACCGGTGCCTGCACGGTCTCCTGCCCGGACTTCACCGCCGTCAAGAAGCGCAGGAACGCGCGCTGGTCGTAGGACTCCGGGAAGCCCTTGCGGCCCATCAGCCCGCGCCGCTCCAGCTCCGCGTTCGGATACAGGAAGCCGTCGGTGGTGATGAGGCCCACTTCCGGGTGCTCCGGGCTGCGGGCGAGCAGATCGCGCAGGGTGCGGGAGAACGTGGACTTGCCGACCGACACCGAGCCGGCGATGCCGATCACGAACGGCGGCGCGGTCTCCGGCGTCCACTGCCCCTGCCGGTCCCCGCCGCCGGTGCCGGAGGCGAACGCGGCGATGGTGCCGCGCAGCTCGGAGGTGGCCCGGACGTACATGCTCAGCAGCTGCGACAGCGGCAGGTAGACGTCGCGCACCTCGTCGATGTCGGTGACGTCCAGCAGACCGCGCAGCCGCTCGATCTCCGGCTCGGTCAGCGGCAGCGGAGTCCGGTCCCGCAGAGCGGCCCACTCTTCGCGGCTGAACTCCAGGAAGGGATTGGGAGCTGGTGGCGCGGCACTGGTCACCCTGTCACCCTACCGACACCCTACCGACTGGTAGCGATGCCCCGATTGGTCTGTACCAATCCAGGTCACCGGGCATACCACTATGCTCTGGACCCATGTGCGGAATCGTGGGTTACGTGGGCTCCCAGCAAGCCCTGGGCATCGTCATAGAGGGTCTGCGCCGGATGGAGTACCGGGGCTACGACTCTGCGGGCATCGCCGTGGTCGACCGGTCCGCGGGCGAAGCCCGCCTGGCCGGGGCCAAGAAGGCCGGCAAGCTGGCGAACCTGGAAAAGGAACTCGACGTCCGCCCCCTCCCGGCGTCGACGACCGGCCTGGGCCACACCCGCTGGGCCACCCACGGCGGCCCCACCGACGGCAACGCCCACCCGCACTTCAGCGCACCCGGCGGCGCCTACACCGACACCACCGGCAAGGTGGCGGTCATCCACAACGGCATCATCGAGAACTTCGCCCGGCTCAAGGCCGAACTGGCCGGCCAGGATGTGACATTCCTCTCGGAGACCGACACCGAGGTCGTCGCGCACCTGCTGGCCCGCGACTTCGCCGAGGCCGGCGACGGCGACCTGGGCGCCGCGATGCGCCGCGTCGTGAACCGGCTGCAGGGCGCCTTCACGCTGGTCGCGGTGCACGCCGACGCCCCGGACGTGGTGGTCGGCGCGCGCCGCAACTCCCCGCTGGTGATCGGCGTCGGCGAGGGCGAGGCGTTCCTGGCCTCCGACGTCTCGGCGTTCATCGCGCACACCCGCGAGGCCATCGAGATGGGCCAGGACCAGGTCGCCGAGGTCTTCCGCGACGGTTCGGTGAAGATCACCACCTTCGACGGCGAGGTCGTGGAGGGCAAGCGGTTCCACGTGTCCTGGGACGCCTCGGCGGCGGAGAAGGGCGGCTACGACTGGTTCATGCAGAAGGAGATCGCCGAGCAGCCGCAGGCGGTCGCCGACACCCTGCTGGGCCGGGTCAACGGCGACGGCAAGCTGAAGCTGGACGAGATGCGGCTGTCCGAGGACGAGCTGCGCGCCATCACCAAGATCGTCGTCGTCGCCTGCGGCACCGCCTACCACGCCGGCCTGATCGCCAAGTACGCCATCGAGCACTGGACCCGGGTCCCGGTCGAGGTCGAGCTGGCCAGCGAGTTCCGCTACCGCGACCCGATCCTGACCAGGGACACGCTGGTGATAGCGATCTCGCAGTCCGGCGAGACCATGGACACCCTGATGGCCATCCGGCACGCCCGCGAGCAGCACTCGCGCGTCCTGGCGATCTGCAACACCAACGGCTCGACCATCCCGCGCGAGTCCGACGCCGTGGTCTACACGCACGGCGGCCCGGAGATCGGCGTGGCCTCCACCAAGGCGTTCCTGACCCAGCTCACCGCCTGCTACCTGGTCGGCCTGTACCTGGCGCAGGTCCGCGGCGTGAAGTTCAACGACGAGGTGGAGGAGGTCCTGACGCAGCTGTCGGACTCCCCGGCCGCGATCGCCGAGACCCTGAACCGGATGGAGCCGATCCGCAAGCTCGCCCGCTCCATGGTCGGCGCCCGCACGGTGCTGTTCCTGGGCCGGCACGTCGGCTACCCGATGGCCCTGGAAGGCGCGCTGAAGCTGAAGGAGCTCGCCTACATCCACGCCGAGGGCTTCGCCGCCGGCGAGCTCAAGCACGGGCCGATCGCGCTGATCGAGCAGGACCTGCCGGTCGTGGTCGTGGTGCCCTCGCCGAAGCGGCCGCTGCTGCACGACAAGATCGTCTCCAACATCCAGGAGATCCGTGCCCGCGGCGCCAAGACCATCGTCATCGCCGAGGACGGCGACGACGTGGTGGCCCCCTACGCGGACTTCCTGTTCCACGTCCCGGAGCTGCCGATCCTGCTGCAGCCCCTGGTGGCCACCGTCCCGCTCCAGGTCTTCGCCGCCGAACTGGCGGACGCCCTGGGCTACGACGTCGACCAGCCGCGTAACCTGGCGAAGTCGGTCACTGTGGAGTAAGGACGCGCATGATCCTGGGTGTGGGCATCGACGTGGTGGACGTCGAACGGTTCGCGACGTCGCTGTCCCGCACCCCGGCTCTGCGGGAGAAGCTGTTCACGCCCGGGGAGCGCGAGCGCGGGACGGCGTCCCTGGCGGCCCGGTTCGCGGCCAAGGAGGCGCTGGCCAAGGCGCTCGGCGCCCCGCGCGGCCTGCGCTGGCACGACGCCGAGGTGGTGACGCTGCCGGACGGCCGCCCGGAGCTGCGGGTGACCGGGACCATCGCGGCGCTGGCCGAGGAGCGGGGGATCCGGGCTTTCCATGTGTCGCTGTCGCACGACGCCGGGATCGCTTCGGCGGTGGTGATCGCGGAGGGGTGATTCGGCGCGGCGGCCCGGGGTTCGCCTCGCTCTACCACCTCGCCCGACCGCCTCGCTCTACCGCCCGGCCCTACCGCCCGGCCCTACCGTCCCGCCCTACCGCCCCAACTCCCGCCGCTCGCGCCGCCGCCCCAGCTCGCGCTCTCCCCGCCGCTCCCGCCGGCGCTCCGCGAACCGCGAAAGCCGCCGCACCCGCAGGTTCGTGTGCTCCGCCTGCCCGCTGATCGTCAGCCGGATCGCCTCCGGCCCGGCCGGCCCCAGATCCGGCTGCCCGACGTTCGCGTGCCGCGTCGCCAGCCCCGAGGTGTCCAGCGCCGTCCCCGGCGGCACGATGATCCGCAGGTTCGCGTGCCGCAGATCCAGCGCCAGCTCGACCTCCCGCGCACCGCTGAACACCGCCTGGGTGAAGTCCAGCAGGACGTTCCCGTGCCGCACCGCGACGTTCAGCCGCCGCGGCACCAGCCACGCGCCCAGCTTGTGCGTGTTCCCGTGCGAGATGGTGATGTTCTGCGAAGCCTCCGCCTCGGTCCGCCGCGCCGGGCTCACCGGCTGCGCCGACGAAGGCAGATCCTTGATCAGCTTGTCCAGCTCGCCATAGGTCCGCGCGGTCATCGCCGCCTCGATCCGCTGGTCGAGCTCGTCCCCGTCGATCCGGCCGTCCCCGGCCGCCACCCGCAGCCGGTCCACGACGATGTCACGGTCCTCATGGGACGCGCGCATCTCGGCGCGCGACAGCGCTTCCTCCCCAGACATGCCGAGGATCTTAGCGAGACACGCCGGGCCGTGACAGGGTGGAAGCATGCTGACGGCGCATTCGGTGGACCAGGTCCGGCACGCGGAGGCGGCGTTGATGGCGCGCCTGCCCGACGGCGAGCTGATGCAGCGCGCGGTCGCCGGGCTGACGGCGGAGTGCGTGCGGCTCCTGGGAGGCGTCCGTAGAGGCGCCCACGGACGCGTGGGACGCGTCGGACGCGTCTACGGCGCGCGTGTCCTCGTCGTCGCAGGCAGCGGCGACAACGGCGGCGACGCCCTCTACGCCGCCGCCCGCCTGGTCCGCCGCGGCGCGAAGGTCGAGGCGGTCCTGCTCGACGAGGCGCGCGCCCACGCCGCCGGCCTGGCAGCCCTGCGCGCCGCCGGAGGCCTGGTCAGCACAGCGGGGGAGTGGCGCTACACCGCCTCCGACCTGGTGCTCGACGGCGTCGTCGGGATCGGCGGCCACGGCGGCCTGCGCCCTGCTGCGGCATCGGTGTTCGAACAGATCGAAGCGGCCGACCCGCGTCCCCTCGTCGTCGCCGTGGACCTCCCCAGCGGCGTCGACGCCGACACCGGCGAGGTCTCCGGCCCCGCGGTCAACGCCGACGTCACCGTCACCTTCGGCACCTACAAGCCGGGCCTGTTCATCTCCCCGGCCGCCGAGCACGTCGGCGACCTCCGCTTCGTCGACATCGGCCTGGCACCTTACCTCGACGGCGCTCCGGTCCTGGAAGCCCTCGAACCCGCCGACGTCGAAGCCCTCCTGCCGACCCCCACCGCCGAGAGCAACAAGTATCGCCGCGGCGTCCTGGGCCTGGCCGCCGGATCCCCCCGCTACCCCGGCGCCGCCGTCCTCGCGACCGGCGCGGCCCTGCGCAGCGGCGTCGGCGCCGTCCGCTTCCTCGGTGAGCCCGAGGTCAACGCCGGCGTGTTGGCCCGCTACCCGGAGGTCCTGATCGGCGACGGCCGCGTCCAGGCCTGGGTCGTCGGCCCCGGCATCGGCGCGGACAGCGCCGACCGTGTCGCGAAAGCCCTGGCCACCGAGCTGCCGGTGCTCGTCGACGCCGATGGCCTGACCGCCCTCAAGCAGCTCGGCCAGTCCGACAAGCCTCTGGACCGCTCCCACCCGACGCTGCTCACGCCCCACTCCGGCGAAGCCGCGCGCCTCCTCGACGATGCCGCCTGGACCTCCGACCACATCGAGGCCCACCGCCTGGCCGCCGTCCGCGAACTGGCCGACCGCTTCGGCTGCACGGTCCTGCTGAAGGGCTCGACGACGCTCATCGCCGACCCGGGAACCGCCACCGTGCGCGTCAACCGCACCGGCACCCCGGCCCTGGCCACCGCAGGGTCTGGCGACGTCCTGTCGGGCCTCGCAGGCGGCCTGCTGGCCGCCGGGCTGCATCCTCTGGACGCCGCCAGCGTCGCGGCCCACCTGCACGGCCAGGCGGCGCTCGACGTCCAGCGCCGCCACCCCGGCCGGCAGCTCATCGCCGGGGACCTGGTCGAAGCCCTCACCGCGGCGCGGGCCCCTCACTGAGGCGCGCGGACACTCCGGAATCCTCGCGACAGCAGGCACAGCAGCCCCAGCACCTCCACCGCCCCGCTGATCCCGAATGCCGCCGACAGCCCGAACGCCCCGACCATCAACCCCATCAGGCCCATGGTCAGCGGCACGATCCCCAACGTGATCAGCGTCGTGACACTCCCGACCCGTCCTCGGAACGCGTCATCGCACTCGGCCTGCATCACGACCGTCGCCGGCACCCCCATGGCGCTCGACAGCATCCCGACCGCCGCTGCCGCCGCGATCGCCCCGCCCAACGTCGGCACCAGGGCCATCGCCGCCCCAGCGACCCCCTGCAGCGCCCCGGCACCGGCCAGCCACACGCCGAGCCCGCCGCGGACCCGCACCTTCCCCATCCCCACGGCCCCCACCGCCGCGCCGATCCCGAACCCGGTCAGCAGCAGGCCGATGCCCGGCGCGCCCCAGCCCCGCCGCGTGGCCAGCAGGGCCGCGCCCACGTTCAGCGGGCCGACCATCCCGATGTTCGTCAGCGCCAGCCACACCACGAACGGCCCCAGCACCGCGTGCTGGCGCAGATAGCCGAGCCCTGCGACGAAGCTGCGCCCGAACGGCTCCTTGCGTGTCGCGGTTCGCGCTGCGGCCGTGGCGGCCGGCGTCCCCGAACGAGCCTCCGCACCCGCCCTCGCACCTGCCCCTGCGCCCGCCTTCGCGCTTACCTCCTTGCGAACCCGCAGCCCCACCAAGCTCACCAGCGACGCGACGAAGCTCACCGCGTCCACCACCAGCGCCGCCCCCAGCCCCGCCGAGGCCGCGACCACCCCGCCCAACGGTGCCCCGACCGTCAGCGCCAGCCGCCCCGACAGCGTCCACAGCACCGCCCCGCCCGAGTACTGATGCGGCTCCAGCAGCCGTGGCCGCAGCGCCACAGACGCGGGCATGAACAGCGCGTCCACGACCCCGAACACCACCGCGACGCCCGCCAACAACCCCAACCCCGGCGAAGTCGCCGTAGCGACCAGCGCCGCCCCCAGGCACACCACCGCCCGCAGCGAGTCACTGCCGATCATCAGCTTCCGGGCATCGAACCGGTCGACGATCACCCCGCCGAACAGCACCAACAGCAGCCGGGGTATCGCAGAGACCGACAACACCACCCCGGCCGCGGCCGGCGACCCCGCGCGCACCGCCGCGTACGACAGCGCGACGTACCAGACCTGGTCGCCCAGCGCGCTCAGCGTCGCACCCCCGAGCAGCCGCCGGTAGCTCGCATTCCGCAGCGCCGGAACGGGCCGCGAGGCGCCGACCGGGCCGGCCACGACAGCAGTCATGAGCAATCCCCCCTCAAGGTTTCTCTGGGAACGCGTGCAGGAACAGGAACACCTGCTCCCGTCCGTCGACCGGCTGCTCATCAGGCCGCAGCGAAGGATCCCGCCGCCCCAGCGCGGCCCACTTCCGCAGCACCGCGTTCAGCTCCTCACTGAGCCCGCGCAACTCCTCCGGCGCCAACCGCAGGTGCGTGTTCGTGGTCGTCGCGGCCCCCTGCCACTCCGAAGACCACTCCGCCTTCCGAGCAACAAACGCCTCCAACCGCTCAACCTGGTCCTGCACGGTCTGCGCGAAAGCAGCGTCCGCCACCGCCCTCCCCTCCGGCGTCCGAAAGTCAGCCCCCGACCAGCTGAAAGACCCCTCCGGCACCCGCCACCACCGCTCCCGCCGATCCCGCGCCAACTCCGGCGCCTCCTCAATGAACCCCCGCTTCCCCAACTCCCGCAGGTGGTAGCTGACCCGCCCCGGATCCGCCCCGTCCAGGTGCCCGGCGAGGATCGTGGTCGTCGACGGCCCCAGCTGGGTGAGGAGGCGGTAGAGGCGCTGGCGCAGGGGGTGCGAGAGGCCTTTGAGGACTTCGGGGTCGGTGATGCGGCGTGGTTCGGGCATGGCGCTACTGTAGTTACAGAAGGAATCTTCTGCAAGGTTCCTTCTGTAATTAGTCGGAGAGGGTGGGCGGGACCTCTGCTGGGGTGCGGTTGGGCCGTGGGTTGAAAGGCGATTTTTACGGCTTCGCCTAAGGTTTGGTGACCTCGCGGGGGGACGCAGTTCGGTTGAGCCCGGCTGGTTGCGCTGGCGGCCGCCGGTTTTCGTGGGCACGACCGCGCACTGGTTCAGGTCTGTGCGGCGGTGCGTTGGCGGCGGGCGGTTTTCGCGTCCACGACCCCGCACGGGTCCGAGTCACTGCGCACGCGTTTGGTCTGGCGGCCGCCGGTTTTCGCGTGCAAGACCGCGCACTGGCTCAGGTCTCTGCTGTGGTGCGTTGGCGGCTGGCGGTTTTCGCGTCCACGACCCCGCACGGGTCCGAGTCACTGCGCACACGTCATGTGGGCGGCTGCCTGCCGCGTTTGGTGGGCACCTCGAGGCCTCCGGCGGGCGCTCTACAGCGAGGGGGCGACCCGTGCGACCTGCTGTTTGGCGGCGGCCCGCGACTGTTTGGCTTGCCATCACGCTGTTGCCTGCGCCGCGCTGCCTGCCGGCGGTGCTGCTTGTGGTCGCCGAGGTTCTGGGTCCCTCACCGCGTCGTCGCCGTAAACGGAACCAGTCCGGTCCGGTGGTATCAAGCCGCACCCCTGCTGCTGTGGTGCTGTCGCGTCCGGCTTGACACCACCGGCCCGGCCAGGTTGGCTTCGCCCGCCGACGCGGCGAGGGACCCAGAACCAACACCCCCGCATGGTCCTTCGGACCCCCTAGCGACATGGCCGGTCACGCAGCCCCGTCGCCCCGCGCTTGCCCTGCAAGAACCTCAGGGCTTCCAGATGAACAGCATCTCCCCAAGACTCCGGTACCCGATCGACGCGTACAGCCGCTCCTGATCAGGCCCAGACGGCGAAAGCCACACGCACTCCAGCCCCGCCACCTCCAGCAGATGTCGCGAAAGCGCCGCCGTCACCGCCGCCCCCGCCCCGCGCCGCCGGAAAGCCGGCCGGGTCGCGATGCCGCCGATCTCCGTCGTCCCCGAGTTCGCCGACCCGCTGCCGCCGCCGGCCATCGGCACGCCGGCTGCGTCGCTGCCCGCGGCCCCCCGCGCCAGCACCAGGGACCTCCCCGCGTCCACCGCGCCGCGCAGTCCGATCACATCATCGGAGAAGTCCGCGTCATCCTGCGGCTCGTCCGACTCTCCGAACGCCTCCCGCTGCGCCAAAGCCACCCCGCGCAGCTCCGCGTCCGTCGCCGACTTGTCCAGCACCACCACCTCGACGCCGTCCACGGCACTCGGCCCGACCAGCTCCGCGGCCGTCGCCACCATGAACGGCAGCCGCTGCTGCACCTCGAACCCGGCCGCCAGCAGTGCCTCCTCCACCCCCGGCGCGCCGCCCGGCGCGAACTCCAGCCGCGGCGTGCGCTCCCGTCGGGCGAAAGCCGCGAGCAACGCCTCGATGTCCTCGGACGTCACAACAGCGCCGGCTTCGGGTACCGCGTAGTTCAGGAAGGGATTGGCGTTGCCGGCGTCGAAGCCGATGTGGAACGGCCCACATGCCTCGTTCAGTGCCCGGGCGCGCGCGTTGCCGTGCAGGTAGCCGTTGACCTTCGCTTCGAGCGCTTCCAAAATCGAGAACCCCCACTGATGAGCAGGGCCGCGAAGGCCCGGCCCCGGCCGAAGGCGACCTGGTGTCACCATCAAGACCGCGACGGCCTGGCAGACTACCGTCGATGACAGACCTGACCGCCACCGATTTTCCGCCCGGCCCGCTGCGTGCCGAGGCGCGGATCGACCTGGACGCGATCCGCGCGAACACCCGCCGCGTGGGTCAGATCGTCGCCGAGTCCGGGGCCGGGGTCATGGCCGTCGTGAAGGCCGACGCCTACGGCCACGGCGCCGTGCCGTGTGCCCGCGCCGCCAAGCAGGCCGGCGCCGCCTGGCTCGGCACCGCCCTGCCGGAGGAGGCGCTGCAGCTGCGCGCCGCCGGGCTGACCGGCCCGATCCTGGCCTGGCTGCATCCGGCCGGCGGGCCCTGGGACGAGCTGATCGCCCAGGAGATCGACGTCACCGCCTACGCCCCCTGGGTCCTGGAGGAGATCACCGCGGCCGCACAGCGCCTGGGGACCCCGGCGCGCGTGCAGCTCAAGGCCGACACCGGCCTCGGGCGCGGTGGCACCCAGCCGCACGACTGGCTGGAGCTGGTCGAGCTGGCCGCCAAGGCCGAGGCCGCCGGGCACATCCGGGTCACCGGCGTCTGGTCGCACTTCGCCTGCGCCGACGAGCCCGGGCACCCCTCGATCCGCTCCCAGCTGGACCTTTTCCGCGCGGCCCTGGCCGTCGCCGACCACGCGGGCCTGCGCCCGGAGGTCCGCCACATCGCCAACAGCCCGGCCGCCCTGAGCCTGCCCGAGGCGCACTTCGACCTGGTCCGACCGGGCCTGGCGCTCTACGGCCTCTCGCCCCTGCCGGACACCACCCCCGCCGACTTCGGCCTGCGCCCGGCGATGACGCTGCGGGCGCGCGTCGCGCTGGTCAAGAACGCCCCGGCTGAGCACGGCGTCTCCTACGGGCACATCTACCACACCGCGGCGCCCACGACCCTGGCCCTGGTCCCGCTCGGCTACGCCGACGGTCTGCCGCGCAACTCCTCCAACGTCGGCGAGGTCCAGATCGGCGGCCGGCGCCACCGGATCGCCGGCCGGATGGCGATGGACCAGTTCGTCGTCGACCTCGGCGACCCCGACGCCGTCCGCGACGTGCGGGTCGGCGACGAGGTCGTGATCTTCGGCCCGGGCGAGCACGGCGAGCCGACCGCCGACGACTGGGCCCGGGCGACCGGGACGTTGAATTACGAGATCGTCACGCGCATCGGTCCGCGTGTCCCGCGGGTCTACGTCGGGAACTCGTGACGTAAGGGGCCGACGGTGAACACCGCGAGGGCCGTCGAGCGGAAGGGGCGTCATGGCAGTCAGCACCGCTAAGAAGGCGGGGATCGCCGGAGCCGCGGTCGGCGTGATCGCCGCCGGGGCGGCGGCCGGGTTCGCCATCGAGCGCGCCACCATCGGCCGCGCCGTCCGCCGGCTGGCCGAACCCCGCCGGCTGGCCGAGCCCTACGGCACCCTGCGCGGCAAGCCTCTGACGGTCCGTGCCGACGACGGCGTCGGCCTGTACGTGGAGGTCGACGGCCCGCAGCTGTTCAGCGGCGGCGCCGGCTGGGCCCGCCGCCGCGGCCCGCGCGCCGCGGCCGGCCCGACCCTGGTGTTCTGCCACGGCTACGCCCTGCACCAGGACACCTGGCACTACCAGCGCGCGGAGTTCGCCGCGACCAACCGCTGCGTGTTCTGGGACCAGCGCGGCCACGGCCGCTCGCAGCGCGGCACCTCGGCCTCGCACACCATCGACCAGATAGGGCGCGACCTGTACACCGTCCTGGAGGCGGTGTGCCCGGACGGCGACGTGGTCCTGATCGGCCACTCCATGGGCGGTATGACGATCATGGCGCTGGCCGCCGAGCACCCCGAGCTGTTCGGCGGCCCGGAGGGCGGCGAGCACGCACGGGTGCGCGGCGTGGTGCTGTGCTCGACCACCGACGGCCACTGGAACGAGATGACGCTGGGCCTGCCGGCCCGCGCCGCGCAGCTGTTCCAACGCACCGCCCCCGGCGTGTTCGCGCTGCTGGGCCGCGGCCACACCCTGGTGGACCGCACCCGCCGGGCCGGGACCGACCTGGCGCAGCTGCTGACCCGCCGCTACGCCTTCGCCTCCGACGTGCCCCCGGCGCTGGTCCGGTTCACCGACGAGATGCTGTCCAGCACCCCGATGGACGTCATCGCCGACTTCTTCCCGACCTTCTCCGCGCACAACAAGGCCACCGCGCTGCCCACGCTCGGCCGGGTGCCGGTGGAGATCATCGTCGGCGACCACGACCTGCTGACTCCGGCGTTCCACAGCGAGCGGATGGCCGCCGAGATCGACGCCGCCGCGCCCGACGACGCCCACCACACCGGCGTGGAGATCGTCCCGGCCGGCGGGCACGTGCTGCCGCTGGAGCACCCGGACGCCGTGGACGGGGCGATCCGGCGCGTGCTGGCCCGCCTCGACACGGCGAGCCCGGATGCGGCAGGCACGGACGTGGCTGGCCCGGACGCCCCGGGCCCGGACGTGGCTGGCCCGGGCACATCAAGCCATTAGGCCTAATCACGGTGCGCATCGTGCGATGACCGCACAATCTGGGAGCTGTGCAGACAGCGGAGGCTCCCGGTTCGGCTGGGACTTCGGAGTTCGACGACGTCTGGGTCGTCATCCCCGTATACAACGAGGGCTCGGTGATCGCCGAGGTCGTCGCAGGCGTCCTGCCCACGTTCCCGAACGTGGTGTGCGTGGACGACGGCTCGCGCGACGACTCCGCCGACCACATCTTCCGCACGGCCGCGCACCTGGTCAGCCACCCGGTGAACCTGGGCCAGGGCGCCGCGCTCCAGACCGGCCTGGAGTACGCCCTGCTGCAGGAGGGCTCGGAGTACTTCGTCACCTTCGACGCCGACGGCCAGCACCGCGTGGAGGACGCCGCCGAACTGGTGCGCGCGGTCCGCGACGGCGGCGCCGACGTGGCCCTCGGCTCGCGCTTCCTGAGCGGGACCGTGCACGTGCCGTGGGTCAAGCGCGCGCTGCTGAAGACGGTCGCCGCGCTCAGCCCCGCGGCCCGCCGCCTGGAGCTCACCGACGCGCACAACGGCCTGCGGGTCCTGAACCGGGCCGCCGCCTCCCAGCTCAAGATCACCATGAACGGCATGGCGCACGCCTCGGAGATCGTGGACTACCTGGCGCGCTCGGAGCTGGAGGTCACCGAGGTCCCGGTGACCGTGCTCTACACGGACTACTCCAAGGCCAAGGGCCAGTCGCTGATCAACGGCGTCAACATCCTGTTCGACCTCTCCCTGCGGTCGCGGAGGACGCCATGATCATCCAGGCCATCCTGCTGGTCATCGCGGCCGGCTTCCTGCTGCTGTTCATCCGGCACTGGTACTCGGTGCAGACCAGAGCCCTGAAGCGGCTGGCGTTCCTGGTCTTCATCGCCCTGATGGTGGTCGCGATCCTGCGGCCCAACTGGGTGAACTCGCTGGCCCACAAGGTCGGCGTGGGCCGCGGCACCGACCTCGTGCTCTACGCGCTGACCGTGGCGTTCGTCTTCGTGTCGGTGAACACCTACTTCCGGCTCAAGACCCAGGAAGCGCGGTTCACCGAGCTGGCCCGGGTCATCGCGGTGCGCGACGCGACCACGCTGAACGCGCAGCGGCTGGGGCGTCCGGTGCGGGAGCCGGCGGCGCTGACCGACGCTTCCGGGCCGACCGGTCTCGCGACACCGCTGCCCCCGCTCACCGGCGAATCGGCCGGGGGAGCGGCCCGGTGAGCGGATCCGGCGCGCTCGAACCGCCGCCGCAGCCCCTTCCGGAACCCGAATCGGAACCGGAACCCGGCCGGGAACCAGAGCCCAAAGCGGTATCCGCGCCATTCCTCCCCACCAAACCCCGCCGCCCATCCTGGCCGCGCCGCAGCACCACCAAAGTCCTCAGGGTCCTCAACCGCCCCTGGCTGCTGGCCCTGGTCGGCTTCTTCCTGGTCTCCACCGGCTGGGCCTTCGCTTCCCCGATGTCCACATCCCCGGACGAGCCCTCGCACATGGTGAAAGCCGCCGCGACAGCCCGCGGCGAGTTCGTGAACTCGACCTCCCGCCACGAGATCAGCGGCGGCTTCGAGAAGACCTGGCTCGGCTATCCACTGCCCGCCAAGTACGGGACTCTCGACGCGATGTCCGCGTGCTTCCGCAATACGTTCCTCTCCGCGGCATGCGGTAAGAAGTTCGGCACCGACAACTCCACAGCGATCGTCGAGACCTCCGCAGGGAACTACAACCCCGCCTACTACTTCCCTGTAGGGCTCCCCAGCCTGGTGCTCCCTGGAGTCGGCGCGCTATACGGAATGCGCTTAGCGTCCGCACTACTCAACTCAGGGCTCCTCGCAGCAGCGGTCGGCATAGCCGCCGGCTGGCGCCGTCCCGGCTGGCCGCTCCTCGGCGTGATCGCCGCCGGAACTCCCATGGCGCTCTTCCTCAGCGGCACCGTGAACTCCAACGGGATGGAAGCCACAGCTGCGGTACTCGCCTGGACTGCGGCCATGTCCCTGGCGCTCGACGACGACCCGAAACCCGGCCAGGTAACGCGGCGCGCTATAGGGCTCGCCATTGGGGGAGCGCTCCTGGCGAACACCAGAAGCCTCGGCATCGCTTTCGTCGCGTCGATCCTGGTCGCGCTGGTGATCATCGCCGGCCCGCGTAAGCTCGCGTGGCTGGCTCGGTTCCGCGCCGTGCAGATCATGGCGGGCGTGCTGATCCTCGGCGGTGTCGCGGCGTTCCTATGGAGCCGCTACGCAGACGGCCTCACCACGTCGAACCTGTCGTTCCCCACCCTTACGCCGGCCGTCGTGTTCAACGAGGTGTTCTGGAGCTCCGGCACCTACGTCATGCAGATCGTCGGCGAACTCGGGTGGCTCGACGTAGCCCTGCCGCCGGGCAGCATCATCGCCTGGTACGCGGTCGCCGGCCTGCTCATCCTCTGCGCGTTCGGCGTAGCGCGATGGCGAGAGGTGGTCGTCGTGGCGGGCCTGACCGTCGGCACGGCCGCCATCCCGATCATCGCGCAACTGCTGGAGGCCAAGCGCTTCGGCATCGGCTGGCAGGGGCGCTACATCCTGGCCTGGGCGCTCGGCCTGCCGGTACTCGCCGGGCTGCTGATGGCCCGCCGCGTCGGCGCGGACCTGCCCGGCGCGCTGGAGCGACGCGTGCCGACGGCGTCAGCCGTCGTGCTCGCTCTGGCCGGGCTCGGGGCCTTCTACTGGTCGATGACGCGCTATGCGCACGGCGGCTGGAGGAAGTACGGCATCACCCCGATCCAGTGGAGCCCGCCGGGCGGCTGGATCATGTGGTGGATCGTCTACGCGATCGGGCTGGTGATTCTGGTCGTAGCCGTCGCGGTACGGCGCCGGGACGCTCTGTGGCATCCGCCGCCAGCGTCCTGAGCAAGCCTCCTTAGGAGCCGGCCGCACAGCCCAGCCGGGCGCTCAGTGGTTCCGCGGCCCCGCGAAGTTGTTCATCCAAGACTGGTCGCCGGTCGCCGAGCACTCGTGGTTCGGCGCGTACTTGGGGCAGGTCCCATCCGGCTTGCGCATGGTCTGCGACACATAGGCGAGGATCTTGTAGCTGTTTGTCTTAGCGGGCATCCAGTAGTCGGAAACCGAAGACGCCGCACTACCCAGCACCATGAGCACCGCGGCCAGCACCCCGACGTGTGCCCCGAGCCGCGAGGGCAGCGGCGGCCAGGACCCCAGCCGCGAAGCGCCATAGGCCGTCGCCGCAGCACCTAACACGAGGATGCAGTACAGGAGTTGGTTGTCGGTGCGCGGCCACAGCTGCACCGTGCCGGTAGCCCACATCCGAGAGGCGATCTCCATCCGCCACAGCCAGGTCCCGGCGAACACACACGCCACGGTCACCGCCAACGGCCGCCGCCACCCCAGCCACAGCGCCACGCCGAGCCCGGCGAACGTCAGAACGCTGAACAGCCCCAACCCCGCCAACTCGCCCGGCGGCGGCCACTGCCCCACATCGCCGGGCATGTCCGTGCGCCACATGGAGAAGAACGCAGGGTCGGTATAGGCGTCGAACCCATAGGCGCGATCCACGTTCCCGGGCCCGATGAGGTCGTTGACGTACCAGCCGCACAACACCCCGAACACCCCGACCGTCACCCCGATGAACGCGAGCAGCCGCCCGACCCGCGCCTTCGACCACGGGAACAGCAACAGCACCGCCGCCACCAATCCCGGCGCGCTCCACAGCGACGACCCGGGATACGTCAGGAACAGGACCGAATACAGAAGCCCGAACAACAGCGCACTGACCAACACCCGCCGCCACGCCATGCCCCCGACCCGCGTCGTGTGCCGCACCGAGACCACGAACACCGGCAGCAGAACGATCATCACAACAGCGCCGTACGGCTTGTACGGGTCGATGATCGAGTACGCCGGCACCACCCCCACCACCAGTGCCCACAGCGGGCTCAGCACGAACCGCCACGCCAGATACGCAGCCGGTCCGGTGATCGCGGCCCCGCCGATCTCCATGTCCCGGAACGCCGACGCGGTGTCTCCGTGGTGGAACAGCTGCGCCCACCACGCCAAGGCGTGCAGCGTCAGCGGCGGATACGTCGGATTCGGATTGCCGTGCCCGTGCACGATCGACTCCGACCACTGCACCAGCCGCCCGGTGTCCCCGGACAGGCCGAACAGCGGCCACGGCGTCCCCCGCAGCGCCACCACGATCCCGCCGGCGAGGAACCCCGACGCCAGCCCCGCGAGAGCGGCGCAGACCAGGTGCTTCGCCACGACGTAGTGCCGACCGCCGCGCCACCTGTGCGCGCCGATGAGCAGCGCGAGCAGCACGATCCCCAGCGCCGTGAACCGCACCTGCAACGCCGCCAGCGCACTGACCTGCCCCGTCCGGTCCAGCGGATCCACGTCGACGTACCGCGCCGCGACCGGCATCGCGAACGCCCCGACCAGCGCCGCGGCCACCTCACCGGCCGGCCTCGCGACCCGCCGCAGGCTGAACCCGCCTCCCGGCCACCGCCCCGGAGTCCCGCTGGTCATCGCGCCCTGCCTCTCCGGACCCGATCGGCCCTGCCGCCGAGGGAACGACCGAGATCGCCCCCGGTCACGCGGCGCGCGTCCGCTGACAGCGCCGACCGCGGCACCAACGGCTTCGCCCGCTACCGCCTCTGCCCGTGTCTCTGCTCGCGCCCGTGTCTGTAGCCCTGCCTCCGCCCCTGCCTCCGCCCCACCCCGCACTCCTCGCAGCGCCCCCACGAGCCCGATCACCATCACCACGACCACCGTCGCCGGCCCGCCCAGGCCCCCGGCCGCCGCCGCATGCAGCGGATCCACCGGCAACTCCACCAACACCGCCAGAACCACCGCCCCGGCACCCCAGGCGATCGGCACCAGCCGATGCCGATCCAGCGCCACCAGCGTCGGCTGCAGAATCGCCGCCGCCATCAGAAAGACCGTCCCGACCCCCAACACCGCCAACAACTCGTGCGACAACTCCGCCTTCGTCCCGAAGAAGACCCGCAGCACCCAGGGGCCGGCCACGGCCAACACTCCGGTGCCCACCACCCCCAGCGCCGCGACCGCCGCCAGCGCCACGCGCACCCGCCCCCGCAGCGCCGCATGGTCCCCTCGCGCGGCCGAACGGGTGAGATCAGGAAGCAGCATCGCCTGGATCGGCGAGATCAGCAGCAGCGGAATCCGCACCAGGACGAACGCCTGCCCGAACGCCGCCGCCACCGCATCAGAGTGCGTGAGCCGCGTACTGGCGACCAGCGGCGGCAGGTTCGCCACCAACTGCGTCAGCAAACTGCCGGCGACCAACAACGCCAGCCCTCCGGCCGCCGACCGCTCCCCGGTCTCGAACGCCGAGACCTCGACATCCAGACAGTCCCGCCCCGCGTCCTCGAACCCCTCCCGCAGCCACCACAGCCCCGCCAGCGTCGCCAACCCCTGCGCCGCAGCGAACGCCAGCGCATAGCCCCAGGCCGCCCCGCCCCGGCCAGTAGCCACGAACACCGCTACGCACGGGATCAGTCGGCCCAACCCCTCCGTGGCCAGCGTCGCGGCGTACCCGTGGAACTCCTGCCGCCCGCCGAGAATCCCGCGCACCCAATAACAGACCGCCCCCACCCCAGCGGCCAGAACCAGCGCCCCGAACAGGTCCCACTGCCCCCGCAGCGGGCCCGACACCAACACCGGCGAGAGCGCCGCCAGGACGACGACAGTGATCCCGAGCAAGAACGCGGCATGCCGCCGAGCCCTATGCGCCACCGGCGCCAGAGCCCGCCCCTCGGCCACCGCCCGGCTCGTGGCCCGACTGGTCTCCTGCTCCAAACCGACGAACACGCCGAGCGTCACCAGCCCCGCCAGGAAGTACAGCGAAGACAGCGCGGCGGCGTCCGAGGGCGTGGAGGAGTGCCCGGTGACCGCCAGGAACACATACCCTGACAAGCCCACCAGGAGCAGCCCCGCCGCCATCCCGACGGAGGCCCTCATGCTCACCTCCGGTGCGGGAGTCCTCGGCGCCGATCATGCCCTGGGCGGAACGCGGGTAATCAGTCTCAAAAGCGGTATATGCCCCTCATGCGACGAGCCGCCGGCCTCTGGCGTCACGATGTGCTGGGGGTCCGCCTCGGCGCGCTCGTCATCGTCCTGGCCCCGCTCGCACTGACGATCGCCTACACCCTGGCCACCCGCGGGCTGTGGCTGCACCCTCCCGACAGCCGCTACTACCTGACCATGACCGCCCGCGACATGGGCCACCCGATCAGCGACGCCATCGCTCGCGCCCGGGCCGTCGCCAGCTGGCGCCTCGCGCCCTGGTACTTCGCCGGGAACGAACCCACCTGGCAGATGGTCAAGACGCGCGCGCTGTATCCGTTCCTGTCCATCCCATTCGTCTGGCTGACCGGCCTGAAGAACGGCACCATGTACGTCCCCTGCGCATCAGTCCTCGCGTTCTGCTGGATTACTGCGCGGGTTCTGCAACGCCTCTACGGCCCCGCGGTAGCAGCGCTCATCGCCGGGGCGTTCGGCCTGAGCACGACCGTGACCGGCCTCGTCTGGGCCACCACCGACGCACTCGCCTTAGCGCTGTCCGCAGTGCTCGTCGCCAACCTGCCCATCGAACGCCGCGTGAGCCGCGCGAACCTGGTCTGGCTCGGCGCGGCCTGCGTCGCCCTGGCCCTGACCCGGCAGGTCGGCGTACTGGCGCCCGCGATGGGCGTCGCGGGCTGGGCCTGGGCACTGGTGCGGGAACGGACCTGGCGCAACCCCTGGCTTGGGGCGATGGCCGTCACGGTCGTCGTCACCGGGGGAATGCAGCTGACCCTGGGAATGGTCGCCCACGTCGACACCCAGGGCATCGTGACGCGCGATCAGTCCACCTTCGGCGGCGTCGTCAGCCAACTCCTGAGGAACGTACGTACGGTCACCACAGGCGACCTGAGCTATATGTGGAACGAAGACCGGCTCCTCTATGTGCTGCTCGGCACAGCCCTTCTCATGGCCCTGGTCCGCTTCACCAAAGACCTCGCAGCCACCTTCTGGGGAGCGCTGGCCGCCACATACGTCCTCACCGCAGGAGTCGGATACAGCGCGGGCATGCGCTACGAGATCATCATGTTCCCCGCCGCCGCAGTCGCCGCCGGCGGATTCGCCGCCTGGGCACTCGGCCAAATGGGCTCGCCATTCCCCTCCGTACGGGAACCCGAAGTAGAACCCGACCTGCGGCGCTCGCTATGGATTCCCCAACTGGTCGGGTGCGCAGTGCTGCTCGGCCTCTGCATCGGCGTCACCGCGGTCGGCGGATCCCGCTCCACGATCCCAACCCCTGCGTCGCCCTCCTTCCCCGCTGCGCAGGGCAGCCAGAAGTACGCAGTACGGCCCCTGGCCGAGCCCGGTGCGGAGGTAACGCTTAAAGCCGCGCTCACGCAGGCGCTCGCCATCCTGAGCAAGAAGGACACCACGCTCGAAGGTGCCTTCGACTGGGTCCACGACCTGAAGTACCGCGTATCCGGTCCCGGAGATCCGAACTACGCGCGCCGCGCGAAGGACGGAACCACCATCACCCGCGTCAACGCCATGAGCGGACCGGAACAGACCGCCTTCTCGCAGACGATCACCTTCCAGGGGACCGCGCAGCCGAGCACCCTGGAGATCGACTCGCGCCAGACCACGACCTTCGGAGAAGACGTGGACTTCTCCGTCGAGGACAGCGCAGGGGTCCGGCACCAGGGCACGGCGACCACGCTCTACCCGATCTGGTCCGCCACCGACCCGGGCTTGGTGACGGCGATCGTCTACGCTCCGTGACCTCCCCGGGGCCCGGTACGGTGGACCCATGTCGGTGATCCCTGACCAAACCGGCCCCGGGCTGCCCGGGCCCGTCCTGGAGACCCCTGTCGCGACCGCAGGGGCCATGCAAGACCTCGGCCGGCGCCTCGGCGCGCGGCTGCGCCGCGGCGACCTCGTGGTGCTGACCGGCGACCTCGGCGCGGGCAAGACGACCTTCACCCAGGGCCTCGGGGACGGGCTCGGCGTGCGCGGCCCGATCACCTCGCCGACGTTCGTCATCGCGCACGTGCACCCCTCGCTCGCCGAGGGCGGGATCCCGCTGGTCCACGTCGACGCCTACCGGCTGGGGTCCCTGGACGAGCTCGACGACCTGGACCTGGACGCCGACGTCGAGCAGTCCGTGACGGTCGTCGAATGGGGCGAGGGGAAGGCCGAGGTCCTGGCCGACGACCGGCTGGACATCGTCATCTCGCGGGAGTTCGCCGAGGAGCTCGACGAGCCCGGCGACTCCGACGTGCGCTGGGTGGTGCTGCGCGGGATCGGCGAGCGGTGGACCGACGCCGACCTGGCCGGGCTTGAGGACCGGGAGCAGTAGCAGGCAGGCTGACCGCGCGGTCGGCGTGGCGCAGTGCCGTGCGGTGTGGTCGCTGTGGTCGGTGCCGTGAGGTGCGATGCAGCGCCTCAGGCTCTTCGCCCGGCGCCTACGGCACCACGACGACCGCAGTCCCCTTCACCGTCGCGAACTGCCACACCGCCTGCGCGTCGTTCTGCGTCAGCCGCACGCCGCCGGTCTTCGTCCCCGAGGCCGGCTTGGACGGCAACTGGTCGCCCGGCAGCGAGGCGATCGCGTCGAAGGCGAACTCGTTCTCCCCGCTCTTCTTCGAACCCCACAGCACCTCGTACTGCACGGCGGCGCCGTCAGCGCCCTGGTGCGTGGCGTACCACTTCGAGACCTCGTAGTTGCCCGCGTCCGGCGTCACCGTGCCCGGGACGGCCTGCGCGCTCAGCTGCACCTTCTCGTCGGCGCCGACCAGCCAGATGCGCGACTTGGACAGGCTGTAGACCACACGCTTGCCCTTGCCGCTGGACGCCGGCAGCGCCAGCGCCGGGTCCGGAGCCGGCGCGACCGTCTGGCCGGACTGGTTCGTGGAGACCACCGGCTGCTTGGCGGCGACCACCGCGGCCGGCGCCTTGTCCGGGGCCGAACCGTTCGCCTGCACGGCCAGCACGCCCACGCCGACCAGGGCCGCGGCTGTGATCACGGCGACCGATGCCATCGGGTTGACGCGGCTGCGCCGCGCCCGCGCGCTGGCGCGCGGGGCGTTCTGCTGCTGGCTGGTCATGGGTCGTATGGTGCCAGAAAGATAGGCTGTGCGGGTGCTCCTGCTCGCGTTCGACACCGCCACCCCGGCCATCACCGTCGCCCTGCACGACGGCGCGCACGTCCTCGCCGAGTCCACCACCGTGGACGCCCGGCGCACCGGGGAACTCCTCGCACCCGGCATCACCGCGGTCCTGACCGCCGCCGGACGTAAACCGGAGGAGCTCACAGGAGTCGCCGTCGGAGTCGGGCCCGGCCCCTTCACCGGACTGCGCGTGGGATTGGTCACGGCGCGCGCCCTGGGCGACGCCCTCGGCATCCCGGTGCACGGCGTGTGCACCCTCGACGTGGTCGCTTATCAGACCGAGAGTGCAGAGCCCTTCGCAGTCGCCACGGACGCGCGCCGCAAAGAGGTCTACTGGGCGCAGTACACGGACTACCTCACCCGCTCGTCCGAACCGGACGTGGCGCACCCCGCTCTCATCGCCGAGCGCCTCGCCGGACTTCAGATCGCGGGGGAGGGCGCGCTCCTCTACCCGGAGGCGTTCCCTAAGGCGATCGCGCCCCGCCACCCCTCCGCTGCGGCTCTGGCGGAACTCACTATCAAGCGTCTGCAGAGCGACCCCGACGCCCTCCTGTTCCCGGAGCCGCTGTACCTGCGCCGCCCGGACGCCGTGGAGCCGGGCACCCGCAAGCGTGTCTCCACAAGCTGACGGCGTGGAGACCGTCATGGCCCCGACGTTGCGCCCGTTCCGCTGGTGGGACATCGAGCCGGCGCGCCGGATAGAGCTGGACCTGTTCCCCGAGGACCCCTGGTCCGTGGAGATGTTCTGGTCCGAGCTCGCCGACGTCCCGCACTCGCGCTACTACGTCATCGCCGAGCAGGAAGGTGAGATCGCCGGATACGCGGGCCTGATGGCCCAGCCCGGCGCCGCCCCCGGCACGCTCGAGGGCTGGGTCCAGAACATCGCGGTGGCCCGCGCGCACCAGGGCCGGGGACTCGGGGCGGTCCTCCTCCAAGCGCTTCTGGACGAGGCTCTCCGCAGGAAGTGCGTAGAGGTCTGGCTGGAGGTGCGGACAGACAACGACTCCGCGCAGCGCCTCTACGTCCGCCACGGCTTCGAGCCGGCGGGCATCCGCCGCGGCTACTACCAGCCCGGCAACCACGACGCGCTGATCATGAGGAAGGCAATGGCGTGACGGCACTGAACGACGGACCTCTGGTCCTCGGCTTCGAGACCTCCTGCGACGAGACCGGCGTCGGCATCGTGCGGGGCAACACCCTGCTGGCCGACGCCGTGGCCTCCAGCGTGGACGAGCACGCGCGCTTCGGCGGCGTCGTCCCCGAGGTCGCCAGCCGCGCGCACCTGGAAGCGATGGTCCCGACGGTGCAGCGGGCCCTGAGCGACGCCGGCGTGGCGCTGTCCGACATCGACGCGATCGCCGTCACCGCCGGCCCCGGCCTGGCCGGAGCGCTCCTGGTCGGCACCGCCGCGGCGAAGGCCTACGCCCTGGCCCTGAACAAGCCGATCTACGGCGTCAACCACCTGGCCGCACACATCTGCGTGGACCAGCTCGAACACGGCCCACTCCCCGAAGGCTGCGTCGCCATGCTGGTCTCCGGCGGCCACTCCTCCCTGCTGTTCGTCCCCGACGTCACCGGCGACGTCCGGCCCCTGGGCCAGACCATCGACGACGCCGCCGGCGAGGCCTTCGACAAGGTGGCCCGCGTCCTAGGCCTGGGCTTCCCCGGCGGCCCCCTGATCGACAAGGCGGCCCGCGAAGGCGACCCCGAAGCAATCGCCTTCCCCCGCGGCCTCACCGGCCCCCGCGACGCACCCCTGGACTTCTCCTTCTCCGGCCTCAAAACAGCCGTGGCGCGCTGGGTCGAACGCCGCGAACGCGCCGGCGAGAAGGTCCCCCTGGCCGACGTCGCCGCCTCCTTCCAGGAAGCCGTCGTGGACGTCCTCACCCGCAAAGCCATCCTCGCCTGCAAAGAGAACGGCGCAGAGTACCTCCTCATCGGCGGCGGCGTAGCAGCCAACTCCCGCCTCCGCATCCTGGCCGAGGAACGCGCAGCCAAGGCCGGCATCCAAGTCCGCGTCCCCCGCCCCGGCCTCTGCACAGACAACGGCGCCATGGTCGCCGCCCTCGGCTCGGAACTAGTACGCCGCGGCCGCACCCCCTCCACCCTCGACTTCCCAGCCGATTCCTCCCAGCCGGTCGTAGAGGTGGTCGTCCGATGAGCACCAACAAGAACCAGTCCCTCATGTGGGAAGTCCGCTGCGAACCCGGCAAAGCAGCGGCCGTGGAGGAATGGGTCCGAGCGATCATCGTCCCGCCCCTATGGGAGGACGAAGAGGTCGCCTCCTACAACGCCTACAGCTCCGTAGGCCAAGACGGCGAACGCGTAGTAGTGGTCATCGACTACCTAAGCGCCGCCCCCGCAACCCTCTCCGCAGAGCCCCCGCAGCACCTGATCGCCAGACCACCCCATGCCTGGGTCTTCCAACGCCTTGACGTGTGAATGTCCTCGAATTACCCGTCTTAAGCAACTCTTAAGGTTCCCCAGACGTCCTCCCTCAGTAGTGAAACCAGGTGGGCTCCCCAGAGCCCACCGGACCGAACTGGGGCAGAGGCGTGACGTACGAGGACCAAGAGCAACTCATAGGCTGCGGCTGCGAAGACCACGGCGCGATACCCACCGCACCGTCCATCAAGACACCCGCCGCCATCCCCAGCGTGCCTGCCGCCGCGACACCTAGCGCTTCCCCCGCTGCGACGCCCGGCGCCATCCCCGACGCGACTGCCGCTGCGACGTCCGGCGCTATCCGCGGCGCGATCCTCAGCGCGGTGCCCAGCGCAGTGCCCGGCGCGATGCCCGGTGCAGCCTCCGGGAACGGCTCCCGCCGCCGCTTCCTACGCACCGCCGCCGGCCTCGCCATAGCAGCGCCCACCCTCCTGGCCGCAGCCTGCAGCTCCTCATCCTCATCCCCGAAGCAGAACACCGCCGCCGGCACCACCCCCACCACAGGCGCCCCGTCCACAGGCGGCACCCCCTCCCAGCCCCCCACCTCGCCCTCCAGCGCCACCACCGGCACCGGCGCCCTCCCCGGCCCCGAGACCGCCGACGCGGCCCTCCTGGCGTCCCGCTACGACGGCCTGAAGCCCTTCGCCCCCGCCCCGCCGCCCCCCGCGACCAAGCCGGTGAACACGAACGTCGACCTCCCCCCAGTCATAAGCCACGTCCCCACCGACCAGAAGATCTGCTTCCTGACCATCGACGACGGAGCCGAGAAGGACCCCGCCTTCCTCCAGATGGTGAAGGACTTCCGCATACCCATAACGATGTTCCTGGCCGACTGCTTCATCCAGGACGACTACGCATACTTCACGCAGCTCCGCGACACCGGCTACTGCACCATCCAGAACCACACCCTCCACCACCCCGACATGGTGACCCTCAACGCCCAACGCCAACTAGCGGAGGTCACAGGCCAACAGCAGAAGCTGGTGAAGAACTACAACACCCACCCATACCTGTTCCGAGCACCCTTCGGAAACTCCAACAAAGCAACCCAAGAAGCCTGCAAGCAAAACGGCCTAAAAGCCATCTGCTACTGGCGAGCCTCGTTCCAAAAGCAAGGCTTCCAATGGCAAGCCGCCGACAAAAAGCTCCGCCCCGGCGACATCCTCCTAGCCCACTTCCGAGGCCCCAAAGCCAACGGCAAGGGCTGGCCCGAGATGCACGAACTGATGACCAACCTCTTCCGCATCGTCCAAGACCAGGGCTACACCTTCGCCCGCCTGGAGGACTACGTCTAGGCCCCGCGCCCCTACCGAGGCTGCCGCCCCGTCTCCGCCGCCCGAGGCTGCCGCCCCGTCTCCGCCGCCCGAGGCTGCCGCTCCGCCCCCACCGCTCCACCGAAGCCGCGCCCCCACCGAAGGCCGCCGCCCCGCTCTCGCCGCCCGAGGCCGCCGCCCCGCCTCCGCCGCTCCGCCGAAGCCGCTGCCCACGGCTGACGCACCGCCGAAGCTGCCCCGGGTCGGTCGCCTCCACTTCCGTCGCCCCGCCGCCGCACTGGCCTGAAGCCGCCTCCCGCCGCCCGAAGGCCCGCCCACCGAGGCTGCCTCCGCCGCTCCGCCGCCTACTCCCGCCGCCCGAAGGCCCGCCCACCGAGGCTGCCTCCGCCGCTCCGCCGCCTACTCTCGCCGCCCGAAGGCGCTCCCGCCCGCCGACGCCTTCGCCCACCGCTCGCCCGAAACTGCTTCTAACGCCCGAAGCCGCCGCCCACCTGCCGCCGCCCATTCGCCGAGCCCGCGCACGCACCGACCCACTTGCCGATGCCGCCCTCCTCCCGCGCAAGCGTCGCTCCGCCTACCGAAGCCGCCCGGCAAGCAGCGCGGCCCGCCACCGCCCCGTTCGCTGAGCCCCAGCCTTCCGTCACTGGAGCAACGCCACCCCTCTTGCGGCCGACCGACCCACTCCGACCCGCCGCACCACACCCACGAGCCGGCCATGTTCGTTCATGCTCTGCGCCGCGCCGCAACTCGGCATCGCGGCACCCACCCAGCACCGCGCTCCTCATCTGGCCCGTGCCTGGTTCCCCCCCCGGTACCGCAGCTCCCGCTCTTCCCAACGATCCGGTCCCGCACTGCGCCTGATCGCCGCCCTGCTCTGCCCCGCCAGGCCGCGTCCTCGCCGCGAGGCGTCGCCCCTCGCGCAACGCCATTCCTGCCGACCTCGCCCGCCAGCCGCGTACCCAAACTCACCCAACGTGCCGAAGCCCCCGAGCCATCCGGCATCATCCATTCGGCCTCGTCGATTCCGCGTAGCCCTTATACGCACAACATCAGATGTCCAACTTGCCCGAATCGCGAAGTATGGACATGTCCCCGGCGGCAGTGTCACGGCGCATAGCCGCTGGGAACCGACGGCCGACAACGCTCGTCAGCGCGGACAGAGCTCACCGCGCGGGCGGGCGCCATCGGACGTCGTGCCCTCGGGCGGTCCCAGACCGCCCGTCTGCTCGGTGGAAGGGGAGAAAATGCCCTGGACACTGGTCAGTGTCCAGGGCGGGGGAGCTCCCCCACCATCGAGCAGTCCCGGGGCCGGCGCGCCGGCCCCGGGAGGGCAACCCACCGTCCGGCCCCGCGGACGGCCAACGGGGGTGCTTGCGCCGCCCGGTATGTCGGCGTGCCATAGTGGAGTCGCTTTTGCGACCCGCCCCTGGCACTCCACTTGACCGAGTGCTAAAGGCCCGCCTAGTCTCGCTTTGGCACCCTCGCACCGAGAGTGCCAGCGCGATACGGCCGGACCCTGGCACCCGCGACGACAGGTTCCGCAACCAGTTCCCATCGCCGATCCGTCACGCGAACGAAAGGTCACACATCGTGGCTACCGTTGCCATCAAGCCGCTCGAGGACCGCGTCGTCGTCAAGCCGCTCGACGCCGAGCAGACCACCGCCTCCGGCCTCGTCATCCCGGACACCGCCAAGGAGAAGCCGCAGGAGGGCGTCGTCCTGGCCGTGGGCCCGGGCCGCTGGGAGGACGGCAAGCGCGTCGAGCTCGACGTCAAGGAGGGCGACATCGTCCTCTACAGCAAGTACGGCGGCACCGAGGTCAAGTACAACAACGAGGAGTACCTCGTTCTGTCGGCGCGCGACCTGCTCGCGATCGTCAACAAGTAGCACCCGCCCGTCGCCCGGCCACCGCCCCAGGTGGAGCGCGACGCGCCGCAGTACTTGATGAGCTGCATTTCCGCCCCGGGCGGCCGGGGACCCGGCCTTGAGCGCCGGGGCGGATTTTTCTTCTTCTTAAAGACAAGGAACGTACTCGCTCATGGCGAAGATGCTCGAATTCGACGAGGACGCCCGCCGCAAGCTCGAGCGCGGCGTCAACGCGCTCGCCGACGCGGTCAAGGTGACCATCGGCCCCAAGGGCCGCAATGTCGTCATCGACAAGAAGTTCGGCGCCCCGACCATCACCAACGACGGCGTGACCATCGCCCGTGAGGTCGAGCTCGAGGACCCGTACGAGAACCTCGGCGCGCAGCTGGCGAAGGAAGTCGCCACCAAGACCAACGACATCGCCGGTGACGGCACCACCACCGCGACGGTGCTGGCCCAGGCGATGGTGCGCGAGGGTCTGCGCAACGTCGCGGCCGGCGCTCAGCCGATCGCGCTCAAGCGCGGCATCGACGCGGCCGTCAAGGCCGTCGCCGAGCAGCTGCTGTCCACCGCCAAGCAGGTGGAGACCAAGGAGTCCATCGCCCAGGTCGGCGCGATCTCCGCGCAGGACAAGGCGATCGGCGACCTGATCGCCGAGGCCATGGACAAGGTCGGCAAGGACGGTGTGATCACCGTCGAAGAGTCGAACACCATGGGCCTGGAGCTCGAGTTCACCGAGGGCATGCAGTTCGACAAGGGCTACCTGTCGCCCTACATGGTGACCGACCAGGAGCGCATGGAAGCGATCCTGGAGGACCCCTACATCCTGATCAACCAGGGCAAGATCAGCTCCCTGAACGAGCTGCTGCCGCTGCTGGAGAAGGTCGCGCAGTCCCGCAAGCCGCTGCTGATCATCGCCGAGGACGTCGACGGCGAGGCGCTGTCCACGCTGGTCGTGAACAAGATCCGCGGCACCTTCACCTCGGTCGCGGTCAAGGCCCCGGCGTTCGGCGACCGTCGCAAGGCGATCCTGGAGGACCTGGCGATCCTGACCGGCGCGCAGGTCGTGGCGCCCGAGGTCGGTCTGAAGCTGGACCAGGTCGGCGTAGAGGTGCTGGGCACCGCCCGCCGCGTGACCGTCACCAAGGACGACACCACCGTCGTCGACGGTGCCGGCGATACCTCGGCCGTGGCCGACCGCGTGAAGCAGATCAAGGCCGCGATCGAGACCACCGACTCCGACTGGGACCGCGAGAAGCTGCAGGAGCGCCTGGCCAAGCTGGCCGGCGGCGTCTGCGTCATCCGCGTCGGCGCGGCCACCGAGGTCGAGCTGAAGGAGAAGAAGCACCGTCTGGAGGACGCCATCTCCGCGACCCGTGCCGCGGTCGAGGAGGGCATCGTCTCCGGCGGTGGCTCCGCGCTGGTGCACGCCGTCTCGGTGCTGGACGGCGACCTGGGCCTGACCGGCGACGAGGCGACCGGCGTGCGCGTCGTGCGTCGGGCCGCGGTCGAGCCGCTGCGCTGGATTGCCGAGAACGCGGGCCTCGAGGGCTACGTCGTGACCGACAAGGTCGCGAACCTGCCCGTCGGCTCCGGCCTGAACGCGGCCACCGGCGAGTACGTGGACCTGGTCGCGGCCGGCGTCATCGACCCGGTCAAGGTCACCCGCTCCGCGCTGGCCAACGCTGCGTCCATCGCGTCGATGCTGCTCACGACAGAGACCCTGGTCGTCGAGAAGCCGGCGCCCAAGGAGGACGAGGGCCACTCGCACGGCGGCCACGGCCACAGCCACTAAGAGCTGGCGACGCTAAAGGCACGCGGCGCTAAAGGGCTCGCAGCGCTAAAGGCTTCGCGACGCCTAGGGCCCGCGAAGCTAAGCGCCCGCGACGCCAAGAGCTTGCTGGCTTCATAGCGAGCGCTGAGGGCGGCTCTATACGGAGAACTCCGTATAGAGCCGCCTTTCCACTGCTCGCCGTGCAGCCGAACCGACTACCCGAGCTGTGCGCGTTCCGCAGTCCCTGCGGACGTCGGGAGCCTGCAGAAACCACAGGATCCACAACCCGCGCGGCGCGAGCTATAGCCAGCTACTGCTTAGTCTTCGCCTTAGCCCGCACCGCAGCCGAAACCGTATTGGCCGGCCGAGTCATGGTCATCCCATTGCTCGGTGCAGTAGCCGGCGCACCAGAAGGCTTCGCCTGCAGCTTCACCGGCACCTTCGTCGAAGGCTTCCGCGTCGGCTTCGAGTTCTTCGCCGAGGCCAGCGCCGCGAGCTTCGCAGCCCGCGCCACCGCCTTCTCGCGTGCGTAGTGCTCGTCGCGCTCTTCCTCGGTCATGCCGCCCCACACTCCATAGGGCTCATGTACTTGTAGCGCGTGCTCCCGGCATGGTTTGCATACCGGGCAGTGCAGACACACTTCCTTCGCGGCCTCCTCCCGCGAGGTCCGCGCCTGGCCGCGCTCGCCTTCCGGGTGGAAGAACAGGTCGCTGTCGGTACCGCGGCACGAGCCGCGCAACTGCCAGTCCCAGAAGTCCGCGTTCGGGCCCGGGAGACGGGACACGTCGGCCATGGCAAGCCCTTCCTTCCGTTGGCCACCCCGCCGGCGAATCCGCAGGTCAGTCGTCCTGTTGTCGGACGACCGACGGCGAGTCGCTGGATGGAGTGGTCTTCGGCTGCATCGTGTTGGCCGCAGCCGCGGCGGGTGCATGATCCCGGTGAGAGTGAGTCGGGAAATGCATCGGCGCCGCGGCGGCGGCCCTACCTCGTGGTGAACCAGGTGTCGGTTGTCCAATACCTGATCCGGCGAGCGGTCATTCCGATCATGCCCCGACCGTGCTCGATTGTCACTGAGTTGTCGCAATCGACTACGGACTGTGAGCAACGGCACGGCGGTGGACCGTCGGTCGGAAGGAGAGGCACGGCGAAGTGATCGGGCTCCGCGAGGACGACGGCTGGGCGGAAGAAACGTGGGGGCGGGCCTTGGACGCCGGCCGGCCCCCCGAGAGCGGTGGCGGAGGCGGGCGTGGCGGCCGGGGCTCCCGGGGCTCACGGGACGAAGGCAACAGCAGAGGCGGCCGGGGCGGCAGAGACGGCAGAGGCGACCGCGACGAGCCGGAAGCCGACCCGTCGGCACGCCCGGAGGACCGGCCCTGGACCCCGATCCCACGTCAGGCGAAGGCAGCCGACCCGAGTCTGATCCCGCCCCAGCGCCGTCTGAAAAAAACATCGCGGAGCGCGTAACGCTTTCGGGTGAAGCTCGTTTTCCATCTCGGAGTAACGATGGCCCGCGCCCCCGCCCGCCGCCCGTCCGCCTCTCAGGAGGCGCTTCGCGCAGCGGTCTGCAAAAGGGTGGGTGGCGAAGCGGCGCGAACCATCGACTACGGGGACCTGTCCGCCATAAGCTCAATAGGTGTCACAACCTCACGAATGTGGAGGCTTGACCAATGACGTCCATCCTAGTCTGCGACGACTCCCCGCTGGCCCGGGAGACGCTGCGACGCGCCGTGGCGACCGTGCCCGGTGTCGACAAGGTCACCACCGCCAACAGCGGCGAGGAAGTGCTGCGCCGGTGGACTGCCGACCGCTCCGACCTGGTCCTGATGGACGTGCGGATGCCGGGCCTGGGCGGTGTGGAGACCGTGCGCCGGCTGCTGTCCAACGACCCCAACGCCCGGGTGATCATGCTGACCATGGCCGAGGACCTGGACGGCGTGGCGCTCGCGGTGGCCACCGGTGCCCGCGGCTACCTGCACAAGGACGCCTCCCGCGCCGAGCTGCGCGCCACCGTCAGCCAGGCGCTGGCCGACCCGACCTGGCGGCTGGCCCCGCGCCGGCTGCGCCCGGCCGAGATCGGCGCCGTCCCGACCCTGACCGCGCGCGAGATCCAGGTGCTGGAGGGCATGAGCCACGGCCGCTCCAACGCCGAGATCGGCCGCGACCTGTTCCTCTCGGAAGACACGGTGAAGACCCATGCGCGCAGGCTGTTCAAGAAGCTCGGCGCCTCGGACCGCGCGCACGCCGTGGCGCTCGGGTTCCGCTGGGGCCTGGTCCGCTGAGGCCGGACCGGCCGGTACCGCGGCCGCCGTCCCCGGCGGGGGGTACGGCGCCTGGTGCCGGTGTGATTCCGAGCACGCCGGAGGCGATCATCCGTTGATCGGTTTGGTCGGGCCGGATTCCTGGGGGAAGATTGCTTATCGGTCCCCCTTGACATTCGGATGGTGACATGTCTGACGCCGGCCTGCCCGCCAAGTTCGCGACTCTCGGCCTGACCTACGACGACGTCCTGCTGGTGCCGGCCTACTCCGAAGTGGTGCCCACCGAGCTGAACACCGGGACCCGGCTGTCGCGCAACATCACCTTGAACGTGCCGCTGATCTCGGCGGCCATGGACACCGTCACCGAGGCGCGCATGGCCATCGCCATGGCCCGACAGGGCGGCGTCGGCGTCCTGCACCGCAACCTGTCGATCGAGGCCCAGGCCGCGCAGGTGGACCTGGTCAAGCGCTCCGAGTCGGGCATGGTCACCCAGCCGGTGACCGTCGCGCCGGAGGCCACCTTGGCCGAGGTCGACGAGCTCTGCGCCAAGTACCGCATCTCCGGCCTGCCGGTGACCGCGACCGACGGCACCCTGCTGGGCATCATCACCAACCGCGACCTGCGCTTCGAGACGGACTCCTCGCGCCGCGTGGCCGACGTCATGACGCGCATGCCGCTGGTGACCGGCCCGGCCGGGATAAGCGGCGAGGACGCGATGAAGCTCCTGGCCAAGCACAAGATCGAGAAGCTCCCGCTGGTCACCCCGGACGGCAAGCTGTCCGGCCTGATCACCGTCAAGGACTTCGACAAGAGCGAGAAGTACCCGCTGGCCACCAAGGACGAGAACGGCCGGCTGCGCGTCGGCGCGGCGATCGGCTTCCTCGGCGACTCCTTCGAGCGCGCCCAGGCCCTGATGCAGGCCGGCGTCGACTTCCTGGTCATCGACAGCGCGCACGGCCACTCCAAGGTCGAACTGGACATGATCGCCAAGGTCAAGGCCGAGGCCCCGCACATCGACGTGATCGCCGGCAACGTGGTCACCGCCGCGGGCGGCCGGGCGCTGATCGACGCCGGCGCCGACGCGATCAAGGTCGGCGTGGGCCCGGGCTCCATCTGCACTACGCGCGTAGTGGCCGGAGTCGGCATGCCTCAGGTGACCGCGGTCTATGAAGTCGCCGAGGCGGCTAGGGAACACGGCGTCCCGGTGATCGCCGACGGCGGCCTGCAGTACTCCGGCGACATCGGCAAGGCCATCGCGGCCGGCGCCGACTCGGTGATGCTCGGTTCGCTGCTGGCCGGCTGTGAGGAGTCGCCCGGCGAGCTGCTGTTCATCAACGGTAAGCAGTTCAAGTCCTACCGCGGCATGGGCTCGCTCGGCGCTATGCAGTCCCGCGGAGAGAACAAGTCCTACTCCAAGGACCGCTACTTCCAGGGCGATGTGGAGTCCGACGAGAAGCTGATCGCCGAGGGCATCGAGGGCCAGGTGCCCTACCGCGGCCCGCTGGCGTCTGTGGTGCTGCAGCTGATCGGCGGCCTGCGCCAGTCGATGCTCTACTGCGGCGCGCACACCATCCCGCAGTTGCAGGACGCGCAGTTGGTCCGGATCACCGCCGCGGGCCTGCGCGAGAGCCACCCGCACGACATCCAGATGACGGTCGAGGCGCCGAACTACTCCAAGCGCTGACCACATAGAGCACTCCACGGCCCGACGCTGTAGCGTCGGGCCGTAAGTACGTCCGGAGAAAGAGTTGAGGTATTCCAGGTGACCGAGGTCGAGATCGGCCGGGCCAAGCGTGGCCGCCGCGCCTACGGGTTCGACGATGTGGCGGTTGTGCCTTCGCGCCGCACCCGGGACCCCGAAGAGGTCTCCATCGCCTGGCAGATCGACGCCTACCGGTTCGACACTCCGTTCATGGCCGCGCCGATGGACAGCGTCGTCTCCCCGGCGACCGCGATCCAGATCGGCAAGCTCGGCGGCGTGGGCGTCCTCAACCTCGAAGGCCTGTGGACCCGCTACGAGAGCCCTGAGCCGCTTCTCCAGGAGATCGCGGACCTCCCTGCAGAGAGCTCCACGAAGCGTCTGCAGGAGATCTACAGCGCGCCGGTCCAGCCCGAGCTGATCTCCGCACGCATCAAGGAGATCCGCGCCGCAGGGGTCACCGTGGCGGGTGCGTTGTCGCCGCAACTCACAGCTGAGTTCCACTCCGTAGCGGTCTCCGCAGGGCTGGACATGTTGGTCATCCGCGGCACCACGGTGTCCGCCGAGCACGTGTCGGCCAACGCCGAGCCGCTGAACCTCAAGCAGTTCATCTACGAGCTCGACATCCCGGTCGTCGTCGGCGGCTGCGCGACCTACCAGGCTGCGTTGCACTTGATGCGCGCCGGCGCAGCGGGCATCCTGGTCGGCTTCGGTGGCGGCTCCACCCAGACCACCCGCGACGTCCTGGGCATCGCGGTGCCGATGGCCTCCGCGGTCTCCGACGTGGCCGCAGCGCGCCGCGACTACCTGGACGAGTCCGGTGGCCGCTATGTGCACGTCGTCGCGGACGGCGCCATGGGCGTCTCCGGCGACATCACCAAGGCGATCGCCTGCGGCGCCGACGCCGTGATGATCGGCTCGCCGCTGGCCCGGGCTGCCGAGGCTCCGGGGCGCGGCTTCCACTGGGGCGCGGAGGCGCACCACGCGTCCGTCCCGCGCGGGCACCGTACGGCGGTCGGCACTGTGGGGACTCTGGAGGAGATCCTGGTCGGCCCCTCCTCGTCTCCGGACGGCACCATGAACCTCGCCGGGGCGCTGCGCCGTGCGATGGGGACCTGCGGCTACACCGAGCTCAAGGGATTCCAGCGCGTCGAGGTCACTATCGCGACCTGAGTAGCCCCTGCTCCCGCCCCTGGAGAGCGAACGTTTAAGCGAGCCCCTCGCGGAGCTTGTGATCGGCTTCACGGGTGACGTGCCACATGTGGTCGCGTGCAGTGCCCACTATTAGGGCAGGCTTATAGCGTGCGTAGTCTGCGGTTGGGTCCAGTAGAGCGGGAGGCGGCACTGTCCGCCATGGCCGAGCGCGAGCTCGATGTCGTGGTCGTGGGCGGTGGCGTCGTGGGAACCGGGACGGCGTTGGACGCCGCGACCCGGGGTCTGAGCGTGGGGTTGCTGGAGGCGCGGGACTGGGCGTCAGGGACGTCCTCCCGCTCCTCCAAACTCATCCACGGCGGTCTCCGCTATCTGGAGATGCTCGATTTCGGGTTGGTCCGCGAGGCGCTGAAGGAGCGCGGCCTGCTGCTGGAGCGGCTGGCCCCGCACCTGGTGCGTCCCGTGCCGTTCCTGTACCCGCTGACGGGCCGAGCGTGGGAACGCGTATACGCGGGTTCCGGCGTGGCGCTCTACGACGGGATGGCCACGTCGTCGAGCCACGGCAGAGGTCTGCCTCTGCACCGCCAGCTGTCGCGCCGTGCTGCGCTGCGCATCGCGCCGGCGCTTAAGCGTTCCTCGCTTGTCGGTGCGATCCAGTACTACGACGCACAGGTGGACGACGCGCGCTACGTCACCTTCCTCGCGCGCACTGCGGCGAGCTACGGAGCGCACGTGGCCTCCCGGGCCCGAGTCACCGGCTTCCTGCGCGAAGGGGAGCGTGTCACCGGCGTCATCGTCAAGGACCTGGAGACCGGCAACACGCAGGAGATCCGCGCCAAGCAGGTGGTGAACGCGACCGGCGTGTGGACCGATGAGACACAGGCCCTGGTGGGGGAGCGCGGGCGCTTCCACGTGCGTGCCTCCAAGGGCATCCACCTGGTCGTTCCCAAGGACCGCATCCAGTCCGCGACCGGACTCATCCTGCGCACCGAGAAGTCCGTGCTCTTCGTCATCCCGTGGGGACGGCACTGGATCATCGGCACGACCGACACCGACTGGACGCTCGACAAGGCGCACCCCGCTGCCTCGCAGACGGACATCCAGTACTTGCTGGACCATGTGAACTCGGTCCTTAACGTTCCCCTGTCGCGAGCCGACGTAGAGGGCGTCTACGCAGGACTCCGTCCGCTGCTGGCCGGAGAGTCCGACGAGACCTCGAAGCTGTCCCGGGAGCACGTCGTCGCGCACGTCGTCCCCGGCCTCGTCGTGGTCGCCGGCGGCAAGTACACGACCTATCGGGTGATGGCCGAGGACGCCGTGAACGCGGCCGTGCACGGCCTCGGAGGGGGAGTCCCCGCCTCGGTCACCGAGGACGTGCCGCTGCTCGGTGCAGACGGCTACAAGGCCCTCTGGAACAACCGCGGACGCATCGCCGAGCGCAGCGGACTGCACGTCGCGCGTGTGGAGCACCTGCTGCGCCGCTACGGCTCGCTCATCGACGAGGTCCTGGACCTCACCGCAGAGACGCCGGAGTTGGCCGAGCCCCTGCCCGGCGCGGAGGACTACCTCAAGGCGGAGGTCGTATACGCGGCCGCCGCAGAGGGTGCGCTGCACTTGGACGACGTCCTGGCCCGCCGCCTGCGCGTCTCCATCGAGACCTTCGACCGCGGTGTCAGCGCGGCCGAACCCACCGCGCGCCTCATCGCTCCCGTCCTGGGCTGGACCGAGGAGCAGATCAAGCGTGAGGTCGAGCACTACGTGGCGCGCGTCGCCGCGGAGCGGGAGTCCCAGGAACAGCCGGACGACGCCACCGCGGACGCCGCGCGGCTCGGCGCGCCGGACATCGTCCCGGTGATGTAGCTCGGGTTGTAGAGATTCTCAAGAGATTCCCGGGCAGATGGAGCCGCCCGGGAATCCGTCGAAGCCCGCGTGCTTTGATACCGACATGAGCCTCTACGACATCCCGATCAACACCCTCGACGGCAAGCCGGCCTCCCTGAAGGACTACCAGGGCAAGGCCGTCCTCCTCGTCAACGTCGCCTCCCGCTGTGGCCTCACGCCTCAGTACGAGGGCCTGGAGCGCCTCCACGAGCGCTACGCGGACCGCGGTTTCACCGTCCTCGGCGTCCCCTGCAACCAGTTCGGGGGCCAGGAGCCCGGCACCTCTGAGGAGATTCAGGAGTTCTGCTCCGCGACGTACGGAGTGACCTTCCCGCTCACGGAGAAGATCGAAGTCAACGGCGACGACCGTCACGCCCTTTACACGGAACTCACGAAGACCACCGACGCAGAGGGCAGCAACGGCGACATCCAGTGGAACTTTGAAAAGTTCCTGATCAGCTCTGACGGCTCCGTCCTCAAGCGGTTCCGTCCGCGCACCGAGCCGGAGGCCCCGGAAGTGGTCGAAGCGATCGAAGCGGCGCTCCCGGCCTAGTGACGGGTAGTGACATGCGCCGCTGATCACGCCAGGATGGCGCTATGCCGCATTGGACTCCGGAGGAAATGCCGGATCTGACGGGGCGAGTCGCCATGGTCACGGGGGCCAGTAGCGGTATCGGGTTCCAAACTGCGTTGGAACTCGCGCGTCACGGAGCCCGGACCCTGCTCGCCGTCCGTGATCCGGAAAAAGGAGAGTCCGCGCGGGAGCGGATCGCCACGGTGATCCCCTCCGCGCGTGGACTCGTCGAAGTCGTCCACGTCGACCTGGCGAGTCTGGACTCGATCGAGGACGCCGCCGCCGACCTGGCCGACCGCACGGCGGCGGTGGACATCCTGGTGAACAACGCGGGCGTGATGGTGCCGGACGGCAGCACCACCGCCGACGGGTTCGAGCTCCAGTTCGGGACCAACCACCTGGGCCACTTCGCGCTCACCGGCCGCCTGCTGCCGTTGCTGCTGGCCGCCGAGTCCGCGCGGGTCGTCACGGTCTCCAGCCTCACGCACCGCAGAGCGCGCCCGATATGGGACTTCGAGCCGGCGACGGATAACGCCAAGGAGTTCTATACGGAGGCCGAGTGGCACCGTCACCGCGTCTCTGCGTACGGCCGCTCCAAGCTCGCCAACCTGCTCTTCACGCGGGAGTTGGACCGTAAGGCGAAGCACGCGCGGGTCTCCTTAGCCAGCGTCGCCGCGCACCCCGGCTATGCGGCAACCGGCCTGTTCGTGAAGACGTCTTTCAGTCGCCACCATCGAGTCGTCTCCGGACTTTCGAACCTGGTGACCAGAGCGACTGGCCAGAGTGCCGCAACTGGTGCCTGGCCCTCTCTATACGCCGCTACGCACGTAGACCTCTTTGGCGGCGAGTACATCGGACCGCGCGGACCCGGAGAGATGCGTGGCGCACCGGCGCTCGCCGCCATGAGCCTGATCGCCCAGGACGAGTCCGTCGCCGCCGTCCTGTGGGACCAGTCTGTAGCCGCCACTGGAGTGGGGTACGAGGAGCTGTCCCGCTGACCGGTCTGATGATCCGGTCATGGTCCGGCGGTGGCTCAAAAGATCCGCGAAAAAGATGGGAACCGTCGTGCGAGTCGCTGCGTCCAAATGCCAGTGACAGTGTCGGCTAGGAGATGGAGCACAATGAAGCCCCTGGTGAAGACCGTGGCGACCACCGCCGTCGTGCTGGCGGGGCTCGCCGGGTGTGCCTCCCGTAGCTCGGGAGGCTCCAGCACGTCGGCAGCCGGCGCGGGGAGCGGAGGCTCTTCGTCGTCGTCCTCCTCGTCGTCCGCGGGCCAGACGCCGAGCACGCCCCCTTCGAGCACCGGCCAGACCGGCACGCCGAACCCCTCGAACCCTTCGGACCCCGGCACGGTGAAGTACGTCGCGCTGCAGGGCCTGTCGCTGCAGAAGGACGGCGTCACCCTGGTCACCGAGGTGAACTGGGGCGGATGCTACGACCAGCCCACGCTCGTGATCAAGAGCCAGGATGCCTCCAAGGTCGTAATCGAGGAGAAGACCGTCTCGCACTACCGCGTCGGGATGATGTGCCCCGACTTCTCCCGCAACGGCGAGGCCACCGTGAAGCTCGACGCCCCGCTGGGCTCGCGCCAGGTGATCGACGGCGTCAAGAACGTGGCCATCAGCGTCAGCTGAGGTCCGGCCCCCGAGCGTCGGGCCCCTTCCGTAGTGCCTGGGACAACGGAAGGGGCCCGACGTGCTTCCCGGAGCACGAACACCTATAGCGGACAACGCTATGTGTCCCTGCGTAGGCCTCCCGTATGTCTCCCGTGTAGGACCCGCGCCAAGCAGTCTCCACATGTTGCTATGCATGGCTGACACCGGCGGGTTTTTCTGGGAGGCTCATCGCCATGACCGCCGACACCATCGACCCCGGCAACGGCATATCCGAGGACGCTCAGGACGTTCCGGCCGGCGCCGGTCCCCAGCAGGCCACCCGCCTCGACAGCATCCACTCCCGACTGTCCGCCGACCTGGTCGAGCGGCTCATCGGAAAGGTGGCCATCCACGGGGCGGTGGGCGGTCGGACGCAGTCCTACAGTCCGCTCACCGGTGAGCTCATCGCCGACTACCCCGCCAGCGCCCCGCAGGACGTGCGCGCCGCCTTCGCCAAGGCCCGCGCCGCGCAGCAGGAGTGGGGACGCACACACCTCTCGCACCGGACCGCAGTAGCTCGCCGCCTCCACGACTTGCTCCTGGAGCGCTCCGACCAGCTGCTCGACCTGGTGCAGATCGAGACGGGTAAGGCGCGCAAGCACGCCCTGGACGAGGTTCTGTCGGCGGCCGCGGCGACCCGGCACTATGCGTACGCCTCCCGCGGATACATACGCAGCAAGCGTCGGCGTGGAGTCCTGCCGGTCCTGACGAAGGTCACCGAGAACCGCATCCCCAAGGGCGTCGTCGGCGTCATCACGCCGTGGAACTATCCGCTGGCGCTCGCTGTCTCCGACGTCATACCGGCGCTTATCGCGGGCAACGCAGTGGTGCACAAGCCGGACACGCAGACTGCGCTGACTGGACTGCGCCTGCGCGAGTTGGCCGTGCAGGCAGGGCTGCCGGAGGACTTGTGGCAGGTGGTCGTCGGCGACGGTCCGGTGGTCGGTCCTGCGGTCATCGCGGATGCCGACTACGTGGCGTTCACCGGTTCCACCGCCACCGGCCGCACAGTGGCGCAAGCGGCGGCCTCTCGGTTGATCGGTTGCTCGCTGGAGCTCGGCGGCAAGAACGCCATGCTCGTGCTCGATGACGCCGACATCGACAAGGCGGTGTCCGGCGCGGTGCGCGGCTGCTTCTCCTCTGCAGGACAGCTCTGCATATCTATAGAGCGCATATACGTGCACTACACCAAGTACGACGAGTTCCTGTCGCGGTTCCTTACAGAGGTTCGCGCTATGCGTCTGGGATCCGGGCTCGACTACACGGCGGACATGGGCTCGCTGACCAACACCAAGCAGCTTGAGAACGTGACGCTGCATGTGGAGGACGCTAAGGCGAAGGGCGCCAAGGTGCTCTCCGGCGGACGCCGCCGTGCGGAGATCGGCCCGCTGTTCTACGAGCCGACAGTGCTCGGAGACGTCAAGAACACCATGCGCGTCTATGGCGAGGAGACCTTCGGGCCGGTGGTGTCCGTGTACTCCTTCAAGAACGAAGGCGAAGCCGTAGCGGACGCCAACAACACGCCCTATGGACTGAACGCCTCTATGTGGACGCGCGACCATAAGCGCGCACGCGAGATAGCACGCCAGCTGCACGCCGGCACCGTGAACGTCAACGAGGCATACGCCGCGGCCTGGGGGTCGGTCGACTCGCCGATGGGCGGTATGGGCCAGTCGGGCCTGGGACGTCGACACGGCGCCGAGGGCATCCTGCGCTTCACCGAGGCCCAGACCGCGGCCCGCCAGCGGCTGCTGCCGATCGCGCCCTGGTTCGGGATGTCCGAGCAGCGGTGGGGCACGCTGATGCTGCGTTCGTTGAAGCTTCTCAAGGTACTGCGGATGAAGTAGCTGTTTGTGGATCGGCTGTTTCGCGAAGTGGTGCTTCGTGGCGCGGCCGTTCCGCAGAACGGGTGACGCCGCGACCGTTTGGTTCCGATTGTCGGTGCCGAGGGTTACGGTGGTGATCTGACGTCACCCAAGGTCACCGACCTCCTCCTCTGTGACGTCACCGCATCGCACCAGAGGGGATGGTGATCCGCATGACGGAACCCGCCTCGTCCGCCTTCGCACCCGCACCCGCACCCGGCGGCGCGGCGTCCGGGGGGCCGGCTCAGTTCGGCGCGACCCTGGACGTCATGGCCCAGGCCGCCGCGCACGTCGGCACGGTCAACGAGGAGATCGCCGCCCTGCTGGCCACGCTGCTGGCCCAGCTGGAGCCGATCGCCTCGACCTGGAAGGGCGCCGCCTCCGGCGCGTTCCAGAACCTGCACCAGCGCTGGAACGCCGACGCGCGCAAGCTCAACGCGGCGCTCGGCGGGATCGCGGAGTCCCTGTCCGGCACCCACCGCCGCTACTCGGCGGCTGAGGAGTCGAACACCACCGCCGTCAACCGCGTCGCCGGCCTGATCGGCTGAAGGGGGACTCGCGATGAGCTACGGAGGCGAGCTGCTCGTCCACGCCGAGACGCTGTCCTCGGCGTCGCAGAACGTGGCGGCGGCGCACAACGAGCTGAACAGCAAGCTGCATGATCTGCGGACACTGCTGAATCCGCTGACGCAGACCTGGAGTGGGCAGGCGGCTGCGGACTACCAGGAGCGGCAGCGACAGTGGGACCAGGCGCAGGCGGATCTGAACGAGGTGCTGCAGCAGATCGGGAAGGTGTTGGAGGTCGCGCAGCAGCAGTACGGGGACGCCGAGCGGGCGAACATCGACGTGTGGGCTTAGGCGGCGTGAGGCGGAGCGGGGCTGGGTGGGGCAGGGCCGGGACAGGGCCTGGACAGTGCGGGGCGTCTTCGCGAGGCGTCGCGATCGGCCGTCCGGGTCCGCATCACAAGACCGGCTGGACCGGAACGCGGACGCCGTGGCACGATGACGGCATGCTCGCAACCCGCCGATTTTTCTATGGCTACGGACCTGGGTCCCTAGTCATCGTCGGCTGCTGAGCAGAACCAAGCCAACGAGCGCCTCGGACCCCTCCCGGTTCGGGGCGCTCGCCGTTGGTGCGGGGGCTTCCGAGCCGGTGGGAGACCGGGCCGAGCCCGAGGAGCCCTGTCACATGACCGCCAGCGCCACTGCCGACTCCGCGTCCGCCGGATCCACTGACTCTTCCGCTTCCGACCTTGCTGCGTCGGGGGAGGCCTTGGTGTCCGTATCTGTCCCTGCCCCTGTCCCCGTTCCTGGAACGGCATCCCTCTTGGTCTCCGGGGCGGGCGGCCCCAGCGGCCCCAGCGGTTCCAGCGATGCTGAGCACGTCGGCCAACCCACGCCGGCCGGCGTCCGGTCCGGCCGTGCCCAGATCGATGACCTCGACGCGCGCATCCTCGCCATGATCACCGAGCGCATCAGTACCGCCGCCGACATCCAGACCGCACGTATCGCGGAGGGCGGCCGCCGGCTGGACCTCAAGCGCGAGACCGAGATCATCGCCCGCTACCGGCAGGCGCTCGGCCGGCCCGGTGTGACGGTCGCGATGGCGGTGCTGGAACTGTGCCGAGGCCGCGTCTGAGGTGCGCTTGAGGTATGCGTGGGATGCCTGCGGGGCGGGTCCGGGGCGGGTCCGGGGCGCTGCGCGGCACGCCGCGGGCGCTTTCCCCGAACCTGCCACGAACCTTGCGCGCGAGCCGTAACCGCCGGGTCGCCGGATCGTTGAACCGCTCGAATCACCGGTGCGGATCGCGGAGCCCGGTCGGCGCTCCACGCTCATGCGCCCGACCGGTGAAGGCGATGTGGGACACCTCGCCGGTGCCAGTGGTCCACCGCAGGGGACAGCGGGCCGGCCACCAGGGAAAACGGCGGCTGCCCCGGGGACGCCCGGGACAGCCGCCGCAGCACCGCGTGAATCAGACGGTGTACTTCTCGACGATCTTGCCCAGCTTCGGCAGCGCCTTCTCGATGTTGTCGACGCCCTTCGGACGGACCTGCTCGTACGCCTTCCGCAGCGTCGCGCGGTCCGACTGCGCGGCCCGGTCATCCGTCACACCCAGCAGCGCGTTCGACACCTCCGGCCCCCTCCCGGCCAGGTAGTCGCCGAACGAACCGCCACCGGCGGACACGAAGTCCTCGTGGAACGGCTCCAGCCGAGCCACGAAGTCGTCGACCAGGGTGTCCACGGCATCCAGGATGATGCCGGACTTGAACGCGGTGACGACCTTGTAGGCGCCCTTCACCACCAGCCCCGAGTCCTTGACCTGCTCATCGATGAGCTGCACGCAGTCCTTCACGACCTGCGGGCGGTTGGTCGGATTGAGGAGGCTCTCCTGCAGAGTCTGTCCCATTGTTTATGTCCTCGAACGCGGTAGAGGGACGACCGCAACGGACCGGACGCACGGCCCGGGGCCCGACGTGCGGCCGAGTAGTGAGCGCTTAGGTTACCGTAACGCGACCGGCCGCCAAGACGCGTTCCGCCACCTCGCCCTCAGATGTCTGAGACCCGGCCCCCACCCCCGCAACCCCACAAAAACCCCACCGGGCCAACCCCACCACGCCCACGCACCCCCCTATCGTGTGACCGTGAGCACCCCCCAACCCCCGGCACCCCTGACCCCCGCCGAAGCAGCCGAAATCCTCGCCGAAAACTTCGCCCCCTGGATCCAAGCCCTCAACCTCAAAGTCGAGAAAACAACCCCCACCACCACAACCCTCCGCCTCCCCTGGAACCAGGACCTAGCCTGCGAAGGCGGCACCCTCTGCGGCCAAGCCCTGATGGCGGCAGCGGACACCGCGACGGTCCTGGCCATCAGCGCGGCCCGCGGCGCCTTCTGCCCGATGACGACGGTCCAGCAGAACACCACGTTCCAACGGCCGATCAAGGAGGCGGACGTCCTCATCACGGCCCGGGTGACGAAGCTGGGGCGGACGCTGGCTTTCACCGATGTCACGATGACGCCGGCGCCGACGGTTGGTGAGGGAGCGGGCGCGGGAGCAGAGTCGGCGGCTGCGGCGGAAGCGACAGAGGCACAGCTGGCCTCGCCGGCAGCACACGCCACAACCGTGTACGCGCTCCTCGCCTGACCACCCAGCCTCGCCGCACCCACCAAAACAGTGGCGCAACGCCCACCGCGGACCTGATATCGTTTCTACGTCCCGAGCCCCCGTAGCTCAGGGGATAGAGCACCGCCCTCCGGAGGCGGGTGCGTAGGTTCGAATCCTACCGGGGGCACGCATGTTCAACAGGCATTTTAGGTCCTTCACCTGCGTGAAGGGCCATTTTCATGCCGGGATCGTATGACACGGTGTGATGTCGTGAGCCAGGTTATGACCGAGACCGTGCTCGAATCGTGCCTGAGTGCGGTCACGACACGAAGAGCCCAGGGCTGGGACGCAGCCCAGGCAGGTGCCCACGTCGGCCGGCTTCGATCAAGCGGCCACTTGGTACTGCTCTTAAGCTCGGAGCATGCGCGAGATGTCGCAGGCTGCCCGGCAACTACTGGAAGGCCTGGTCGCTCGACGAACTGATGCGCCTTGACTTCTGCACGCTGCATGGGTCGCCAAGGCCGACCCGGAGCATCGCATCACAGACTCGGACCTGCGTGTGCTGATACCTGACGTGTGGATGTTCCACGACGCACCCGAGCGTGCGATCGGCACCGCAGCGTGGCTCGGCATGTTCCGCGCAGCAGGATTCGTGGCACAGCCCGACAGCATTCCCGCGCCCACCCGGGCTCTTATTATCTACCGCGGCGCACCCCAAGAACGGTGCCGTGGCATGGTCTGGAGCCTGAATATCGAAAAGGCGCGCGAGTTCCGCGATGGCTGCGATCGACGCGGGAGAGTTGTGGTCCGTGTCGGCGGCAGCGAAGTAGAGGCGTCCCTCGTCGTCCTTCAGCTCGTGACAGGAGATATGCAGAAGGAGGACATCGTCCCGGCTGCGGTTGTGGAAGAAGCGCTCCACAGCCCGGCTGATTTGGTGCGAAGGCTCGTCGATCAGTTGCTCGACGTGGAAGTCGCCGATCGCGGAGCTGGCCAAGACTTCAGCCAGCCCGACCGCGTTTCGAGCTGGCTCTGCTGTCGCTGGAGGCGTTCGTCGACTCGATGGTCCGGCCGTCCACGGTGATTTTCACGGATCGAAGTGGGCGGTGTTGCATCCATGTCTCGACGCTGTGGAACACGGAACGTAACAACGACGGAGCGAGGCTGACAGCGAGCGCTGCAGCGGCGAACGCCTCGCCGGCCTTCGCCCCTCCCGGATCGAGCCGGTCCGGCCCGGGGATACGTCGATCACGTCGGATTCAGGAGCTCGCTACGTGGACGTGCCGTCGGATCTGACAATTCGTCTTCGTTGACATCGGCGTTCGCCATCAACTGCAGGTAGAGGCTGTGCTCCGAGCTCATCCGGCTGCCCAAAACTGACGGAAGACCAGTGTAAGCACTCTGGCTGACATTCGACGGCCGTGACGTCGGATGGCGGCCCTGCGGCGCGAGGTCAGCGTGCCGGCGCCTCAGGCCTGCCCGGTCACCACGTCCACTCGGTCGGGGTAGAACGCGACGTGTCCGGCGATCGGCGCCACTGCGTCATACGGTGCGCGGTAGGTCCAGATCGCGTCGGTCAGCGGGCCGTCGGGCAGGGCGACGGTGTAGTAGGACGCCTCGCCCTTGTAGGGGCAGTAGGTCTTGGTGGTGCTGTCCGTCAGCAGGCTCTGGTCGACGTCGGCCAGCGGGATGTAGTGCACCGGCGGGTAGTTGGCCTCGCGTAGCGTCAGGGCCTTGGTGGTGTCGGCCAGGACGTGCGTGTCGACGCGGGCCACGACGCGGGCGCCGGTGGGCTCGATGGTGATCGGGTGGTCGGGTCCGGGGATCTTGGGCTCCGGTGTGGTCATGTTGTGCTCCTGTTCGCGGTGGATCGGCGCTCTAGCCGGCGATGAGGTCGAACTCGTTGCCCTCGACGTCGGCGAAGGTGGTCCATCGGGCGGTGCCGCGCTGGACTTCGTTGAGTTCGGTCGCGCCGAGGCTGAGCAGGCGCTCGCGTTCGGCGTGGTAGTCGTCGGCGATCAGGTCCGGGTGGAAGCGGTTCTTCGTGGTCTTGGCCTCGGGGACCCGATGGAAGGACAGTCGTGGTCCGCCGGCGGGGTCGTCGGCCTCGACGACGGCGTCGTTCTCGTCGGCGCCGGCAGCCACTTGGCGGCCGAGGGCGGTGGCCCAGAAATGCGCGGTGCGGGCGGCGTTGGCGGCGTCGAACGACGCGCCGAAGAAGGTCGTGCTCATGCGTGGCTCCCTGCTCTCGGCGGTTGATCAGACCAGTCTGTCTATTCCGTGTATTTGATCGTAGGTGGCGGCTTTCTGCCATGTCAAACCACGGTTAAACGGCCTAGTCTGTCGCCCACTGTCGCCACGATTTGACGAGACAGGACGGGGCTGCTTAGCTGAAGTAGGGGATTAGACAGACCGGTCTAATCAATCGACGGAGGCGTCATCATGTCCGAGACACGCACAGCCCTGGTCACAGGCGCGACGTCCGGTATCGGCCGGGCCGCAGCGCTGAAGCTCGGCCGGGACGGATTCAAGGTCCTGGTCAACGGCCGGGACGCCGAGCGCGGGGCCGCGGTCGTCAAGGAGATCGAGAACGCCGGCGGCAGTGCCGAGTTCGTTGCCGCCGACCTCTCCGACGTCCGCGCCATCGGGGAGCTGGTGGCTGCGGCCGGGGATGTCGACGTCCTGGTCAACAACGCCGGGTTCTCCTGGTTCGGCCCCACGCCCGACCTGGACCCCGACCGGTTCGACGAGCTGTTCGCCGCCAACGTCCGCAGCGCGTACTACCTCACCGCCGCCATCGCGCCGAAGATGGCCGAACGCGGGCGGGGAAGCATCATCAACCTCGGCAGCATGGTCGGTCAGATCGGCCTGTCCGGGAGCGCCGCCTACAGCGCCACCAAGGCCGCGCTGGCCGCGTTGACCCGGTCCTGGGCCGCCGAGTACAGCCCGCGCGGCGTGCGCGTCAACACCATCGCCCCCGGACCGGCCTACACCGGCGGGGCGGCGGCAGACCGTATCGCGGCCCTGGGTAAGACCACCCTTTTGTCCCGGGCGGCAGACGCCGAGGAGATCGGGGACGCCATCGCGTTCCTGGCCTCACCGGCCGCCGGATACATCACCGGCGCCGTCATCCCCGTCGACGGTGGACGCACCGCCGTCTGACCCGCGCTACATCGCACGAAACTCACCCACTCGCAGGAGCAAGAACATGGACCAGCCTGTCGTTTTGATCACCGGTGCGCTCACTGGCATCGGCCGGGCCGCCGCCGTCGCCTTCGCGAAGAAGGGGGCGAACGTGGTCGTCACCGGTCGGCGCGACGAGGTCGGCAGGGAACTCGTCGAGGAGCTGCGCGGCCTCGGCGCGGAGGCCGAGTTCATCAACGCCGACGTCCGTCAGGACGAGGACGTCCGCGCCATGGTCGACCAGACCGTCGCACGGTTCGGCCGGCTGGATGTCGCTGTCAACAACGCCGGCACCGAAGGCCGGCCCGGCCCGATCACCGATCAGAGCCCCCAGAGCGTCAACGACACGTTCGACACGAACGTCCTGGGCGTCGTCCTGAGCATGAAGCACCAGGTGCGGGTCATGCAGGAGCAGGGCAGCGGCAGCATCGTCAACATCTCCTCGACCTACGGGCATGAGGGTGCGGCCGGGGCCTCGGTCTACGTCGGCAGCAAGCACGCCGTGGAGGGCATCACCAAGTCGGTGGCGCTGGAGGTCGCGAAGGCGGGGATCCGGGTCAACGCCGTCGCCCCCGGCCCCACGGACACCGGCATGCTGACCCGGTTCACCGGGACCCCGCAGAACAAGGCGGCCCTGGTGACGCAGGTCCCGCTGGACCGCCTCGGCCTGTCCGAAGAACTCGCCGACGCGATCGTGTTCATCGCATCGAACCAGGCCTCGTACATCACCGGCCACATCCTCAACGTCGACGGCGGCATGACCACCAACTGATCACCAACTGATCACCAGCCAACCGCCGACTGACCACCACCCGGTCGGCCAACGCACGTCAACAACTGCTCTGCCAACCACAGCTCCGAGGAGAAGCGCCACCATGGGCGACCACACCCACGACACCGCCCCCACCCAGTTCGTCGAGGCCGGCGGCATCCGCTTCGCCTACCGCCGCTTCGGCGACCCGGCCGCGGGCCGGACCCCGGTCGTGTTCTTCCAGCACTTCATCGGCAACCTCGACGACCACGACCCGGCGATCGGCGACGGATTCGCCGCCGACCGCGAGGTCATCCTGTTCAACAACACCGGCGTCGCCTCCACCAGCGGCGTGGTCCCGGACACCATCGAGCAGATGGCCACCGACGCCGCAGCCTTCATCGACGCCCTCGGTCTGACGACCGTGGACCTGGTCGGCCACTCCATGGGCGGCCTGGTCGCGCAGCAAGTCGCCATCCAGCGGCCCGACCTGGCCCGCAGGCTCGTCCTGGTCGGTACCGGGCCCCGCGGGGGCGTCGGCATCGGCGAGACACCGCCGGAGATCGGCGCGCTGTTCGGCGTCAAGCTTCCCCGGCAGGAGGACATGTGGCTGCCGATCCTGTTCGCCCCGACCGAGACCAGCCAGAAGCTGGGCCGGGAGTACGTCGAGCGGATCGTGGCCCGCAAGGACCGCGACGCCTCCCCCTTCGGCGAGCAGGTCTACGCCGGCCAGGGCAAGGCCATCCACACCTACGGCACCACCAAGGACCCGGCGTACGCGATCCTGAAGAACATCAAGGTCCCGGTCCTGGTGGTCAACGGCACCGACGACATCATCATCGCGACGATCAACTCCTACATCCTCCAGCAGTTCCTGCCGGACGCCGAGCTGATCCTCTACCCGGACGCCAACCACGGGGCCCACTTCCAGTACCCGGAGCGGTTCGTGACCCACACGAAGCTGTTCCTCGACAGGTAGCAGACAGGCGGCCCGGACAGCGGCCGCGCAAACCAGAGGCGGTCACCAGAGCCCGGAGACCGCCTCTGGCGCGTTGCTCGGGAAGACAGGTCTGTCTACTGTTGTTGGACCGGGTAGGAGGCGAAAAGCCCCCGAATGGAGTACTAGACTGTACCGTCAGTCTGAAAGAAGGAATCCATGCCCACCAAGGTCAAGGCGGCGAACGCTTCACCGAAGCCGTCCGTGCGCGAACGCCTGCTCGACGCCGCCGACGAACTGTTCTACAGCGAAGGCATCCAGACTGTCGGCATCGACCGCGTCGTGCAGAAGGCCGGTGTCGCCAAGGCCTCGCTCTACAACGTGTTCGGCAGCAAAGACGAACTGGTCCAGGCCTACCTGGACGCCCGCACGGACCGTACCCGCGAGGGCGTCGAGCGCACCCTGACCCGGTTCCGCACCCCGCGCGAGCGCCTGCTGGGGGTCTTCGACGCCCAAGGCCAGATCTTCACCGAGCCCGGCTTCAACGGCTGCGCGCACATCACCGCCAGCGCCGAGGCCCAGCCTGGCAGCCCGGTCGAGTGTGCCACGGACCGGTACCGGAAGTGGGTGCGGACGATGTTCACCGACCTGGCCCGGGAGGCCGGCGTCGCCGACTACGAAGGCCTCGCGCGGCAGCTGCACCTGTTGTACGACGGCGCGGGGGTCTCAGCCCGCATGGACCGCGACCCCTCGGCGGCCACGACCGCCCGTGCGGCGGCCGCCGCGCTGTTCGACGCGGCGGTCAAAGAGTAGGACGCGGTCGACGCGAGGCAGTGATCTGAGCAGACGCCGTCCCACCGAGGACGATTTCCGCCGGGCGCATCCCGAGCGCACGTCGCCGACCGCGACCACCAGCGCGGCCAGGTCGAAACACATCGCCACCACGCCGGCCTGAAGGCGTTCACGAAGCCCGAGCCGAGGCCCGTGCCGAGGCCCGCGCCGAGGCCCGAGCCGAGGCCCGCGCGAGAAGAACGCCACAACGGGACGGGCTGGCTGAGGGTGGTGCTGGCATCACCAGTTTTAGCGCCTCTGAGCTGCGGAATCGCGGATAACGTTGATCTGGCGGTGCTCGAACGAATGAGGGAGATGCCATGTTCAACTACTTCCCGAACAACTACATGTGGTCGGGCGCGGTGATGCTGTCGGTCATGGCCGGCGGAGAGCTGGGGCAGATCGATCACGTCCTGGCTCCCTTGCGCGAAGCCGAGCCGGATCCCGAGGCGTGGACGAAGGCCTGGGACAGCGCCGGCGCGCTCCAGGCGGGGTTCGCCGAGGAGGATCTGCGCCGCGGATACCGGCGCAGCGCGAGTGCGCGCTATCTGCGGGCTTCCAACTACTACCTGACCGGCGAGCGGCAGACTCCGCCGGGCCCGGCGAAGACGAACAGCTACCAACACGCGCTCACCGCGTTCGCCAAGGCCGTCGAGCTCATGCCCCAGCCACTGGAGCGCGTGGAGATCGACTCGCCGGACGGCATCCTGCCCGGCTACCTCATTCCCGCCCGCGCCTCTGGCCCCGACCAGAGACCGGCGCCGGTGGTGATCTTCTACAACGGGTTCGACGTCACCAAGGAACTGCTCTACGGGTTCATCCGCGAAGAATTCGCCGACCGGGGCATCGCCTGCCTGGTGATCGACACCCCCGGCACCGGGGAGCCGCTGCGCCTGCGCGGCGTCCCCTCTCGTCCGGACTACGAGGTGCCCACCACCGCGATCGTGGACTACCTCGTGACGCGCCCGGACATCGACCCGGAGAGGATCGGCTTGCTGGCCATCAGCCTCGGCGGCTACTACGGGCCGCGCGGCGCCGCCTTCGAGCACCGGATCAAGGCCTGCGCCGCCTGGGGCGGAGTGTTCGACTACGGCGCCGTCTGGCAGCGGCGCTGGGAGACCCGGTCCAAGACCGTCTCGGTGCCGTTCTGGCAGCTGCCGTGGGTGATGGGCGCCGACACGATGGAGCAGGCCCTGGACAAGGTCAAGGCGTTCCATCTCGCTGAGGCGCTGCCGCACCTGACCCAGCCGTTCCTGATCGTGCACGGTGCGAACGACAAGGCCATCCCGCTTTCAGACGCGCAGCAGGCGATCGAGGCAGCCGGCTCCGCCGACAAGGAACTGGTGGTGCTCGACGGCGTCAACGGCGGCGCGGAGCACTGCAACGTCGATGACCCCGACCCCGTGCGGCAGCTGATCGCCGACTGGTTCGCCGAGCGTCTGTGATGGGCGGCACCGGGGTGCTTCGCCGTACGATCGGAGCCGTGGCGGTTCCGGCCAACGAACTCGGCGCGACGCTGCGCGCCTGGCGCGAGCGGGTGACCCCCGAGGAGTTCGGGCTCCCTGTCGCCCCGCACCGGCGTGCGCGCGGGCTGCGGCGCGAAGAGCTGGCCCGTCTGGCCGGTGTGTCCGCCGACTATCTGACTCAGCTCGAGCAGGGCCGGGCCAGCGCGCCTTCGTCGCAGGTGCTGGCCGCGCTCGCCGGTGCCCTGCGCCTGACCGAAGCCGAACGGGCGCACCTGTTCCGGCTCGCCGGGCGGGTGGAAACCGACGAACAGCGTATTCGCGACACCCTTCCACCCGGCGTCCGCCGTCTGGTGGAGCAGCTGTCGGCGAGCCCGGTGGTCGTCTGTGACGCGGGATGGAACCCGATAGCGTGGAACGCGATGTGGGTCGCCGCGATCGGCGACCCCCTGGAGCGGCCCGAACGCGAACGCAACATAGCGTGGCGCCACTTCACCGGCCTGCCCACGCGCGTCGTGCGCACCCACGCCGAAGAGCGCGGCTTCGAGGAAGCCGTCGTCGCCGACCTGCGATCGAGCTCCGGCAGATATCCGGAAGACCGCGGACTGGCCCAGCTGATCGCCGACATGTGCGAGGCCAGCCCGAGATTCCGCAGCCTGTGGGAGAAGCGTCACGTCGGCGTTTACGACCAGGAACGCAAAACCATCGATCATCCCGAGCTGGGCATGCTGTTCGTGGACTGCGACGTGCTCACCACCCATCGCAGCGACCTGCGGGTGGTCGTCTACACCGCGGCCCCCGGCAGCCCATCGGAGAAGGCGCTGGACGAACTCAGCGCGGCATGGGGCGGCAGGCGGTCGCTGATAGACCTCCCGCGCCGACGGTGACATGCGACGGATGTGAGGGGACGGCCTGCCTCCGTCACCGTGAACACCCGGTTCAGGCCAGCCTCTTGAGCAGATCGTGGAGCGTGCGCACCTCGTCCTCGCTGTAGCCGGACAACGCGGTGCGCATCGTCTGCGCCACCGCGCCGTCGCACGCTTTCAGCATCTCTGCTCCCTCAGGGGTGGCCCGGTGCAGGATGGCCTTGCCGTGTCCGCTGCGACGCGCCAGAAGGCCACGCTGCTCCAATCGGGTGACCACCGCGCCTGCGGACTGGTCGGACTGCCCGGTCAGCAGTGCGAGCGCGTGGGTCGAGGAGTCCGGATTCGCGGCGACCGCGTTGAGCATGCCCCACTGCGGCAGCGTCATCTCCCACCGGGCGAGTACCGCCTCGCAACTGGTCTGCTTGCGCAGCTGGGCGCGGCGTAGCAGCACCGCGATCTCGATCATCTCCTCATCCACCCGGCAATCCTATCCAGCGTCTACTGACCCATGTACACTAACCAGTATATACGAACTAGTGGATAGGTGATCCGGATGAACGAGTTCGTCATAGCCGGCGCGCAGGTTTTCGACGGCGAGCGGCGGCTGGGCGCGGTGGACGTGCAGGTCGCGAACGGGGTGATCACGTCAGTCGGCGGCACTCGGGTGCCAGGTGCCGCGGTGGTGGACGCGACGGGAGCGACGTTGCTGCCTGGCCTGATCGACGCTCACACACACAGCGACGAGTCCGCCCTGCGTCAGGCGTTGACGTTCGGCGTCACGACCGAACTGGACCTGACCTCCATGCCGGAGCAGATGATGCCGCTGCGCCGTGTGGCGACCGGCTCCTTCGACATGGCCGACGTCCGCAGCGCATCTGTCGGCCTCACGCCGCCAGGCGGACACCCACACCAGTTGCGCAAGGGGATGGACGGGCCGTGGCCGACCGCCGCGTCCGTCGCCGAGGTGCCGGGATTCGTCGCGGGCCGGATCGCCGAGAGCGCCGACTATCTCAAGGTCATGATCGAGGACGGCCGCGTTCTGGGCGCCAGCGTGCCGGTCCTGGCACAGGACATCCTGATCGCCGCCGTCCGGGAGGCGCACGCCAACGGGCTCAAGGTCCTGGCCCACGCGCTCACGCTGGAGGCCACCGGGCTGGCGGTCGACGCCGGCGTGGACGGGCTCACCCACCTGTTCGTCGACGCCCCGCACGCCCCAAAGCTCGTCGAGCGCATCGCCGCGGCCGGCGTCTTCGTCATCCCGACGCTCAGCACCCTCGCCTCGATCACCGGGCAGGACGCGTCGGCCGCATTGGCCGCAGACCCACGCGTGCGGCCGAAGGTTCCTCCGGTGTGGCTCGACAGCCTCGCCGACACCTGGCGCACCCTCCCGCAGCGCCACTTCGAGTACGTGCTCGCATCGGTGTCGGCGCTCCGCGCAGCCGGTGTCGACGTCCTGGCCGGCACCGACGCCGCGCACCTCGGCGCCCCCGGCACCGCGCACGGCGCCAGCCTGCACGGCGAACTACGCCTCCTGGTTCGCGCGGGCTTCACGCCGCTCGAAGCTCTGCGTGCCGCGACGGCACTGACGGCACAGCGCTTCGGCTTGGCCGACCGCGGCCGGATCGACCAGGGCATGCGCGCCGACCTGCTGCTTGTCGACGGCGATCCGACCGCGGACGTCGGCGACAGCCTCTCGGTGCGCGCCGTGTGGCGGCAGGGAGTCCGCCTCGACCTCGAGCCGGTCACGTCGATCGCGTGACCCGGACAAGTACCCGGACAAGTACCCGGACAGGCACCCGGACAGGCCCCGAGACGCAGCGGAAGCGGAGCAGGCAGATGAACCCGAACGGACTGATCGACGTCCACGCCCACTTCACCACCGACGACTACGTCAGTACCGCAAAGAACAACGGGCTGCGGGACCCGGACGGCATGCCGGAGGCCTACTGGCCGCGGTGGGACGCTGAGACCCACCTGCGGTTGATGGACGAGGTCGGCATCGCGCGGGCGATCCTGTCGATCTCCTCGCCAGGCGTCCATTTCGGCCACGACGAGGCAGCCCGGGCACTTGCCCGCGACGTCAACGAGGCCGGTGCCGAGATCGCGCATGCACATCCAGACCGTTTCGGGCACTTCGCGTCCCTGCCACTGCCGGATCTCGACGGGGCCCTGGCAGAGATCGCGCACGCCTTCGACGACCTGCACGCCGACGGCGTCATCCTGATGACCAACAGCGCCGGGCTCTACCTCGGCGACGAGCGGATGCGCCCAGTGCTCGCCGAGCTCGACCGCCGTGGTGCCGTCGCGTTCCTGCATCCCACCAGTTGCGTCGGCCACGAGGCCCTGGCACTCGGGTACCCGCGCCCGATGATCGAGTTCCTGTTTGATACCGCCCGCACCGTGGTCGACCTCATCCTCAGCGGTACGCCGCAGCGGTTTCCCGACATCCAGTTCGTCGTGCCGCATGCCGGGGGAGTGCTGCCGCTGCTCGCCGACCGTCTGGAGCTGTTCCGCACGATCAGCGGCGACACTGACGGCCCCACCGTGGCCGACGCGCTCGCCGACTTCTACTACGACTTGGCCGGCACGCCCGCCGACCGGCAAATGAAAGCCCTGATCAGCATCGCCGAACCTGATCGGCTGCTCTACGGAAGCGACTATGCGTGGACCCGCTACGAGCAGGCATTGCGCGCGATAGAAGCATTGGATGCGCTTCCGCCGCTCAACGGACAAGACTGGCGACGGCTCACCACCCGCAACGCGCTGCGGCTCTTCGCGCCGGATCGGATCGGATCACGTCGGATCAGGTCGGATCGGTAGCCCGAACGAACGGGCATCGAACGGACGGGCATCGAACGGACGGGCATCGAACGGACGGGCATCGAACGGACGGGTGCGACCGGTTGGGAAGGCTCGAAAACCGGCCCGGCGGCGGAGCAGGCTCCGATGTGCTCGGTCATCGAGGACGCGGACCCGGCCGGGATCCGGGCTCTCGTCGATCAGCAGTTTTGACGTCGCCGGACGGATCGCTGCCGCCGGTCTCGTCCCGATCGTCGAGCCCGAGGTGAGTATCACCAGCCGGCACAAGGCCGAGGCCGAGGAGCTGCTGCGCGAGGAGTTGCCGCGGCAGGCCGCCGCGTTGCCGCGTTGCCGCCGGACACGGCGATCATGGTCAAGCTGACCATCCCCATCCGACCGGGGCTCTACGCGGAACTGGCCGCCGATCCTCGCGTGCTGCGAGTGGCGTATCGCTCGGCTTCGTCGACGGCGGCGGCCATGCGGTGGAGCTCGTTGCCGTAAGAGTCCTGTCTCGCGCCGGGCGTCGGCCAGTTGTCTATGGCCTGGGTCGGGTTTGGAAGATCGGCCATCCCACCTCGGTCTGCCACAACGACTCGTCTGGGGTGTCGGAGGGGCCGACGAGGTAGTACTCGCGAATCGGTCCGTCGACCGCCAGGGCGTAGCGGGTCACGTAGTCGGCGAGGGCGCCATAGGTTCGGTCGACTTCGGTGCTGGGACCGCGGTGGACGATCGTGGCGAGCTCCGCCGGCGGGATCACGGTGGTGCTGACGCGTCCGACCGGCTGCGGCAACGGGTCGGACGGAAGGTAGATCGTGACCCGCCCCCGGCCCTCGGTGAACAGCTCTGTGCCGAAGATGCCTCCCAGCGGCCCGATCGGCTCGATGTCCTGGGCTGACAGGGTGGCGGACACTTCGCCCATGGCCCCCCGATACCAGGGCACAACGTGGGCCTGGTCAACGGTGTCGGTGATGGCGGCGGCGGACGTGGCGGCGACATGGCGGTGATTGATCTGAACGGTGCTGTCCTGGGGCCGGTCCAGCAGACCCCGAAGGGACGCGACTGTTTCCTGGGTCCGGGCCAGGCTGGACTCCAGACGCGCCACGTGGTTGGCGATCACCCGGTTGCGGGTCTCGACGTCGGGAGCCTGGAGCACGACCTGGATGTCGTCGAGCGGCATCTCCAGGTCGCGGAAGCGGCGGATGATTTGTGCAGTGACGATCTGCTCTGCGGCATAGCGCCGGTACCCGCTGTCCACGTCCACCTCGACCGGCTCCAACAGACCGAGCTCGTGGTAGTGGCGCAGCATCTTCACGCTCAGATGCGTGGCCCGGGAGAAGTCGCCGATGGGCATCGTCGAGATCACGGACGCAGTGTGACTCTCCCTCTATAGGAGAGTCAAACGCCGACGCCGCTCTTGACCCTCCTACGGAGGGAGCGCAAAGCCTGAGGTCAGACCGTTCTGCACAGAAGTGAGGATGTCATGAGCACGACCGCAGGAACTGTTGGAACAGCACTGGTGACCGGGGCCACCCACGGCATCGGCCGGGCGGCTGCGCTGCGCCTGGCCCGAGACGGATGGGAGGTCGTCGTCCACGGCCGCGACGCCGAGCGAGGCGCCCAGGTCGTCGCCGCCATCGAAGCCGAGGGCGGCCGAGCCCGCTTCGTGGCCGCCGACGTGACCGACATCGGCGAGGTGCGCCGCCTGGCGCAGGCGGCCGGCGAGGTCGACGCGCTGGTCAACAACGTCGGCACCTCGTGGTTCGGGCCGACCGCCGACCTCGACGGTCCCGGGTACGACGCCCTGTTCGACGGCAACGTCCGCTCCGCCTACTTCCTCGTCGCCGCTGTGGCGCCGGCCATGGCCGGTCGGGGCCGGGGGAGCATCATCAACCTGGGGAGCATGGCCGGCACAGTCGGCCTGGAGGGCGCCGCCGCCTACGGTGCCACCAAGGCGGCCCTGGCCTCGATGACCCGCTCGTGGGCGGCCGAGTTCAGTCCCCTGGGGGTTCGGGTCAACGCCGTCACGCCCGGTGCGGTGCACAGCATCCCGGAGCTGTACGACGTCACCGAGGGCTTCGGTAAGACCTCACTGCTCGGACGTGGCGCCCAGGTCGACGAGATCGCCGAGGTCATCGCCTTCCTCGCCTCAGACAAAGCCAGCTACGTGACCGGTGCGGTCATCGCCGCCGACGGCGGCCGCACCGCGATCTAGCGCGGGCATCTCGATCGACAGCAAGAGACAGACAGCAAGAGGTAAAGGAGGACTGAGATCCATGCAGCTACTCGGGTTGGATCACATCGGAATCGTCGTGCGCGACATCAACGAAGCCATCGCCCGGGCGGGCGACACCGTCGATGGCACAGCTCCTGGCGAGCGTGTTCTCGCCGGCGACATCGACCTGCAGTTTCTGCTCTTCGGTGAAACACGCCTGGAGTTGATCGAGGCGCGCGCTGCCGGTTTCGGCATGCCGATGCTCAAGGACGGCGAGACCGCGGTCATCGGCCATCTCGGATATGAAGTCGACGACCTCGACGACACCAAGGCCGAACTGGCCCGCCGAGGGGTCGCCCTGCAGGGCGAGTTCAAGACCGACGAGGTCCGCTCGATCTTCACGGTGCCGGAGACGACGTTCGGGCTGACCCTGCAGTTCATGGAGTACAAGGGCCGCAGGACGGGTGAGTGACCGCCGCGGGGGCCATCAGGGTGTTGCCGCGGTGATCCCGCCGATCTTGGCGGTGCCTCACCGCGGCACCGCGCTGCCGAGAGCATGGACGGCCGCGTAGGAGTCCATGTAGTCGCGCCGGTGGGTCACCTTACGGTTCTGGATCGTGATCACGGAGACGAAGCGGTTCTGGTACGGGCTCCCGGTCTGCGTCAGATGGCCGTGAACGGCGAATTCGAGGACGACGGTCGAAGTCTCGCGGTCGCGGTGGACGGCCAGTTCGTCGGCGTCGGAAACGGTGATCGCGGGGTCGGGCTGCATCTCCAGGCCCTGGTTGTTGGTGAGCGAGAGTACCTGCATGTCGACGTCGTGCTCGTCCATGTCCCGTAGCCGCAGTTCGGTGAAGTCGGGCAGCCGGCGGGCCATGTCCGCCAGGGCGGACTCCCGGAACTTCTGCTGCTGCTTCATGACGATCCCGCGGGTGGTCATGGCGGGCACGGTGAACCTGCCGGCGCGGGCTGCGGGACTGCTGAACTCTATCCGCGCCGGGTGGGCCGGCCACCGGCCCGTCCCCGGTGGACCGGGGTAGGGCCGGCAGCAAGCACCACCTGATTGTCGAGGCGTACGGCCTCCCGCTGGCCGCGATCACCACCGGCGGCGACCGCAACGACGTCACCCAGTTGCTCCCGCTGATCCAGGCATCCCGCCGGTACGAGGCGTCCGCCGCCGGCCACGACGGCGCCCCCGGCACCTGTACGCCGACCGCGGCTATGACCACGAGAGCTACCGCGACCGCGTCCGTACCCTGCAGATATCACCCCGCACATCGCCCGGCGCGGTACCGAACACGGCTCCGGCGTGGAGATCCGCGAGGACATCCACCACGTGTTCCTCACCCTGGGCTGCGCCATCATCTGTCGGCGACGACTCCACGCCCACTCTTGATGGAAGTCCTTAGTCGGCTCTCACTAAGGCGCCGGGATTTCCCTGACCAGGCGCGAGGACCAGTCGCACCAGACGTTCCCGGGAAGGAAGGCGCCGCCGGCCTCGTCGAGGTGTTCCTCGACGTAGGGGATGGTGGCGTCGCAGACCTCGATGGCGGCATCGAAGAATGAGATGGTCTCCGGCGTGAGGTGGTAGCTCCAACGAGGGTTGTACGGCGCCGTCCTGTGCTTGATGCGCCCGATGATGTGCGGCCGGTCAGTGGTCTGGCCGGACAGCAGTTCCCGTGCGTGCTCGATGTCCGCGGGCTCGTCCAGCTTCACCACGAACTGCGCGTGGGTGATGTCGGTCATGACGAAGTAGGCCGCGGCGTTGTCCTTGGTGCGTGCCATCGAGGTGGCGTAGGCCGGTGCGGAAGTAAGTGCGATCATCGCCACGGCGGCGAGTGCGCCGATGGCGGCTTTGAACGTGCGGTGCATGTGTTTCCCCTTGTCAGATGGGCTTTGCACACGTACCGTAGTCGATCGGTGACTGATAATGATCTTCATTTCGTGGTGTCGGGCCAGATCAGTCCGTTCCAGTGGAAGCGCATTCCATGCAGGTGGCTGCCCTTCACTGTGTGACCGTGACTTCGACCACCGTGCCTTCCTGGGCGGTGATCGCGCGCAAGGTGCGCATGACCGGACCTCTGGGCGGGAGCTCGAGTGTTTTGAGCTCTCGGTCGTGGGCTGGCGGACTTGGATCTCATCGACGAACTCGTGCTGGTGAAAGCCCAGTTGAGCCAGGGCCGTCGGGGCGCCGTCGCGGATGCGGTCCGACTTCCTGGTGTTCTGTCGCGCCATCGGAGTCGACGACGAGCGGCCGGACGGGCGCGCCGCCAAGCTCCTCGCGGGACCCTCCGGGCGGCGGACCTGTCCAATCTCGTGCTCCGAGCGCTGGTCGTCTTCGGCTGATTGCACTACTGGTGCGCGGCTTTTTCGTTCGCCGCGACGACGGCGGCCCCCTTGCCCGCTGCCTACAGTTCACCCACTCGTAGGCGTGGCGGCAGAAGGAGCAGGGCTGATGAGCAGTGCAGCGGGCTTCGGGGCGAGAAGGGCGGCGTGTGTTCGCCGGGTGGTGGGGGTGGCGGCTGCTGCTTCTGTGGGGGTGTCGCTGGCGGCGTGCGGTGGGTCGTCTGCTCGGGCCGGTGGTGGCAAGGGCGGCGGTGGCGCGACGATCACCATCGGTATCGCCTCTGACCCCGGGACGCTGAGCCCGACGACGGCGCTGGCCGGGACTGCGGTCTTGATGATCGGGTACGCGTACGACCGGCTCGTCCACATCTCCGATGATGGCAAGCTCACTCCGGGGGTCGCCGAGAAGTGGACCGCGACCGCGAACTCTGCGACGTTCACCATCCGGGCCGGCGTTACCTGCCAGGACGGCACGCCGCTGACCGCTGCCGATGTCGCGGCCGAGTACAACTACATCGCTGATCCGAAGAACGCCTCGCCGCTGCTCGGTGTCGTGGTTCCGGCGACCGCGAAGGCCACGGCCGACGCCGCCGCGCGCACCGTGTCCATCACTACGCAGGCCCCGGCGCCGTTCATCGTTGAGATGACACAGCTGCTGCCGCTCGTGTGCCAGAAGAATCTGGCCGATCCGGGGGCGCTGGCCAAGACCACCAATGCCAGCGGGCCCTACCAGCTGACCGAGGCCGTCCCCGGCGACCACTACACGTACACCAAGCGTGCGGGCTATGCCTGGGGCCCGGCTGGCGCCACCGACGCCGATATGCCGGTCACTGTGATCTTCAAGGTGGTGGCGAATCCGTCGACGGCGGCGAACATGCTGCTGTCCGGCCAGTTGAACATCGCACAGATCAACGGCCCCGATACCCAGCGCCTGGATGGGGCCCGCGTCGGCAAGAAGAGCACGCTGACGCCGTTCGGCTTCATGACCTTCAACGAGGCCGCCGGGCACGACACCGCCGATCCCGCGGTGCGCAAGGCGCTGGTCGAGGCGCTGGACCTGAAGCAGATCGGGTCGGTGGCCACCGGCGGCACCGGGCAGCCGGCCACCACGATCGGCGAAGTGGCCCCGAACCCGTGCACCGGCGACAGTGTCACCGGCAACCTTCCGGCGCATGACCCGGTCCAGGCCGCCGCCGATCTGACCGCGGCCGGCTGGACGAAGGGCGGCCAGGGCTGGACCAAGGACGGCAAGCAGCTGACCGTTACCCAGCTCCACTCCTCGCAGCTGGGCCCGGATGCGGCCGCCTCCTATGAGCTGGCCGCCAAGCAGTGGACCGACTTCGGTGTGAAGGTCGAGGACAAGGCCGTGGATGCGACCACGACGGTGACCACCCTGGCCTCCGGCGGCTACGACGTGTCCTGGATCCCGGTCAGCGTTCCGTTGCCGGACCAGTTGGCCCGGTTCTACGACGGACCGACCCCGCCGAACGGTACCGACTTCGGCGCGGTCGCGAACCCGGACTACACCAGACTGAGCAAGCAGGCGATGGCGGTGGCCGGCAAGGACGGTTGCCCGCTGTGGCAACAGGCTGATGCCGCGCTGGTCAAGCGGGTGGACGTGGTGCCGATCGTGGACAGTCTGCTCGGCTGGTACGGCAAGGGTGTCAGCTACGACGTCGACGGCGCCGGTCCCATCCCGAGCAGCCTGCGAGCGGGCAGCTGATGGCCCGGGTCGAGATCGCGAATGTCGGGGTGGACCCCGCCGGGTCGGCCGCCCCGGGCGGTGCCGGCCGGACGGCCCCGGTCGGCGCGGTCGCGGCGCTTCGCCGTGCCGTCGCCACGCTGACCGGCGATACCTGGCCCGGGTTCCTGGCCCGGCGCACCGGTCGGCTGGTGGTCTCGCTGGGCGTGGTGGTGACTGCGTCTTTCGCGATGATCCACCTGATCCCCGGCGACCCGGTGCGCGGCGCCCTCGGGCTCGCCGCCGACCCGGCCCAGGTCGCGGCCCGGCGCCACGACCTGGGTCTGGACCAGCCGCTGCCCGAGCAGTACGGCGCCTTCCTGGCGAACCTGTTCCACGGCCGGCTCGGCGACTCGATCGTCTCCCAGATGCCGGTCTCGCAGATCATCTCCGACCGGCTCCCCGCGACGTTGCAGCTGGTGATCCCCGCTGTGCTGCTCATCCTGCTGGTCGGCATCCCGATCGGCATGCTGGCGGCCGTCCTCACAAGGGACGGCCGCCGCCGGCGCGGAGAGCTGGCGTTCGCCGCGACCACGGGGGTCCTGGCCGCGCTGCCGGAGTTCCTGCTGGCGGTCGGGCTGGTCGCGGTGTTTGCGGTGTGGTGGCAGCTGTTCCCGGTGGCCGGGCAGTCAGATCTGTCCTCGTACGTGCTGCCGGTCCTGTCCCTGACCGTGGTCCCGGCGGCATCGCTGTCCCGGGTGGTCCGGGTCGAGGCTCTCCGCGTCCTGCGCGAGGACTACATGCGCACGGCGCGCGCCAAGCGCCTCCCGGCCCGGCTCGTCTACCTGCGGCACGCGCTGCCGAACCTGCTGACCTCGTCGCTGACCATCGGCGGCCTGCTGTTCACCTCGCTGCTGGCCGGCACGGTGCTGGTGGAGAACGTGTTCGCCTGGCCGGGCCTGGGCTCGACGATCGTGCAGGCCATCACGACCAAGGACTATCCGCTGGTGCAGGGCGTGGTGCTGGTCTACGGAGCCGCCGCGCTGCTGATCACGTTCGCGGTGGACGTGGCGGTCGCCCTCATCGACCCGCGTTCGACGGTGCGGGGGAACTGATGGCTGCGACCAAAACGGCTGCGACCACAACAGCTGCGACCACAGCGCAGGACGTCGTCTCCGCCGACCCGCCGGCGTCGTTCGCTCGCTGGCTGCGCCAGAGCGTCCGCACCCCGATCGGCGCCGCGGCGCTGGCCGCCGTGCTGCTGCTGGCCGCGCTGGCGGTGGCCGGACCGGTGGTGTTCGGCGACCAGGCCTCGAAGATCGACACCGCGGCGATGAACCAGGGCGTCAGCGGGGCGCACCTGCTCGGCACCGACAGCCTGGGCCGGGACATCGCGGCCCGGGTGATCGTCGCTACTCGGCTCACCCTGCGGCTCGGGCTGTCCGCCACGGCGATCGGCCTGCTCGGCGGGCTGCTGCTGGGCCTCGCGCCGAGCGTGCTGGGCCGACGCGGGGGCCGGGCGGTGACGGGCGTGGTCGGCGTGCTGGTCGCCTTCCCGGGACTGCTGTTCGTGCTCTTCCTCGCCACCATCTTCGGCATCGGGAGCACCGGCGCGGTGCTGGCCATCGGGCTGGCGCTGGTGCCGCCGCTGGCCCGGTTGATCCAGAACCTGGCGACGTCCGTCGCCGGCTCGGACTACGTGGCGACGGCACGGATCCTGGGCGTCGGCCGGTTCCGGATCGTCATCCGGCACGTGCTGCCGAACATCGTGGAGCCGGTCGTGCTGTTCGCGGCGCAGGCCGCCACCGGATCGCTCATCGCCTTCGCCGGGCTGTCGTTCCTGGGCCTGGGCGTGCAGAGCCCGGACTACGACTGGGGCCGGCTGCTCAACGAGGGGCTGAGCCGGATCTATGTGAATCCGGCTTCGGCGTTGGCCCCGGGCGTCGCGGTGGTGCTGGCCGGGCTGGTGTTCGGGCTGCTCGGCGAGGCGGTGGCGCAGACCGGCGGGCGGCGCACGGCGGCGCGCGTAGTCCCGGCCGCGCGGACCCCCGTCGCGATGAACGCCGACGGAGGGCTCCCGCAGACTCCGGCGGATATCGACGGCCACATCGACGGCGACATCGCCGTCGACGCCCTGGCCCAGGCCACCCATCTGCGGGTCTCCTTCCCCGGCGGGCGGACCGCCGTCCGCGACGTCTCCCTGTCCGTCGCGGCCGGGGAAGCCGTCGGTCTGGTCGGCGAGTCTGGGTCCGGCAAAAGCCTGACCGCGCTGGCGCTGGCCCAGCTGGTGCCGTACCCCGGCCAGGTCCAGGGCGTTGTGCGCTTCGACGGACATGACCTGCTCGCGGACCCGCGCTCCGGCCGGCGGCTCGGGGCCGAGCTGGCCATGGTGTTCCAGGACCCGATGACGTCGCTCAACCCGGCGCTGCGGGTGGGCCGTCAGCTGGCCGAGGTCTCCGAGGTCCACCTCGGCCAGTCCCGGAAGGCCGCGCTGGCCCGGGCCGTGGACCGGCTGGCCGCGGTCGGCATCCCGGATCCGGAGCGCCGCGCCCGGCAACGGCCGCACGAGTACTCCGGCGGCATGCGGCAGCGCGCGTTCATCGGCATGGGGCTGATGGCTGAGCCGAGACTGATCATCGCGGACGAGCCGACCACGGCGCTGGACGTGACCGTGCAGAAGCAGGTTTTGGAGTTGCTCGGCCAGATCCGGGCCGACTCCGGCGCGGCGCTGCTGCTGATCTCGCACGATCTGGGCGTCGTGGCAGAGGTCTGCGACCGGGTCCTGGTGATGTACGCGGGCCGGGTCGTCGAGGAGCTGCCGGTCAGCCGGTTGTTCCAGGCCGCCGCGCATCCCTACACCCGGGCCCTGGTCGGCGCGATCCCGACGATGACCACTGATCTGGACCGCGAGCTGGCCACCATCCCTGGCCGGCCGCCGGAGCCGGGGGAGGAGGTCTCGGGCTGCGCGTTCGCGACGCGGTGTGCCTTCGCCCAGGACCGGTGCCGTGGCGAGTTGCCCGTGCTGGCGCCGGCCGCGGACGGCGCCGGGCACCGCGTGGCGTGCTGGTATCCGCGAGCAGCCGGCGGCGACACAACCCGCGACGACACAACCCGCGATGACACAACCCGCGCCAAGACGGAGGTGGTGCAATGAGCTCCCTGGAACTGCGCGGCGTAAGCGTGCGCTACGGCCGGTTCACCGCCGTCGAGGGCGTGGACCTCGTCGTCCCCGACGGCTCCGTCACCGGCCTGGTCGGCGGCTCCGGCTCCGGCAAGTCCACGGTGGGCAAGGCCGTTGTCGGCCTCGCGCCGCTGACTGCCGGCCGGATCCTGGTCGACGGCGTGGACCAGCCCCGGCGCCCCGGGCGTACCGCCGTGCAGCTCGTGTTCCAGAACCCGTACGCCTCGCTCGACCCCCGGCTGAGCATCGGCGCCGCGGTGGCGGAAGCCTTGCCCAAGGCTCGGCGCGCCGAGCGGGCCGCCGAGGTGGCGCGCCTGCTCGGCCTGGTCGGCATCGACCCGGCGCGCGCCGTCCAGCTTCCCGAAGCCCTGTCCGGCGGACAGCGCCAGCGCGTCGCGCTGGCGCGGGCGCTCGCTGCCCGGCCCGGGGTCCTGATCGCCGACGAGGTCACCTCGGCGCTCGACGTCTCGGTCCAGGGTGCGGTGCTGAATCTGCTGCGCCGACTCCAGCGGGACCTCGGCTTCGCGCTGCTGTTCATCTCGCACGACCTCGCGGTGGTCCGGTACCTCTGCGACCAGATCGCGGTCCTGGAATCCGGCCGCCTGGTCGAGTGCGGCCCGACCGCCGAGGTGATGGCCCGCCCGGCCCACGAGACCACGAGGACGCTGCTGTCCTGTATCCCCGCCCTGCCCGCGAGAACCGCACTGGAGGCGACATGACCCAGCCGCTGAGGATCGACGACATCTTCCGCTTCGAGATCCCCGGAGACCCCGACCTCTCTCCGGACGGCTCGTGCGTCGCCTATGTGCTGACCGAACAGGACGAAGAGCTGGACGGCGCGGCATCGGCGATCTACCTGGTAGACGTTGCGGGCGGCACGCCGCGCAAACTGACCAACGGCCCGGCCGACGCCGCGCCGCGCTGGTCGCCGGACGGCGCCGCGCTGGCGTTTCTGCGGGCCGGCCAGCTGCACCTCATCCGGGTGGACGGTGGCGAGGCCCGGCAACTGACCACCCAACAGTCCCGCCCGTCAGGCGCGGGACCGGCGGCCTGGTCGCCGGACGGCACGCGCATCGCGTTCAGCGCACTCGACGCCCCGCGCGCCCCGGACGCGCCGGTGGTCGTCGACGAGCTGCACTGGAAGGTGGACGGCGCCGGCGTGGTAGGTGCGGCGCGGACCCAGATCTTCGTGGTCGACGTCGCCTCGGGCCGGATCGAGCAGCTGACCGAGGGCACCGACAACTGCGCGGCGCCCGTGTGGTCGCCAGACGGGACCCGGCTGGCTTTCATCGGTGAGAGCGGTCCGGGGCTGGAGCACCTGCGCACGTCGGCGCCATACGTGATCGACGTCCGCGCGGACGTCGAGTCCGGCCGATCCCCCGCACCGCCGCGGCGGATCGGCACCGGCATCGCGCTGACCGGCCCGCTGAGCTGGTACCCGGACGGCTCGGCGCTGCTGGTCACCGGCCGCACCACGGTCTCCGTCGGGCACCTCAACCTGCTGCGCCAGCCGCTGGACGGCGCGGCCCCGGCCCTGCTGGCCGCCGACCAGGATCGCAACGTCATGCCGGGCGCGCCCGGCTACCCCGGGGCGCTCGCGCAGTTCCACGGCGAGGACATTCTGTTCGCGGTCCGAGACCACGGCTCCTCCCGGCTCTGTGTCCTGTCGGCCGATTCCGATCAGGCGCACTACCTCGACCTGCCCCCGCGGCTCAACGTCAACGGCGCGAAGGTGTCGCAGGCCGCGGGGACCGTCGCGTTCGTGTACTCCGACGAGTCCACCTTCGGCGAGGTCGGCGTGGTCGACCTGGATTCCGGCAAGTTCCGCCGGCTCACCAGGCATATGGAGACGGCGCTGCCCGACGTCCGGCTGCCGATCTACCAGGACCGCGCGTTCGCCGTCTCCGACGGCGCAGTGGTGCCCGGCTGGGTGATCCGCGACCCGGCCGCGCCGGCCGGCGGTCCGTTGCTGGTGGATGTGCATGGCGGTCCGCACAATGCCTGGAGCCCGCAGGCCGACGCCGTCCATCTGTACCACCACGAGCTGGTGTCGCAAGGGTGGACGATCCTGGTGCTCAACATCCGCGGCAGCGACGGCTACGGCGAGTCCTACTACCAGGCGGTGGTCGGCGGCTGGGGCGAGGCCGACCAGCGGGATGTGCTGGAGCCGGTGGCGGCGCTGGTCGAGGAGGGCCTGGTGGACCCGGCCCGGATCGCCCTGACCGGCTACAGCTACGGCGGCTTCATGTCTTGCTGGCTGTCGGCGCGCAGCGAGGTCTTCGCGGCTGTGGTGCCCGGCGGCGTGGTCACCGACCTGCGCAGCATGGCGGGCACTTCCGACGAGGGCCAAATGATCTCCGCCCTGGAGATCGGCGGGGCGGAGATGCTGGAACGCCTGTCGCCGCTGACATATGTGGACGCGGTCCGCGCGCCCACGCTCATCCTGCACGGCGCCGCCGACGACCGCTGCCCGCCCGGCCAGGCCGAGGAGTGGTTCCAGGCGTTGAAGATCCGCGGCGTCCAGGCACAGCTGGTCCTGTACCCCGGCGGCTCGCACCTGTTCATCCTCAACGGCCGTCCCTCACACCGCGTCGACTATTGCCGGCGGGTCGTCGACTGGGTCATCACCCACACCGCGTCCTGATGCCGCCTCCGGTATCGGCGATACATCCTGATTGGAGTCAACGAATGACACAGACCACTGAGACGCCTACGGAGACCCCTGCCGCGCAGAGCACCCTGGACCCCGCGCTGACGGCCCGCTGGCAGGCCCGGCTGGCCGAGCTGGTCGCGGCCCACGGCGTCGGCGCCAGCCTGGCGATCATGCACCGCGGCGAGGTGCTGGCCGAGGCCGCAGCCGGCTGGGCCCACCAGGGCGCGGGCATCGAGGCCACCACCGACACGGTGTTCCAGATCGGTTCGATCTCCAAGGTGTGGACCGCCACCGTGGCCATGGCCCTGGTCGACGAGGGTCTGCTGGAGTTGGACGCACCCGTGGTGGAGGTGCTGCCGGAGCTGCGTCTGCTCGACGACGCCGTGGCCGCCGAGGTCACGCTGCGGCACCTGCTCACCCACAGCAGCGGCATCGACGGCGACTTCTTCTCCGACACCGGTCGTGGCGACGACAACCTGGAGAAGTACGTCGCACAACTCGCCGAGGTGGCGGTCACCCACCCGCTCGGCGCGACGATGTCCTACTGCAACGCCGGGTTCACTCTGCTGGGTCGGATCCTCGAGCGGGTCACCGGCGTCCAGTGGGACGAGCTGATGCGGCAGCGGCTGTTCCAGCCGCTGGGTCTGAAGCAGACCGGCACCTTGCCGGAGGAGGCGTTGCTGCACCGCGCCGCCCTCGGTCACGTCGGCACGCCGCCGGCCCCGGCGCCGATCTGGGGCCTGATGCGCAGCGCGGGACCCGCCGGACTGATCCACTCCACGCCGCGCGAGGTGCTGGCCTTCGCCAAGCTGCACCTGGACGGGGGCCTCGCGGCGGACGGCACACGAGTGCTGTCGCAGAGGTCGGTCGAGGCGATGCAGGAGCCGCAGATCGAGGTGCCGGACAGCTGGTTCCTGGCCACGCACTGGGGCCTGGGCTGGTTTCTGGACCAGTGGGACGATGCCAAGGTCTACGGTCATGACGGCGGAACGATCGGCCAGTCGGCGTTCCTGCGGATCCTTCCGGAGCACGATCTCGCGATCTGCCTGCTGACCAACGGCGGCGACACGTTCGCGCTCTACCGCGCGCTGTTCGACGAGATCGCCGCGGAGTTCGCCGGGGTGCGGATGCGGCCGGCGCTGGAGCCGTCCGCCGAGCCGCTGGCGTTCGACCCGGCGGACTACGTGGGCACGTACGAGCGGGCCTCGACGCGGCTGGACATCACCGAGCGCGACGGCGGTCTCGTGATGACCGTCACGCTCAGCGGAATCATCGCCACGGTGGCCGGCGGCGACCCGATCGAGATGCCGCTGCGAACCTTCCGACCCGGCGTGTTCCTCACCAAGCGCCCGGAGATCGACGCCTGGCTCTCCGTGGTCTTCTACGAACTCGCCGACGGCACGAGGTACATCCACCACGGCGCTCGCGCCACCCCGAAGGTGGCCTGAGCGTGCCGCTCCAGCACACAGACCGGCAGGGCCGGATACCGGGCCTGCCAGCCGGACAGCGCCGGCGGCCGGGCCGGTCGCAGAGCGTGGGGAAGTGGGATGAGTGAGCGTGGGCACTGAGAGTTCCGTCGCGGTCGGGCCGGGACTGCGGGAGCAGGCTGAGGCCGCCGCCGCGGCGGCGGCCCGCGCGGCCGGCGTCACGTTCGCCGAGCTGCACACGATGTCCGAGATGAACCAGGCCGCCGCGCTCATCGATCGCGTGTGGCGCCCGGACAGCGGCGCGGCGATGATCGCGCCGAACTTCCTCAAGGTTCTTTCGCGGTGCGGCGGCTACGTCGTCGGCGGGTTCCGCGACGGCCGGATGGCCGGGGTCTGCGTCGGGCTGCTTTCCGAGCTCGGGCTGCACTCGCACATCGCCGCCGTCGAGGAACCGCTGCGCGGCGCGGGCCTGGGGCGGGCGATCAAGCTGGACCAGCGGGCCTGGGCGCTGCGCCGGGGCATCGACACCGTCACCTGGACCTACGACCCGCTGATCAGCCGCAACGCCTACTTCAATCTCGCGAAACTCGGTGCGGTGGCGGCCGAATACCTCACCGACTACTACGGTGCGATGAACGACGAGGTCAACGCCGGAACCCCGACCGACCGCATTCTCGTGCGCTGGGACCTGGCCGGCACCCATGTTCGCCGCACCCTGGAAAGCGGTACGGCCGTCCCCGCGGTCGACGGCGCCGTCGTCGCGCTCGACGCGGGCCCCGGCGGCGGCCCGGTCCTGGGCCTTCGTGACGCGCGGCGGCTGCTGGTCGGAATCCCCGCGGATGCCGAGGCGCTGCGCGTCTCCGACCCCGGCCCGGCCGCACAGTGGCGAACGGCGTTGCGCGATGTTCTCAGCACCCTGATGGCGAACGGCGGCCGCGTCATCGGCTTCACGCGCGACGGTTTCTACCTCGTCGAACACCCCGAACAGAAGGACCACGGATGAAGCTGACCGGAATCGAACTGCGGCGGGTCGCGATCCCGCTGGTCTCACCGTTCCGCACGTCGTTCGGGACTCAGCACACCCGCGAACTCGGCCTGGTCCGTGTTCGCACCGAGCAGACCGACGGCTACGGCGAACTCGTCACCATGACCGCCCCGGTGTACTCGGCCGAGTACACCGACGGCGCGCTCGCGGTCCTGCGCGACCACCTCATTCCCCGGCTCGCGCAGGCCGCCGCGAAGGGCGGGCTCGACCCGTGGGCCGTGGCACCCGCTCTCGCGCCGATCAAGGGCCATCGCATGGCCAAGGCCGCACTGGAGACGGCAGTCCTCGACGCCTGGCTCCGCGAGCGCTCCCTGTCCATGGCCGAATGGCTCGGCGCCACCCGGGAGAAGGTCCCCGCCGGCGTCTCGGTCGGCATCATGGACTCGGTCCCGCAACTCCTCGACGCCGTCGGCGGCTACCTCGATGAGGGCTACCTCCGCATCAAGCTGAAGATCGAGCCCGGCTGGGACCTGGCGCCCGTCCGCGCCGTCCGGGAACGCTTCGGTGACGACGTACTCCTGCAAGTCGATGCCAACACTGCCTATACCTTGGCCGACGCGCCGCTGCTGGCCCGCCTTGATCCCTTCGACCTGCTGCTGATCGAACAGCCGCTGGACGAGGAGGACGTCCGGGGCCATGCCGAGCTGGCCAAGCGCATCAAGACTCCGGTCTGCCTGGACGAGTCGATCGTCTCGGCCCGGGCCGCCGCCGACGCCATCGCACTGGGTGCGTGCGCGGTGGTGAACATCAAGCCCGGCCGGGTCGGCGGCTACCTGGAATCCCGGCGCATCCACGACGTCTGCGTCGCCAACGGTGTGCCGGTCTGGTGCGGCGGAATGTTGGAGACCGGCCTGGGGCGAGCCGCCAACGTGGCACTGGCCGCGCTGCCGGGGTTCACCCTGCCCGGCGACACCTCGGCCTCGGACCGTTACTACCGCACCGACATCACCGAGCCGTTCGTGCTGAAGGACGGACACCTGCAGGTGCCGCGCGAACCGGGGCTGGGGCGCACCCCCATCCCGGAGCTGCTGGACGCCGTGACCGAGACGAAGGAATGGATCGCGCTGTGAACGACGTCGAAAGCGAGCTGTCGGCCAGGTTCGCCGAGGCCGGCGTCCGCGGATTCCTGTACGCGCGGGATCTCGACGGCCCCGCGGCCGTCGGTGTGTCCCCGGACGACCCGGTCTGCCTGGCCTCGGTCTTCAAGATCGCGGTGTGCCTGGGCTACGCGGTCGATGCGCAGGCCGGGAGGCTGTCCCGGACCGAGCGGCTGGAGGTGGAGCAACGGTTTCGCGACGGCGGCATCGGGACCTCGGGATTCGCCGATCCGGTGGAACTGAGCCTGCGCGACCTGGCGCTGATGATGATGTCGATGAGCGACAACGCCGCCACCGACGTGGTGCTGGCCCGGGTCGGGCTGGACCGGGTCAACGGGCTCCTGGCCGCGCTGGGCCGGACCGAGACGCATCTGATCGGCGGCTGCCTCGAGCTCCTCGGCTCGCTGCGCGAGCAACTCGTCGGTGCCGACACCGACACCAGTACCGACGAGGATTTGGAGGCGGCGATGGCGGCGCGCGCAGCCGCCGGGACGCTGATGGAGCTGGACGTCTGCACACCGCTGCGGACCACCCGCAGCACCGCCCGGGACACCGCCGAGCTGCTGGCCCAGATCTGGCGGGACGAGGCCGGCCCGGCCGAGGCCTGCCAGGAGGTCCGCACGATCATGGGCCGGCAGATCTGGCCGCACCGGCTCAGCTCGGGCTTCGACGACAGCTGGCGCGTCGGTGCGAAGACCGGCACGCTGCCGGGCTGGCGGAACGAGGCCGGTGTGGTCGAGCACGCGAACGGCGGCCGCTACGCGGTGGCGGTGTTCACCCGCTGCGAGCGCCCGGACTTTCGGAACCCTTCGGCGGACCGCGTGATCGGGCAGGCCGCAGCCCTTGCGGTGGAGCACCTGCGGTCGCTTAGTGTGTGATCATGACACTGACGGCGGGACGGATGGGCGGCGGGCGGCCTGCCGCCGCCCGGGGTGAGCCCGCCGGACACCGCGCCGTCGGCGGCCTCGTCGGGGTCCGGGCCTGCGCACCGCAGCGGGGCCGGGCTGCCGTCGTGGAGGCTTCGCACCTGGGGGCGCAGACCGGGACGGCCGGTTCCCGATGAGTCTCCCCGAGCCGCCCTCCGTCGCCCTCGGCCGCATCATCTCCGACCTCGGCTCCACGCTCGTCGAGGTGGTCGCCGGCCGTCCCGACCCCGACGTCGCGGTGGCGGGCGTCCTGATCCACGACCGCCTCGACGAGCCCTCCCGGCTGCCCGGCGCGATCGTGCTCGGCGTCGGTGTCTACGGCACCGACCAGGTCGCCGCGCTCGTCGACCACGCCCACGGGCTCGGGGCCGCCGCGGTGATGGTGCGCTCCCCGGCGGTCGCCGACGCCGCGGTGGCCGACGCGGCCGCGCGCACCGGTCTGGTCGTGCTCGGACTGACCCCCGGGGCGTCCTGGGCCCAGGTCGCCGCGCTTCTCAGGTCCCTGATCTCAGCCGACGCCGCGATGGCCGGCCCCGTGCCGGGCCCCGACGCCTCTTTCGGCGGCGACCTGTTCGCGTTGGCCAACGCCATCGCCGGGCTCCTGGACGGCCCGGTGACCATCGAGGACCGCGGCGGCGGCGTGCTGGCCTTCTCCGCGCGGCAGGACGAGGCCGACGACTCGCGGATCGCGACGATCCTGGACCGCCAGGTCCCGGCGGACAAGCTGCGCGCACTTGAGCAGCACGGCCTGTTCCGTGCTTTGTACCGCAGCGAGGATCCCGTCTTCATCGCCGGGATCGGCGAGAAGCCGCGGGTGGCGATCGCGATCCGGGCCGGCGGGGAGATCCTCGGCTCGATCTGGGCGGTGGTACCCGGCCCGCTGAACGACGACCGCACGCAGGCCTTCCGCGAGGCCGCCGGCGTCGCCGCGCTGCACTTGCTGCGGCAGCGCAGCGGGGCGGACGCCGACCGCCGGTTGCGCGCCGACCTGCTGGCCACCGTCCTGGAGGGCGGCCCGGCGGCGCCGCGCGCCGCGGCCCGCCTGGGTCTGGCCGCGCAGTGCGCGTGCGTCCTGGCGGTGGCCGTGGCCGGGGCCGCCGCGGACGATCCCGCCGCCCCCGACCGGGCCGCCGCCGGCGACCGCATCGCCGGCAGCCTGGCGCTGCACCTGTCGGCGATCCATCCGCACACCGCGGTGGCCTCGCTGGGCAGCGTCACCTATGCCGTGCTGCCCTGCGCCACCGACGAGGACGCCCGCCGCGTCGCCGAGACCTTTCTGGCCCGGGTCGGCACCAAGGTCCCCACGGTCGTCGGCATCGGACGTCTCGCCGCCCGGCCGACCGACCTGCGCCGCAGCCGCTCCGACGCCGACCGCGCGCTCCGGGTCCTGCAGTCCCGGGCCGAGGGCGCACGTACGGCACGAAACCCCGAGCACCCACACCGCATCGCGCGCTTCGCCGAGGTCTACGCCGCCAGCCTGCTGGACGAACTCGCCGACCGGATGGCCGTCGACGACGACCGGCCGGCCGGCCCGGTGGTCCGCCTCCGTGAGTATGACCAGCTCCACGGCACGCAGTTCACTGACACCCTGGCCGCCTGGCTGGACACCCTCGGCGACGTGGTCGCCGCCGCGGCGAAGGTCCACGTGCACCCGAACACGTTCCGGTACCGGTTGCGCCGACTGGCCGACCTGGCCGGCCTGGATCTGGCCGATCCGGACGCGCGGTTCGAGGCGATGGTGCAGCTGCGGTTGGCGCCACCGCCGTAGCCGGCGTAACCGGCGTGGACCCCGAAGACGTCCCCACCGCTTGTGTTCGGGCAACGCGGCCAGGGGCCGAGTTGTCATCAACTCGACCCCTGCGCGCTTTCGTACGGTGTTTACCGGGCTCTGCCGTGTGACTGGTCGAGGTGGGCGGGCTGCCACGAGATCTCCGGCTCCGGCTCAGTTGTCTGAGATGACCAGACCGGCGGCTCGGATTCCGGCGAACCCTCCACGGACAACCGTGGGAGCAGCCGGTCGAGGATCCGCGGGAGCCACCAGTTCCCCCGGCCGAATCCGTGCATCAGCGCCGGGACCAGAATCATCCGCAGCAACAGGACATCGAGCAGGATCGACACCGCCAGAGCCACGCCGAACTCGGCGATCATCCGTTGCCCGCCGGCGATGAAGGACCCGAACACGCACGCCATGATCACCGCGGCGGCGCAGATCACCTGACCGGTCTCACCGTGGCCGATCCGCACTGAACGGTGGTTGTCGCCGGTCTTCGTCCACTCCTCGTGCATGCGGCTGATCAGGAACACCTGATAGTCCATCGACAGCCCGAACAGGATGCCGATGACCATCACCGGCACGGCGGAGTCCACCGGCCCGGCCCCGCCGACGCCCAACGCCTCCGAGCCCCAGCCCCACTGGAACACCGCGACCAGCGAGCCGAACGCGACTCCCATCGTGAGCAGGTTCATCGCCACGCCGATCAGCGGCACCAGCAGGCTGCGGAAGGCGAGCATCATCAGCAGGCAGCCCAGTCCGACGATGATCCCGACGAACGCCGGCAGCTTGTGGTTCAGCGCGGAGTCGAAATCGTCGGACATCGCGGTCTGGCCGCCGACCAGCACGTGCAGCGTCGTACCGCGCTCGGCCGCCGGGACCACATCGTTCCGCAGCCGGTGGATCAGCTCGGACGTACCCCGGTCCTGGGGCGACGTGGTGGGCACCACCTGAACCACTGCCACCTTCTGCCCGGCCGGCAGCGCCGGGGCTTCCACGGCGGCCACGCCCGGGTCGGTGTGCAGCCGCTCCACGAGCCGGTCCAGGGCCGGCCGGTCCGCGGCGGCCGGAACTTCGGCGACGAGCAGCAGCGGCCCGTTGAACCCGGGCCCGAAGCCCTTGGCGAGCAGGTCGTAGGCCTGGCGCGTGGTGGACGCCTTCGGGTCGTTCCCCGCGTCCGAGGAACCCATCCGTAGCGACAGGACCGGCAGGGCGACCACGGCCATCACGGCGAGCGCCAGCACCGCCTTGCCGAACGGCCGCAGCTGAACCCGCCCGGCCCACCGGGTGAACGCGTTCTGCGGCTCGGCCGGCGCCGACCGCCGCGGCAGTCGCACCGAGACCCGGTCGGTGCCGGAGGCCCGCCAGGCCTTCAGCTCCTTGCGCTGCCGGCGGCTCAGAACCATGGTCTTCAGCAGGCCGAGCAGTGCGGGCAGCAGCGTGACCGCGGCGAACACGGTCATCGCGACGGTCATTGCGGCGCCGAGTGCCATCCCGTTCAGGAAGTCCAGACCGAGGGCGAACATCCCGAGCAGCGCGATGACGACGGACCCGCCGGCGAACAGCACCGCACGGCCGGAGGTGTTCAGCGCCTCGGCCATCGCCGCCTCGACCGAAAGCCCGGCCATCAGCCCCTTGCGATGCCGGTTGACGATGAACAGGGCGTAGTCGATGCCGACGCCCAGGCCGACCAGCGTCGCCAGGATCGGCGTGGACGACGGCAGCGCCATGCCGTGCGACAGCAGTCCGACGACCAGCACCCCGGTGGACACCCCGGCGATGCCGGTGAGGATCGGCAGCACGGCCGCACCGACCGAACGGAACACCAGTCCCAGGACCACCAGTGCGGCGAGCACACCGACCAGCTCCTGCGAACCGCCGCCGCTGTCGGTGGCTATGGAGACCGCGGCCCCGCCGAGCTCGACTTGCAGCCCATCGGTCCGGGCCCCGTCCGCCAGCGCCACGACGGCCTTCGCCTGGTCGACGGGAATCTTGCCCGCTTCCTGGGTGAACGTCAGCGTCGCGTAGGCGGTCGTCCCGTCCGGGCTGATCTGCGATTTCCCCTGCGGACTGTAGGGACTGGCGACGGACGCGATCCCCGGCGCCTTGGCGATGCGGTCCAACGCCTGCGTCATCCGCTCCTGAACCGCGGCATCGGTGACCCGGCCGTGCGCCGTGTGCCAGACCACGCTGTCGCTGTCCCCGTCAGCGGCGGGCTGCACCGTCTTCAGCAGTTCCACGGCGCGGCTCGACTCCGAGGCCGGGATCGACAGTTTGTTGTCATACTGCGGCTTCGCTGCTCCGGACAGCACTCCGAGGCCGACGATGAGCGCGAGCCAGGCGAACAAGGTCAACAGCCGGTGCCGGTGGCACCAGCGGGCGAGGGTGGTCATCAAAACTCTCCGATATCAGTTCACGCACAGGCTCGACGCATGCTCCGCGGCGCCGAGCCGGCGCCGCGGACTGTGTGCTGGTGGGTGCAGGGTTTTCATAGGCTGTGGAACGAGGGCATGATCGCCGCGTACGTCAGCGGGGAGACGCCGGGTTGTGGCGCTGGAGCACGGACCCGATCCGGTCGCGCCGCAGCCGGGTCAGCCCGGTCTCGGACCTGCCGCCCGACCCGGTGCTGCCGAGCGTGCCAGAGCCGGAGGCGCCGATGACCACGGTGAACATGGCGCGCCGGAAGGCTTGTCCGACGTCGCGCAGAGTGGTCGTGCGGCCGTCGGCCTCGGTGGCGCGTTCCAAGGTCACGGCGTTGGTGTCGGTCGCGGTTCGGGTATCGGTGCTCACGTCCTAGACGCTAGTTTTCGATCTTCGCCACGGACACGGTGTGCGGTCCCGTCTTGCAGGTGTAGCGCGCTACACCCCGGAGGTGGGGCAGGCTGGGTACGGCGGAGTTCTTCGCGGAGAACTCGGATGCTGAAACATCGCCGAGTACGGCACTGACGCCGGGGGTCAGCCCTTCACGCCGATGGCGCACAGGCTCCAGGAGAGGCCGTCGGTCCAGAGCGTCCAGGTCTCGCCGGCGGGATTGACGTCGGTTCCCTGGCATCCTGCGGATCCGCCTTGTTTGAAGGCGGCCAGCCAGACTGCGCCGACGCGGTTGGCGATCACCGATCCGTTGACCAACTCGTCGCATTGATCGCTGGGCTGGGTTGGCGGTCCTGGAGGCCAGTCTGAGAGGCACGTTCCGATTGGGTACGTCTGGAGCACCTGCCGTGCTGCTGCCGGTAGGCAGGGGCTGATGTCGGTGACGGTGACGGCCTGGAGGCCCGGTTTCACGGTGATGCCGCTGCCGGCCTCAAGGCATTGGATTCTCGGGCTCGGTTCGGGCGATGTCGGTGGCGATGTCGGTGTCGGCTCCGTGGGTTGATCCAGTGGTGCGGATTGGGGATCGAGGTAGGCGGTGTTCGGTGACCAGGTGGTCGTCGGGTCTGTAGACGGTGTCAATGGGGTGGTAGGCGCCGTTGGTGTGGCTACCGGCGGTGGCGTGTCGTGCATCGGTGCGGCTGCGGTGCTTGTCGTGCCAGATCTGAGCAGGTACAGGCTGATGGCCAGGACGGCGGTGATGGTCACTGCCGCGGCGGCGGAGGTGCGCCACAGCCTGGTTGGACGTGGCCGGGGTGCGTCGGTGGAGGGGGTGTGGCCGGGTGCCGGCTCAGCGGGTTGTGGCTCGGGGACGTGGGGACGATGAGCGGGGAGTAGCGCCCCGGCTGGACCGAGGATGGGTGGGGTGTCGCTGTCGAAGGGGATCGCGCCGTTGTAGTCGATGATGCGCGTCAGCTGGTCGTAGGCTTCCGCGGTCTCTGTTCTGTCGGCCGGGTCCTTTTCCATGAGGCCGGCCAGCAGCTGCTTGAAAACGGGGCCGTGCTGGAGTTTGCCGGCAGGCTCGAAAAGCACCGCTGCCGAGCTGGCCACGAAGCTGTCGCGTCGGAAGGGTGAGTGGCCCTCGACGGCGAAGTACAAGGTCGCGCCGAGGGAGAACAGGTCGGAGGCGGCGGTCGCGGGGTGTCCCCGCATGCGCTCGGGTGCCATGTATTCCGGGGTGCCGACTGCGATTCCGTTGGGTGTCAGGGTTCCCATGGTGATGTCGTGGTGGCTGCCGCCGGCGGCGATGCCGAAGTCGGTGAGCAGTACCCGGCCGTCGTCGGCGAGCAGGATGTTGGAGGGTTTGACGTCCCGGTGGACGATGTCCTTCACGTGGCAGGCGGTCAGGGCCATGAGCACTCTTTTGCCGATGTGCGCGACCTGGACTGGTGGGAGTGGTCCGTGCTGGGCCACCGCTTGTGCCAGGGTTTTGCCGATGACGAGTTCCATGACGATCCATGGGCGGCCGTCTTCTTCGAAGACGTCGAGGATCTCGACGATGTTGGAGCTTTTGGCCACCGACAGCGCGTGCAGGGCTTCCAGCCAGGCTCTGCTCAGGTGCGATTTCCTGTCGGTCTGTCCGGTCACCGTGTCGAGGCGCACCTCTTTGAGGGCGACGTCGATGCCCGACCGCTCATCGTGGGCGAGCCACACCCGTCCCATGCCGCCGGTGCCGAGAAGGCGGCGTAAGAGGTACCGCCCGCCGACCACGGGGCGGCTTTGATGGGATTGGGTCGGTTCAGACATCTTTTCCCCTAGTGCTGTCGACGCTCGCGGGGTGCAGACCACCGCGACGCTGACCCCGCAGCCGATCGACGGCGGCGTGGTCCAGGGCGCGGTGAGGCGCCTCACCTGGACCACGTATCGGGGCAGCGAGCATCCGCTCGAAAGGTACTGGTCAGTAGGAAACGATCTACGCGGCGACTGATCCGGCCTGATTGCTGCTCGGCTGGGATAAGCGTTGATCAGGGCTTTGGGATAGCCCGTATGCCGTCACGGCCCGCGCGCGACTGTTCGCAGTCGCTTCGTCGGGCGTGCGTCGCTGCCAATGATTCCGAATATCGGCGCGCATTCCTGGTTCACCTCGTAGAGCCGGAAAGCGGACGCAGTACGGGTGGCAGCCTGTCGTACTGCGGGACGGGGGTACATCTTCGTGATGGCGGCGAATAGCCGATACGGCGCTATCCAGCCACTTCTTGAGGCTCTTCCCCTCGCATCCCCCTATCGGCCACAGGCATCACGGCGACGCCGGCCAGTGAATCATAATCCTGATTCACCCTGGCTTGCAGGCGAACCGGTAGCCTGCGGGATCTCCCTGCCGACCGGGGAAAAACCTTCAGCGTGGCCGATATCTGAGCGATCTCGAGATAGGGGCAGTGATGGCCCGCCGCTGCGCCTCGGGGATCTTTCTTAGGGCATTGACGATCGCCACGTAGTCCGGGTTCAGCTCGGGCTGGGCCGGCGGCCGGCCGTGCTGGCACTGCGCCCTGAATCTGTTCTTCGCCTTGCGCCACGCACTGACCTGGATCCGGAACGCGATGGTCCGTACCCACGCCTCCGCGTCCGCATAGCCGGAGACCTTGCCCCAATGCTGCCAGGCCTTGGCGAACGCTTCTCGCCAGGGGGTTGAGCCGGTTGGCGCGCCTGTCAGGTCCCTGTTTGCGCCACACGGGCCCTCGGCTCCGGCGCCGGCTCCGGCACGCTCGCCTGCCGCAGCAGCGCGAGTGCGGCCTCCGACGAGGAGTCGGCGGGTGCCGTGCACACCACGAGCAGTTGCTCGGGGGAGCGGAGGAGGGCCAGGGACTGCTGCGTCACCGTCAGGGGGCCCACCGTTGGGTGGTGCAGGTCGTAGGCGGTGGCGTCGCAGGGGGCGACGCGGTGGTCCCGCCAGAGGGCGACGAAGTCGGGGCTCTTCATCGTCAGCTCGCCGATCAGCTCGGCCAGCAGTTGGTCCTCCGGGTGGCGGCCGGCGACGGTGCGCAGGTTGCCGACGACCGCGTGGGCTTTGCGGTGCCAGTCCTGGTACAGGTCGCGGGTGTGGGGGTCGAGGAACAGCATGCGGCTCATGTTGGGGCGGTGGGCCGGGTTGTGGGGCGCGTGGGGGTCCAGGTGGCCGGCGAGGAGGGCGTGGCCCAGGGTGTTCCAGGCGAGGACGTCGGTGCGGCGGCCGAGGATCAGGGCCGGGACGCCGTCCATCGCGCGCATCAGGTCCCAGGTCTCGGCGGCGACCTTCTCCGGGCGGGGGCGGCGGGCGCGGGTCGTGCGGCGGGAGGCGTCGGCGAGCCGGGTGAGGTGGTCGCGCTCGTGGTCGCTGAGGTGCAGGGCGCGGGCGATGGCGTCCAGCACCTCCTGTGAGGCGCCACGGGACAGTCCCTGTTCGAGCCGCGTGTAGTACGACGCGCTGACGCCCGCCAGCTGTGCCAGCTCCTCGCGGCGCAGGCCGGCCACCCTGCGGGGGCCGAAGGCGGGCAGCCCGATGTCCTCCGGCCGGAGTTGGGCCCGGCGCGCCTGCAAGAAGTCGCCCAGGGGGCCCGGTCCGTCCATACATGCAGTCTGCACCGCGGATCAAGACGCAGCCACACCCTGCCAGGGGTAGGACAGGCCGGGGCTGGTTGGCCCGGGCCGCACCGCCCAAGCTCGGGAGCACCCGGCCATGCGCCCGATCGACAAGGAACACCATGGAACAGAACACTCTGGAACAGAACACCCGGGAACAGATCGCCCTGGGCGACGTCACCGTCGCTCGCGTCAAGGAGTACTACGGCCCAGTCGGGATGGCTCCGGGGGAGTTCTTCCCCGGCAGCCCCGACGAGACCTGGGGGCAGCATCGCCCCGTCCTCGAGCCGGACTTCTGGGACCCCGCGACCAACGAGTGCAACACGGCGCTCCAGTCCTGGCTGCTGCGCAGCGAAGGACGCACGATCCTGGTCGACACCGGCGTCGGCAACCACAAGGACCGGCCCTACGCGGCCGGCTGGAGCCGCCTGGACACCGACTACCTCGCCAATCTGGCGGCGGCCGGCGTCCGGCCCGAGGACGTCGACATCGTGATCAACACCCACCTGCACATCGACCACGTCGGCTGGAACACCTACCTCGACGGCCGCACGTGGGTGCCGACCTTCCCGAACGCCACCTACCTCATGCCGCAGCGGGATTACGACTTCTGGAACCCGGCCAACGGCCACGAGACGGTCTTCGGCCGCGGCAACCAGAACGTGTTCGAGGACAGTGTCGTCCCGGTGCACCAGGCTGGCCTGGTCGAACTGTGGGACGGCTCGTACCAGATCGACGAGAACCTGCGGCTGGAGTCGGCGCCCGGCCACACCCCGGGGTCGTCCGTCCTGACGCTGGAGTCCGGCGGCGATCGCGCGCTCTTCGTCGGGGACCTGATCCACACCCCACTGCAGATCATGGAGCCGGACACCAACTCCTGCTTCTGCGAGGACCCGGCCGAGGCGCGGGCGACCAGGCGCAAGCTGCTTGGTCGCGCCGCCGAGAGCAACGCCCTCGTCCTCCCCGCGCACCTCGGCGGGCACGGCGCGGCGGAGGTCGACCGCGACGGCTCGACGTTCGCGATCAAGCAGTGGGCGGGCTTCTCCCGCATCGCCTGATGAACGAAGTGATGAATGAAGTGTTGAGATCCAAGGGAGATATCCCCATGCCCCAGGGCCTGAGCCCGATCGTTGAGACGTCAGCCGGCGCCGTGCGCGGGCTGCGCGACCGATTCGGCGACCTCTACCGAGCCGTCCCGTACGCGATGGCACCGCAAGGTGCTCGACGCTTCGCCGCGCCGGAACCACACCCCGGCTGGACCGGAGTCAGGGACGCCACGGAGCCCTCGCCGACGGCACCACAGCCCGCGCGTCCCTTCGGCCGGCTCGACATGACGCCCTACTTCGGACCGGGCTGGGTGCCGGGCGAGGAGTACCTGACCGTCGACGTCCGCACCCCGGCGGCAGACGGCGAGAAGCGGCCGGTCATGGTCTTCGTGCACGGCGGCGGATTCGTCAGCGGCTCCACCCGCGCCGCGCTGTACGACGGCAGGGCCTTCGCCCGCGACGGAGTCGTCCTGGTGACGGTGAACTACCGCGTCGGCATTCCGGGCTTCCTCGACCTGCCCGGAGCCCCGGCCAACCGCGGCCTGCTCGATGTGCTGGCCGCGCTGCGTTGGGTGCGCGACAGCATCTCGTCGTTCGGCGGCGACCCGGACAACGTCACCGTCTTCGGGCAGTCGGCGGGCGCGACGATCACCGGAGCGCTGCTCGCGACACCGGAGGCGAAGGGCCTGTTCCGCCGCGCGATCGTGCAGAGCGGCAGCGGCACCGGTGCCTTCACCCCCGAGCAGGCCGAGCGCGTGACCGCGGCGGCGGCGAAGGCGCTCGGCGTCGGGGCGACGGCTGAGCAGTTCGCCGAGATCCCGGACGAGCGCTTTCTCAGCATCCTGCCGCAGCTGGCCGGGCTCGATCTGCGCACGGCCACAGCCGACGACCCGCTGCTCGGGTTGAGTCCGTTCAGCCTGGTCCTGCCGGCCCAGCCGGCTGACGCGTTGGCTGACGGACCGGCTGCCGAGGTCTCCGTGCTCATCGGCAGCAACACCGAGGAGGGCAACCTGTATCTCGTGCCCCAGGGCAAGCTGGAGCCCTCCACTGAAGGTGAGCAACGCTCGGCACGTCTCGGTGAGGCGCTGTTCGGCAACGGCACCAAGCGTTTGGCAGCCGCGCACTCCCGAATCTCGGGAGGTCGGACATACGTGTACTCATTTGCCCAGCGCTCGACAGCCTTCGACGGCCGACTCGGCGCGACGCACACGACCGAGCTCCCGTACGTCTTCGACCTCGCCGACGAGCCATGGCTGCACGGCGACAGCGGCCTGCTCGGCCCGGACGCCGCACCGGCAGGCCTTGCCGAGGCGATGCACGGAGCCTGGATCGCCTTCGCTCGCTCCGGCGACCCCGGCTGGGTCGCGTACCAGGAGGAAGAGCCGGTGGTGAGGCTGTTCGGGGGCTGATGTACCGGGCCTCCACGGTCCCCGGGGTGTCCGGCGGTCGGCGGCTCCTTGCCACCCAGTGTGAGCGTCGTTAACTTCCAGTGAGTACACCCCCTGATTCACTCACGAGCCCTGATTCGCTCACCAGCCCCGAGGAGGGACCGCCGTGGAACTGCCCGCCGTCGCGTCGCGCGAGGAATGGCGTGAAGCCCGGATCGCACTGCTCCAGGAGGAGAAGGCGGCCACCGCCCTGCTCGACCGGATCGCCGAGCGCCGCCGCGCCCTGCCGATGGTCGAGATCACCAAGCCCTACACGTTCGTCGGCCGGGACGGCGAGGCCACGTTGGCCGAGCTGTTCGACGGCCGGCGGCAGCTGATCGTCTACCACTTCATGTGGATGGGCGACGCCGGGTGTACGAGCTGCTCGATGGTCGCCGACAACATGGGCCACCCGGCTCATCTGGGCGCCACCGACACGAACCTGGTCATGGTGTCGCGCGCGCCGTGGCCGGACATCGACCGGTTCCAGAAGCGCATGGGGTGGACCACGCCGTGGTACTCCTCCGACGGCACCGACTTCAACTTCGACTTCCACGTGACGAACGACCCGGAGGTCGCTCCGATCCAGTACAACTTCCGGAACGAGGCCGAGCTCAGGGAGCACGGCCTGGACTACAACCTCAGCGGCGACAACCCCGGTGTCAGCGTCTTCCTGCGGGACGGCGACCGGATCTTCCACACCTACTCCGCGTACGCCCGGGGCTGCGAGACGCTGGTCGGCACCTACACCTACCTCGACCTGACGCCGCTGGGGCGGCAGCGCTACATCAACGAGTTCCCGCACCACGACACCTACGAGAGCGGTGGGGGTCACTGCCACTGAGTGCTTTCAGGCAGCCGAGAACTGTTGGGTGCCGCCGCCGCGACCACTGAGGTCGTGGCGGCGGCACCGTTGTCGGAACCTGAGGCCGTCGTTCAGCGTCCGGCCAGCAGCGGCTGCGCCGGGTCCCACGGCGGCCCGCCGGCCGCGTCGGCCCGCCGCCGCGCGATCGCCGACAACGCCTCCAACACCACGCGGTTGCCCAGCGCCGCGGTGATGTCGGCGTGGTCGTACGGCGGCGACACCTCGACCACCTCCAGGCCCACGACCGGCAGTTCGTAGCAGATCCGGCGGACCGAATCGAGCAGGTCGCGGCCGGACAGGCCGCCCGGCTCGGGGGTCCCGGTGCCCGGGGCGTGCCCGGGGTCGGCGACGTCGATGTCGATCGACAGGTAGACGCCGTCGCAGTCGTCGGTGGCGATGGCGAACGCCTCGGTGAGGCATTCCGGCAGGCCGCGGGTGACGATCTCCGTCATCTCGTACGAGCGCATGCGCTGCTCGGCCATCCACGACAGCGTCTCCGGCTCCGGCCAGTATCCGCGCAGGCCCACCTGCAGGAACCGGTCGCCGCGGATCGCGCCGGACTCGATCAGCCGGCGCATCGGCTGGCCGTGGCCGTGCAGGTGGCCGAACTCGATGTCGCCGGTGTCCGCGTGCGCGTCGAAGTGGATCATCGAGACCCGCCCGAAGCCGTGGTGCCGGGCCACGCCGGTGGCGTCGGAGAGGGCGACGGTGTGGTCGCCGCCGAGGACCACCGGGATCGCGCCGGAGGCGGCGATGGTGTGGACCGCCGCCTCGATGGCCGCCAGCGAGGTCTCGATGTCGCCGGAGTACATCTCGACGTCGCCGGCGTCCAGGACCCGCAGGTCGCGCAGGCCGTCCACGCGCAGCGCCAGGCTCGGGCGGGAGCCGTCGTGCGGGAGGTAGCAGGCCTGGCGGATGGCCTGGGGGCCGAAGCGCGTGCCGGGGCGGTGCGTCGTGCCGCCGTCGAAGGGCGCGCCGACGATGACCACGTCCGCGCCGGCCAGGGACGGGGCGTCGTCCAGGTCGCAGCGGTCGACTCCCAGGAAGGTGATGTCCGGACCGAACATCGCGCCGTATCTGGCCATGGTGTTCCTTGCTGTGCGAAGGGCTGAGGTCGCGGAAAGTTACCGTATGCAGAACCTGTACGGCCATACAGTATGTGGCTACAGTTCCGGGCACCAGCCCGGATGTGCCGGGAGTCACACGCCGTCGAGTCGTCCAGGAGAACGTCAGATGACCACAGCGCCCCACCCCGAGACCGTCGAGCCGACCGCACCCCACACCGGCGCGCTCGACAAGGGCCTGCGGGCCGACGCCCTCGGCCTGCTGTCCAGCATCGTGATCGCGGTGTCCTCCACCGCCCCGGCCTACAGCATCGCCGCCACCCTCGGCCTGATCGTGGCGATCAGCGGCACCCACACGCCGGGCATGTTCGTCGTCGCCTTCGTCCCGATGCTGTTCATCGCGGTCGCCTTCCGCGAGCTGAACAAGATCGACCCGGACTGCGGCACCACCTTCGCCTGGGTGCGGCGCGCGTTCGGGCCCAGCGCGGGCTGGATGGGCGGCTGGGGCATCATCGCCGCCGACATCATCGTGATGGCCAGCCTGGCGCAGGTCGTCGGACGCTACGCGCTGCTGCTGTTCGGCGCCGACGGTCTGGCCGCGCAGACCCTGCCGGTGGTCTCCGTCGGCGTCGTCTTCATCGCGGCGCTGACCTATGTCTGCTATCGCGGGATCGAGATCTCCGCGCGGCTGCAGTTCGTGCTCCTGGTCATCGAGGTCCTGGGCCTGGCCGCGCTGTGCGTGGTGGCGTTCGTCAAGGTCGGCACCGGCCACGCGATGACCGGGCACGCGCACCCCTCCGCGGCCTGGCTCAACCCCTTCCACGGCTCCTTCACCTCGGTCTCGAACGCCTTCCTGCTGGCCGTGTTCGTCTACTGGGGCTGGGACGCGGCGGTCAGCGTCAACGAGGAGACCAAGGACGCCGAACGCACTCCCGGCCGCTCGGCCGTCATCTCGACGCTCATGCTCGTCGCGGTCTTCTTCGTGGTCGCCGTCGCCACCCTCGCCTACGCCGGCCCGGACTTCCTGGCCAAGAACAGCGGCGACGTCCTGGGCGCCCTGGCCGACTCGGTGTTCGGCAGCACGCTCGGCAAGCTGATGATCCTGTGCGTGCTGTCGTCGACGGCGGCCTCGACGCAGACCACGATCATGCCGACGGCGCGCGCCGTCCTGTCGATGGCCGCGCACGGTGCCCTGCCGGCCCGGCTGGCGCGCGTCCACCCCCGGTACCTGACCCCCGGTGTGGCGACCGTCACGATGGGGGTCGTCTCAGCGGCGTTCTTCGTGCTGCTGGCCCTGTCGTCGAGCAACGTGCTGGCGGACTCGGCCTCGGCGACCGGGCTGCTGATCGCCTTCTACTACGGCCTGACCGGCCTGGCCTGCGTCTGGGTCTTCCGCAAGGACCTGCGGCGGAGCCGTCGCGACCTGCTCGCCAAGGGTGTGCTTCCGCTGCTCGGCGGCCTGGCTCTGCTCGGGGCCTTCGTGCTGTCGATCAGGTCCTACCTGCCGGCCTCCAGCAGCGCGACGCACTTCGCCGGGATCGGCGGGATCTTCCTGATCGGGGCCGGGGCGCTGGTGATCGGGGTGCTGCTGATGCTGGTCGCGCGCGGGCGTTACCCGGGGTATTTCCGTCGAGGTCTATAGACTTCAGGCCATGAGCACGCCGCCTACGTCCACTCCCGCGCCTGCGCATCGGGGTGGTCGGCGAGCCGGACGGCGCAAGACCGACGTGCTCCAGGCGGCCGTGCGGGTGCTGGCCGAGCGCGGTGCCGAGGGGACCCGGTTCCAGGACGTCTCGGCGGCCAGCGGCGTGCCGGTCAGTACGTTGCAGTACTACTTCGGCTCCCGCGAGGACCTGCTGATCGCGGCCTTCAAACACGCCTCGGAGACCGAGACCGCGCGCCTGCACGAGGAACTGGCGCAGGTCCCGGACCCGTGGGACCGGCTGGTGCGCATCATCGAGACGGTGCTGGAGGGCTGCCGGCCGGAGGCGCCGGAGAGCGGACGCGTGTGGATCGAGTCGTGGCGCTACGGGATGCGCGACGAGGAGATGCGGCAGGACGTGTTGCGCGACTACAACGCGTGGCGCACGCTCATCGCGGACGCGATCCGGGCCGGGATGGACAGCGGGGCGTTCGCGGCCGGGGATCCGGAGCCGGACGCGATCGTGATCCTCTCGCTGCTGGACGGGATCGGGCTGCCGACGGCACTCGGGGATCCTGCGGTGTCGATGGCGAGGGCTCGCGAGTTGATGCTCACCACGATGGCGCGGCTGCTGCAAGCCTCTCGGTAGTCGTCCCTGTAGTCGTCCCTGTAGCCGTGACGATTCGCGAGGCTTCGCGATCTACAGTGTCGTCATGAGCATCGACGGTTTCCGCAGGTTCGCGACGGACGCGGCCGGGACCTCGCCGCTCTACGCGGCGTTGGCCGACCAGGTCGCCGGTGACGCGCGGCTGCGGGAAGTGTTCGAGGCGGCCGGCGACCGGCATGTCGCGTTGTTCTTCGCTGTGGTGCAGCGGGTGCTCGCCGACCATCCGGACGATCCGCTGGCCGAGTACTACGCGTCCTTCGGCGGCGACCGCGCGCCGGACGGGGAGCTGGCGGGTGTGTTCGAGAGCTTCGTCCTGGGCAATCGCGATCGGATTGAGGCGCTGCTGGTCGCCAGTGACACCCAGAGCAACGAGCCGCTGCGGGCCGCGCAGTTGCGGCCGGCGTTCGGCTGGGCCCAGGCCGGGCTGGGTCGGCCGCTGGGGCTGATCGAGGTCGGGACCAGTGCGGGGCTGCTGCTGTACCCGGATCGGTACGGGTACGAATACGAATTCGCCGACGGCTCGGTGCTGGAGTGTCCACCTCCGGTGAGCTCCGATCGTCGTGAGGACGTTCTGGGACCGGTGCTGCGCTGTCCGATCCGTGGCGCCGCGACTGCGAAGACGCTGGGACCGTTCGTCACCAAGGAGCTGCGGATCTCCTCGCGGGTCGGCCTCGATGTGAATCCGCTGAACCCGGCCGACGCCGAGACGCGGGCTTGGCTGCGTGCGCAGGTCTGGCCGGAGGAGGCAGATCGGCTGGCCCGGCTGGACGCGGCCCTGGCCATGGCGGTCAGGTATCCGGCGCGGCTGCGCAAGGGCGACGCTGTCGACATCCTGGCGGCGGCGGTCGGCAAGGTGGCGGCTCCGGTGGTGCCCTGTGTCTTCGTCTCGAACACGTTGGGGCATTTCGACGCCGAGGGGCGTGCGGCGTTCGTCGAGCTTGTCAGGGCTTTGGGTTCGCGCCAGGACCTGGTGCTGGTTTTGAAGGAAGCTGATTCGGTCGGGCTGGGGCTGTTCGTCGAGCGGCCGGCGGAGGATCCGTCCGCGCCGCGGGTGGAGTCGGTGGCGGCGGTGCTTTACCAGGCTGGTCGTGAGCGGTGCTTCTCGCTGGGGACGGCCGGGCCGCACGGTGCGTGGTTGGAGTGGGCGCCGGCCATGCTCTGAGCGTGGTGATTTCGGTGACCAAGCCGTGGGGCAGCGCGCCAGTCGGGTAGCCCCCGACGCCAACGCGTCCGGGGCTACCCGACTGAAGAGCGGGTGGTCGTCAGGTGAGTCAGGGCTTTGACGGCGCTCCGGGGATCTGCGGGTTCTGCAGGTTCTGCGGGTTCTGCTGCGTCGGGCCCGGGCAGACCGTGTTCGCGGGCAGCAGCTCGCGGGCGGACTGTTCCTGTGCGCTGCTGGTACCGCCGAGCAGGGGTGCCGAGCCTGTGGTCCCGTCGGGGCGGATGACCGTCACGGAGGTGATCGTCGGGTTGGCCAGCAGGCCTGCGGCGTCGAGGCTTGTCAGCTTCACCTCGGCGAGGCCGGACGCGCCGACGGTGACCGTTGACGTCTGGAAGGGAGTCGAGCCCTTGCCGGGGCCGTGGTTCTCCGTTCCGGTGATCGTCACCCGCGATCCGGGGGCGGCGACGACTGCCGCGTAGAGGGTCTGGGCCGGCTGGTCGAGCTCGGGGAGGGGGACGGCCTCGACGTGCGATGTCTCGCCGGCGTCGATCGCGGTCGGCAGCTGGAGCCAGACTCCCTTGTAGGAGTGGACGCCGGCCATGCGGTACGTGGCGCCGCCGTGGGTGATGTCGACGACGGCCGCGCCTTGGCCGCCGGAGTGTGCGAGGTCGCCGGCCCAGCGGAGGGTGAAGGTGTAGGAGCTGAGCTGGTAGCCGCACAGTTTGAAGGAGCCGACGAGTTCGGTCAGGACGGTGCGGGTGCCGGCGTCGACCGGCTGGGCGTAGGCGTGGATCATGGCGTCGACTGCTGGCGCCACCTCCGACTTCGAGGTGGTGTAGCCGGGGAAGAGGGAGTAGTCGGTGGGCCAGCCGAGCAGGTTCGACTGGCCGGTCGTCGACAGGACCGGGGGCGGGCCGGGGTGCGGTGCGGCGCCGTTCGTCGGCGTCGACGGTGCTGTCGATGGCGGGAGGTGCGAATCCGTGTTTCCGGCTCCGGGCGCTCCTGCCGCGCCGGCTGCCCCTGCTGCTCCGGCCGCTGCCGCCCCGGAGCCGGAGCCCGGGGTCTGGGCGGAGGCCGTGCCGCCGTGCCTCATCGCGCTGCTGATCCCGATCGCCGCGCCCAGGACGGCCACCACCGCCAGCGACGCGCCGAGGGTGGTCCGCCGCTTGCGGTCGCGGGCGATCGCGGTGCCGAGCGGGCCGTAGGGGTCGGCCGTGCGCGGGGTCGTGGCGGCGGTCGCGTGCAGGCTGGTGGCCAGCTCTTCCGTCAGGGCTCTGTCGTGCTCGTCGATCATGATGTCCTCCGTCATCGGGGCTACCCGGCTCTCCATGTCGTGGCCGCGGCGTGTTCGGCCGCGGCCTCCGTCCCGAGCTGGATCCGGAGCTTGGCCAGGGCTCTGGACGTCTGGGACTTGACGGTTCCGACGGAGCATCCGAGAACCTCGGCGGTCTCGGTCTCCTTGAGGCCTTCCAGGAAGCGCAGAACGATGATCGCCCGCATGCGCGGCGGCAGCGTGAGCACCGCGCGCCACACCTGGTCGCGCCGGTCGACAGCCTCGGTGCCGTCGCCCACCGCCACCTCCGGCACGAACGCCGTCGGCCGCTCGGAGCGGTGCGAGAGCCGCCGCCACCACGACGCGTTCAGGTGCACCACGATCTGCCGGGCATAGCGCTCCGGCACGTCCCGCCGCTCGATCCGGGTCCACGCGCGATACGTCCGCACCAGCGCCGTCTGCACCAGGTCCTCGGCCCGGGCGTAGTCGCCGGTCAGGACATAGGCCGTGCGCACCAGCCGATGCCGGCTGTCGATCACGAACCTTCGGAAGTCTTCTTCCTGTTCCGCCCGCACGCGTGCGCCCCTTCGCCGTTCATATCCGGCCTCTGCCGGACACCGTCAGGAGTCAGAGCCCTTGAGCGGGTGGGAAGGTTGGCTGGCGGCTGGGGAATGTTGGGTGGTTCTTACTGGCCGGCTGCGATGATCTCCGCGACCCGTGCGCGATAGGCGTGGCCGAGGGCGACCGATTCCGGGGCGGCAGCCAGTTCGTCGTACTGCTCCACGGTGATCGGTTCGCCGAGGGCGGTCACGGCGTCGAGGTCGGCGGACTGGCAGGCTGTCTCCGCCTCGTCCAGCGGCTCGGCCGGGGGCGTCGGGAGCTGCCGGTCGAGTTTGTTGGCGAACGAGTAGAAGGCGTAATTGAGCGCCGATCGCGCATAGGAGAGATTCTTGAGCGTCCAGACGTCGCGGAGGAAGGCAATGGAGACGGCGGCGCTCTGGAAGGCGCCCTCGGAGCCGCCCGGGTTTTCGACGGGGAAGTCGTCGGTCCCGATGATCTCTTCCAGCCGTGCGCTGACTTCGGCGGTGACGGTGCTCGCGGGTGCGGAGACCAGGTACGCCAGGTTCATGCGCTCCGCGGCTTGGATCAGCTTCCCGAATTCCTCGAAGTCCTCCTCGGCCTTCGGCAGGTCGCTGACCGCCGTGGTACGGCGGGCCGCGAGTGCGACGACGACCGCCGCCTGGTACGGCGTGCAGCCGAGGATGCGCTCGTCGATGCCGGCCTCGCGGCGGGCGTTCACGACGGCGGCGGCCCGCGCCTGCCTGGCGGCCTGCTCGGCGCGGATCCGGTCGAGCTCGGGCTCGTTGTCGGAGGCGGTCATCGCTGGTCCTTTCACTACCAGGTGAACATGCTCTGACCATAGAGCCAGCCGCCGGATTTTCCGGTGAGCAGCCTCTGGTTGGTCTGGATCATCTTGCCCACCGGGGGCGTGAACGCGGTCCGCTTGGCGGGTCCGACCAGGGTAGCGGTGCCGACCTTAGCATCGAACGGCGTGTGGACGATCGAGTTCTGGCACCACGGACAAACCGGACGGTTCGCCGCGCCACCGAGCGGTGTCCAGCCCCGGTCCCGGATCGTGTTCAGGGCTGTGGTCTCCGCGTGGTTCTCCAGTTGGGTGGCGCCGGTGAACGGGTCGGCCGCGATCTCATTCGTGAGGCTGCCGTTCTTGCCGATCTCTGCCGCGATCCGGGGATCGAGGTCGCCGCTTCCGCTCCAGCCCACGACGTGGTGGATGTCGCCGTTCTTGTCCATGGCCCGGATGATCGCGATGCTGTTCTCCCGCTGTTCGTACGGGACGTCCAGCATGCCGTGCAGCGCGTCCGTCCGATCCTTGATCTGCTGCAGCGCCGTCATGCACAGCAGCCCGAGCGGGTCCGCCTCGATCAGCGGGTTCGCCACGTACGCCTGGTCGTTCGGCGCCGGTGCCAGGCCGAGGGGGTCCGGGCTCAGGTACGAGCCGCGCTCCGGGTCGTAGTAGCGCTGGACGTTGTAGTGCAGTCCGGTCTCGGTGTCGTAGAACTGGCCGGGGAAGCGGAGCGGGCAGTCGGTGTCGTGGCCTGACGAGGTCGCGATCGGGGTCCCGTACAGGCTGGTCGTGGTGTGCCAGTCGATCGAGCCGTCCGGGGCGACCAGCTCCGTCGGGGTGCCGACCAGGTCGGTGACGATGGTGTGGAACGCCTCGTCGATCGTCTCCTGCGGGGCGTCGGCGGCCCAGGAGCGGCGGCGCTGGGCGACCGGGCGCCAGCCCTCGCCGAGTTCGTAGTCCCACACCAGGGCGGTGCGCAGGCCGTCCGGGTGCTCGGTGACCTGCTCGACCAGGCGGTCGCCGTCCCAGGAGAACGTCACGCGCTCGGCCGGCGTGCCGTCGGCGGCCAGGCGGGTCTTGCCGGTGCGGCGGCCCGAGGGGTCGTACGTGTACTGCCATACCGTGCCGTCCGGCAGCGTTACCTGGGTCATCCGGTCGTCGGAGTCCCAGGTGTAGTGCCATTCGCGCCGTTGGCCGGACAGGGTCTGGCGCAGGGCGCGGACTGTGCGGCCCTGTGCGTCGTAGTCGTAGTGTGTGCGGCCGGAGCGGCGGATTCGGGGGCCGTCGAAGGCCGGAGTCGCCGGGTCGTCGTCGGAGGCGCCCGCGCCGGCGCCTCCGGGGCGGATCGACTGCGCGACGTTCCCGGACGTGTCGTAGCTGTACGTCTCGCTCCAGCCCGGAGCCTGGACGGTCGTGACGCGTCCGGTCGGATCGAGCTGGTAACGCCGGGTGCCGCGCAGCGAGTCGCCGACGGCCGTGGGCACGCCGTCCGCCCGGTACGAGTACGAGCGCTCGAACATGACGGACGGGGCTGCAACAGCGGTTTCGCCCGCGAGCGTACCGACGATCCGCTGCCCCGCCAGCCGCCCCACAGCGTCGAACTCCTGCGTCAGGCGCGCGCCGCCGTCGACGGTCCGCACCGTCTCCCGGCCCGCGCCGTCGAAGTCGAACGCCAGCGCCCGCCCCGACAGCATGAGCGTCGCCCGGCGCACCTCCGGGTCGAAGTCCCACTCCGAGACCGCCCCGGACGGCGTGATCCGGCCGATCCGCCGCCCGGCCGCGTCGTAGTCGAAGATCGTGCTGCGGCCGTCGACGGTCTCGGTGACCGGGCGCCCCGCCTCGTCGTAGTTGTAGGAGACCGTGGAACCGGGTCCCGCGGCATTCAGCAGCCGGCCGGCGACGTCGTAGGCGAAGAGCGTCTCGCCCTCGTCCGCCCGCTGCCGGACCACCTGCCCCATGGGGTTCCGCTCCAGGCGGACGGCCTGGCCGGCGCCGTTGACCCGCGCCGTGAGCTGTCCGACCGCGTCGTGCGCGTACCGCTGCACGCGCCCGGTGAAGTCGCGCTCGCCGGTCAGGTTGCCGGCCGCGTCGTGCTCGTAGTCCCAGGTCCGCCCGGCCGGGTTGGTGACGCTCACCAGCTTCAGCTCGGTGTCGTAGGCGAAGGTGTGGCGGATCCCGGCGTCCGTTCGGGCGAGGACCTTGTCGAAGGGTCCGTATTCGGTGCGGGTCACCGCGCCGAGGCCGGTGACGTGCTCGACCACGTGCTGTTCGAGGTCGTAGGTCCAGGTCGCCGTCCCGTTGTCGGACGTGGCCTGGCGCAGCGGCCGCCCCTCGACGGTGAACTCGGTGGTGACGAGCTCGCCATCCGGACCGTGCAGCTCGGCGATCCGGCCGAAGGCGTCGCGCCGGATCCGGGTCACGGCGCCGGCCGGATCGACGACCTCGACCGGCAGCCCGGCGCCGTCGTTGGTGACGCGCGTGGTCTGGCCCAGGGCGTCCGTCGACGCCGCCACGGCGCCCCGATCGTCGTAGACGAAGGTCGAGGCGGCGCCGGCCGGGTCGGTGACCGTGGCGGTGTTGCCGCGCTCGTCGTAGGTGTAGTGCCAGGCGGTGCCGTCGGGCAGCGTCACCTGGAGCGGCTGCGCGGCACCGGCGAACTCGCCGGTGATCTCGGTCCCGTCCGCCCGCAGGACCCGCACCGGGTTGCCGTACTCGTCGTACTCCCGCCGCGTGGTGCGGCCGATCGCGTCCGTCCCCCCGATCAGCAGGCCGCGCTCGTCGTATTCGGTGACCAGGGTGTGGCCGAGCGGGTCGGTGATCGCCACGACGTTCCCGGACTCGTCGTACCGGTAGACGCACGCGTGGCCCAGGGAGTCGGTGACCGTGTTCGTCTGGGCGTCGTCGTCGTAGACGAACGTCGCGGACAGGTACCCGCCATCGCCGGTACCGCGCACGACCCGGCCGTCCTCGCCGTATTCGTAGGCGTAGCGGTAGCCGAGCCGGTCGGTCCACGCGGTGATGCGGTCGGCGTCGTCGTGCTCGTAGCGGAACGGCTCGCCGGTGGAGTCCACAACGCCGGCCAGGCGGCCGGGCCCGTCGTACTGGAAGGTGCGGACCGTGACGCCGCCGACGGAGCTGTCGTAGCCGTCGGAGCCGTCGAGGACGCGTATCCGGCTGACCCGCAGACCGCCGTCGGTGGCGGTGGTGTCGATGGCCACGCGGTAGCCGCCGCTGTGCTCGACACCGGTCGGATTCCCCTGGCCGTCGCGCAGGAAGTCGACGCGGTTGGCGTTGCGGTCGGTCAGCGCCATCAGGTCCCTGATCTGACCGTCCTCGCCGGCGAAGTGCGCGACCGGGAAGTGCATGACCAGTCCGGTGGCCGGCGTGGTGACGCGTATCTCGTCGGTCTCGCGATCCCACTCCAGCGGCCAGCGCGCGCCGTGGACCGGCACGACGGTCTGTCCGGCAGCGGGAACCGGGTAGTTCAGGACCTGCGCGTCGTCGCCGGTGAGGTGGATGCCGGCGGCGTTGACGGACAGCCGTATGTCAAGGGTCGACGACCATCCGGGGCCGAACAGGCGCCCGACCTCGTAGCCGGAGGAGTAGGAACGGCGCAGGAACAGCGGCAGCACGCCGGGCAGGACCAGATCGGTGTCAGAGGTCAGCATCCGCCCCGAGACGACGTCGACCGGGTCGCCGCCCTCGCAGGCCAGCTTGTTGCCGCGGCTGCCGATCTTCTCCAGCAGCTGGCCGCCGTACTTGTCCATCAGCTTGCCGCCGACCTTTTCGACCGCCTTCCCGCCGACGAACTGCAGGCCCAGCATCCCCACGCCCATGAGGGCGTCGCCCCAGTGGCCCTGCATGGCGTCGCCGGCGATCTGCATGCCGGTGCCGACCAGCGCGATGATGTTGTCGGCCTCGGCCAGGGCCGCGGTGATCACGTCGACGCCGGGGATCCAGGAGGTGGCCAGGGCGAGGATGTCGAGGATGGGGGCGATCTCGTTGGCGATGTCGGCGATCTCGCCGCCGATGTCGGCCAGGGCCTCGCCGACGTGTTCCCACCAGTGCTTGTTGTGGATGCCGTCGGATTGCGCGTGGTGCAGCGCGCCGGCGCAGGTTCGGGCGGCGGTGATGCGGTCGTTGTAGGCGTCGTCGGCCTGTTTGGTCAACGCGGCCATCGCGGCTTTGGCGTTGGTCAGGTTGGTCTGGGCGGTGTTGTGCGCGGTTTGGGCGTCGGTGACGGCTTGCGGGTTGGGGCTGGCGGCGTGGTTCTGCTGCGCGGTCTTCAGGTCGGCGGCGGCGGTGTTGGCTGTGGTGGTGGCGCGTTGCAGGTCGGCGTTGGCGTCCTGGGCCTGACGCAGGGCACTGTCAGCCTTGGACTGCGCCGCCTGTAGCAGCGGTGCGTAGGCGTTCAAGGCGTCGGAGGCTTCGCTGTAGGACGTGTAAAGCTTCTGCAGCCGTCCCGGCAGCGGACCGAACTGGTCCTTGAAGGCATCAGCGGTCTGACCCACCCACTGCATCGCAGTCGCGTCGGAACCGAAGCTGTTCAGACTCCGGTACGCCGCCTCCACGTCGTGCGCGAAGTCCCCGAACTGCTTCGCCAACGCCTGCACCGACTCCACCACACCCGGAGTCGGATCCCCATCCAGCCCCAGAATGTCCCACCCCGTTGGACGTGCCACCTCTGACTCCCCCATGAACGGCCGTAATGCCCCGTTTTATGACAAAACCCTGCTACGCTCTCTCGGCTGAGGATCTTATCCGGCGAGCCAATGCTCTGAAAGGGCCCAATGCTCTGAAAGACCCTAGTGGGAGGTGCCGACGAACGCCGCGACGGAGTTCGCGAACGCCTCCGGCTCCTCCAGGTGCCCGAGGTGCCCGCTGTGCTCCTCGACGAGCGGGCGCGAGTCCGGGATCGGCTTGTGGAGTTCCTCGGCAGCACCCTGTCGAGCCGGTGTCGAACCCTGGTCTCCCAAGCCCGGTGCCTTCCGCGCGGGCTTGAGGAACAGGGCGAGCCCGATACCGACGGCCAGAGCCGGGGCGATCCACAGGTAGCCGGTGGCTGTCGCGTGGGCGAAGGCGTTCAGCGCGGTGCCGTGCAAGGCGTCGGGCAGGTGGCTGATGCTGTCGGGGCGGGCGGCGTCGAAGCCGCCGGTGGTCGGCAGGCTTCGGGTGCGGTCGGCGAAGCCGGTGTTGAGCAGGGTGCCGAAGATGGCTACGCCGAAGGCCGCGCCGATGGAGCGCGCGAAGGTGACGACGGCGCTCGCCGCGCCCAGATCGGCGGCTGGGACGCTGTTCTGCACGGTGGTCAGCACGACCATGGGGATCATGCCGATGCCGACTCCGGTGATCAGGAAGTAGACGCTCAGGACCGGGGTGCTGGTGGCGGCGCCGATGGTGCTCAGCAGGAGCAGGCCGGCCAGGTTCGCCGTCAGGCCCGCGAGCAGGATCGCCCGCAGCCGCTCCACGTGCGTGGCCCAGCGTCCGGCCAGCGACTGGCTCAGGACCAGGCCGGCGACCAGCGGCAGCATCGAGACGCCGGAGAGGGTGGCCGACACCCCGTGCACGGTTTGCAGGAAGGTCGGCAGGTAGACCAGCACGGAGAACATCGCGGCGTTGGCGAAGAACGCGATCAGCGAGGAGAAGACGACGGTTCGGGAGGCGAGCATGGCCGGTGGCAGTACTGGGGCGGTGACCCGGCGCTCGACCGGCACCAGTAGCGCGGCCAGGCCGACGGTCGCCGCGATCAGCCCGGCGATGGCCGGCGAGCCCCAGCCCCAGCGCTCGCCGAAGGATGTGACGAGCACCAGGCCGGTGGCGATGCCGGCCAGGATGAGCGAGCCCAGGTAGTCGATGCGGGCCTTGGCGCCGCGGGTGGCGGCCGGGAGGGCGCGGGCCGCGATGGCCAGGGCCACGAGGCCGACGGGCAGGTTGATCAGGAAGGCCCAGCGCCAGGAGAGGTGGTCGGTGAAGACGCCGCCGAGCAGCGGCCCGACGATGCTGGCCACGCCGTAGACCGAGCCGAACATGCCCTGGTAGCGGCCCCGTTCGTGGGGCGCGACGATGTCGCCGACCAGGGCGAAGGTCAGCACGATCATGCCGCCGCCGCCCACGCCCTGCAGGACCCGGGCGCCGATCAGCTCGATCAGGTTCTGGGCCAGGCCGCAGGCGGCCGACGCGATGAGGAAGGTGGCCGTCGCCGCCAGGTAGAGGCGCTTGCGGCCGAACATGTCGCCGAGCTTGCCCCACAGCGGGGTGACGGCCGTCGAGGCGAGCAGGTAGGCGGCGCTGACCCAGGCGATGTCGGAGAAGCCGTTGAGATCACTGGCTATTCGGGGCAGGGCCGTCGAGACGATCGTCTGGTCCAGGGACGCGAGCAGGACCGCGAGGACCAGGGCGGACATCGCGAGCGCGACGCCTCCGGATCGCGCTGACGGCGCTGCTTGCGCTGACCGCGCTGACTGCACAGGTCGCGGTGTGGCGAGGGGGCGGGTGTTCGGCATCAGGCGCGCCTCTCTGTGAATGGGTTACAGTCACATCACTGTAGCACTTATGAAGTGATAGGCCACTCCCAAGTGTCGATAGGTGTGCCAGACTCCACAGCGGCACCTAGAATCGACGGCGTGAGAGCCGACGCAGCACGCAATCTGGAAGCCGTCCTGACCACCGGAGCCCGCATGCTCGCCGAAGACCCGGGGGCGAGCATGGCGAGCATCGCCGCCGAGGCGGGGGTGGACCGTCGCACGCTCTACCGGCGCTTCGCCTCGCGCGAGGAGCTTCTGGAAGCGGTCTACGAGGCTCGGCTGGAGGCCATCGGCCAGGCCATCGAGGACGCCCGGCTGCGCGAGGCGCCGGTGGCGGTCGCGTTGCACCGCTACGTCGAGAACATCATCGAGGTCAACCGGACCTGGCCGGTCGACCTCGCGCTCATGCTCGGCACCGAGGACGTGCGCCGGCGGCGCGATGCCTACGTCGCCGAGGTCGACACCTTCTTGCAGCGCGCCACGGACGAGGGCCTGCTGCGCGCCGGGTTTCCGGACGGCTGGATCGGCGATCTGCTGCCCGCGTTGATGAAACTGGTGGTCCAGCGGCTGCCGGAGCTGAGCCGCGGTCAGGCGGCGGACGTCGTGGTCGACACGCTGCTTCGCGGCGTCGGGGTATAGAAGACGCCGGGGCCCGCTCCATCCAGGAGCGGACCCCGACTTGTGCTGCGTACCTCGGTTCAGACCGCAGCAGGCCGGCACGGCCCAGGCGCCGAAGCCGGCGAGCACCGCGCGGTGCGGGACGCGGTCCGGCACCGACCGGTAGTCGATCGCCGAGGACACCGCGTCGATCAGTGGGTAGATGACGAGCAGGACGATCGCCGCCGCGCCGAGAGCCTTGTACGCCTGCGCGAAGTCCACGGCCCACGCCACCGCCAGGACCCCGCGGACTTCCTCGACCTACTTTTGCGACGCTTCTCGGGTACTCGGCGTCCGGGTCAGTGCCGCGAGGCCGGTGGCCGCACCCGAGGAGCTTCACCGCCATCCTGCGAACGGTTTCAGACCGTGACGGTCTTGTATTCCGTGTAGGCGCCGAGGCCGACCGCGCCGTACTCCCGGCCGACGCCGCTGGCCTTGAAGCCGCCGAAGGGGCCGTCGAATCCGATGGACGCGCCGTTGATCGTGACGGTCCCGGTGCGGACGCGGCGGGCCACGGCCAGGGCGTGCTGCTCGTCGGTGGACCAGACGCCGCCGGACAGGCCGTACTCGGAGTCGTTGGCGATGCGGACGGCGTCGTCCTCGTCGTCGTAGGGGATGACGACCAGGACCGGGCCGAAGATCTCCTCCTGCGCGATCCGCATGGAGTTGTCGACGTCGGCGAACACGGTCGGGGTGACGTAGTTGCCGCCCTCCAGGCCCTCGGGGATCTGCGGGCCGCCGGTCACCAGGCGCGCGCCTTCCTCGATGCCGAGCCGGATGTACTCGCGGACGCGCTCCTGCTGGTCCGGCCGGATCATCGGGCCGATGAAGGTCTCCGGGTCGTTCGGGTCCCCGACCTTCAGCGATTCCACGAGCTCCTTGAGCGCGGCGACCACCTGCTCGTAGTGGCTGCGCGGGGCCAGGATCCGGGTCTGCGCGATGCACGACTCGCCGTTGTTGAGCAGGGAGCCGAACTTCACCCCAGCGACGGCCCGCGCGATGTCGGCGTCCGGCAGGATGATCGCGGCCGACTTCCCGCCGAGCTCCAGGCTGACCCGCTTGAGCTGCTCGCCGGCGATCGCGGCGATGCGGCGGCCGGCGCGCGTCGAGCCGGTGAAGGCGATCTTGTCGACGTCCCGGTGCGAGACGAGGTGTTCGCTGGTCTCGCGGTCTGCCGGCAGGATGCTGATGACGCCGTCGGGCAGGCCGGTCTTCTCCAGCAGTTCCGCCAGAAACGCCATGCTCAGCGAGTTCTCCGGAGACACCTTCAGGATCACGGAGTTGCCGGCGAGCAGCGAGGGGATGATCTTCGAGGTGGCCGAGGAGAACGGCGAGTTCCACGGGATGACCGCGGCCACGACGCCGACCGCCTCGCGGCGTACCACGCTGCGCACCGCCGATGTCGGGTCGGAGGGAGGGAACGTCTCCTCCCAGCCGAAGTTCTGTGCCGCCGCGAGGTAGGCGTTCGCCTGCCGGCTCAGACCCGGCTGCCCGGCGCGCGTGAACCAGCCGGCCGAGCCGTTCTCCAGCGAGATCAGGCGCGCGATGGCGTCGGCGTTCTGCTCGCGCAGCGCGTTGAACCGGCGCAGAACCTCGATCCGCTCGGCCGGCGGGGTCAGGCGCCACACGCCCGCCTCGAACGACGCCCGGGCCGCAGCGACCGCGCGGTCGATGTCCGCCGGCTGGGCCTGCGCCGCTCGGCCGATCACGGACCGGTCGTGCGGCGAGGTGATGGCGAGCAGTTCCGGGTCGCTCGGCTCGACCCAGGAACCCCCGATGAAGAGCTTGTCGTGGACGGTGACCATGGCCTTGCCTCTCTCGGGCTGAATCAACTGTCACATCACTGTAGCACTTCATGGCGAGAGAGGCGCATCGGAGCGGCGAATAATGCGAGTGGCCCGGCCCCGAATCGGGGCCGGGCCGGGTCGAACGGCTAGCTCAGGAGCTCAGGAGCTCAGGAGCTCAAGCGCTCAGGAGGTCGCCACGTCGTCGTACTTGGTGTACGTGGGGTCGCCCGGGTAGTTGTCGTCCTTGCTGGTCAGCGTGAGCGTGTAGCTGTGCCCGGCGGTGACCGTCGCGGTGACCTGCTTCCAGCCGGAGGTCGGGTTCACGCAGGTCTTGGCCAGCACCGTCTTGGTGGTGCCGGCGGTGTTGTCCTTCAGCGTGGCCGTGGCCCAGTCGTACGTGACGGTGTCGGGGCAGGTCACGTCGTACCAGAACGCCAGCTTGCTGTTGCCCGAGCCCGCGGTGAAGGTCTGGGCGATGCTGGAGGTGTTGCTCGGGTTGGTCGAGCCGACCATCGCCGCGTAGGTGCCCGAGTGCGGGCCGGAGGTGGTCACCGAGGTGACGCCGCTGGCCGTCCAGCCGGACAGGCTGCCGGTCTCGAAGCCGCCGTTGACCACGGCGTTGCCGCCACCGCCCCCGGAGGTGCCGACGGTCCAGGAGAAGCTGGTCGAGCCCGAGGCGGGAGTGGAGTCGCTGGCGGTGACCGTCGCCGAGCCGCTGGCCGCGGTGGTCGGGGTGCCGGAGATCAGGCCGCTGGCGGAGATCGACAGGCCGGCGGGCAGGCCGGTGGCCGAGTAGGTCAGGGTCTTGCCGGCCGAGGAGCTGGCCGAGACCTGCAGGCTGACCGGGGTGCCGACGGTCCAGGACTGCGACGGGATCGAGGTCACGGTGATGGTGTCGGTGCCGCCGCCGCCGTGGTTGATGATCGCGTGCGACAGGTCGCATTCGTTGGTGTCGTTCGACCACGACGCCTGCTCCGGGTACGTGCCGAAGGAGCCGAAGGAGACGTTGCCCGCGCCGCCGGCGGTGCCGGGGGAGAGCCATGCGCACTCGTCGGAGTTCTCCTGGCCGTTGTACGAGGAGCCGGTGTTGTTCGTCCAACCGCCTGCCGGGTTCTGGTCGGACATCATCTCGTGCCACTCGTGGCCCATGGTGATGGTGTAGCCGTCGAGAGTCCCGGGGGAGTTGACGAAGCCCACGCCGCAGCCGGCGCCGGAGTCCATGTTGTACGGCTGGTTGGAGAAGGCGATGTCGCCGTACGGGGAGGTCACGGCGCCGCCGGTGAGGGTGGAGTCACCGTTGTAGTCGTGCCAGGCGCAGTACTGGCCCTGGTAGTTGTCCGGGTTGGTGCCGGTGGGGGACAGGATCACGTAGTAGGCGTCGCGGTTGGCCGCCGCGGTGGTGTTGCCGAAGTGCGCGGCCGCGTTGACCGCTTCCTGGCCGAGCTGGTGGCCGGACGCGGCGCTCGGGGAGGCGCCGGAGTTGTCTTCCCACACGCCGGCGAGCACGCCGCCGGACTGGTAGTTGATGTACTGCGAGGCCGGCAGGTTGGTCGGGCAGGCGACCGCACCGGTGGCGACGCCCGCACCGTCGCACCACTGGGTCAGGTCCGCGGACCAGGTCTCGTTGTTGGTGCCGATGCCCTTGAACATCTGCTGCGCGACCGAGGCGCCGCCGTCCGGGTCGCCGGTGAACTTGGCGTTGCCGTTGGAGTCAGTGCTCTGGGTTCCCCACTGGCTGCCGTAGAAGACGAGGTAGACCTTGCTCTTGCCACCGTCCTGCACGCCGATGCCGTCGATGCCGCCGCCGTAGGACAGCGTCTCCGGGCCGGTCGCGGCCTGCGGCGAGGCGTGCTGGGTGGCCCACGCCTTCATCTTCTGGTTCTGCTGGACGGTGGGGACGGCGCCGTGCCGGTACGGATGTCCGTACTGCGGCGAGTAGGGGTTGGCCACGGCCGAGCCGTGAGCCTGCGTGGACGGCGAGGCCATGGCGGCCGCGGTCCCGGCGACGCCGAGCGCCGCGCACGCGGTGATGGCGAACGCGATGCGCGCCGTCTTGCGGCGCACGGCGTTCTTGGAGGGTTGGGACACTTCGGTGTCTCCTCGATCTCGGATGGTGCACTGGCGATATGGGTGGCGCAGTGGAGCCGAAATCAGGGCACACGTCATCGGCGGCGCAAGGGTGTCGCGGACCGAGGTGTGGGCCGGGTGGAAGCGGGGTGCGCTTGGTGTGTTGTGGGTGGGAAGTAACGAATTGCTTCACCACCTGACCGGGAAAGGTAAGCCCGACAGGCGGTGTCGTCAACGGGTATCGATGGTGACCGTTTCGTGGTGCCCGCAGCTGTGTTTCGTGGAGATGTCGGCATCTGGCCGGGTTCCGGCCGCCGATCGAAGCTGGATGTAGCAGAACCTTGACTCTCCGCGATGACGTATCTAGCATCCGCCGTGCCCGCGCCATTCGCGGGGATTCCGCTTGTGCCCGACGCGCCGCCCCGTGCCGCCAACGATGTCGAAAGGGGTGCTCAACTACGGCAATCAGTGGGGGTCCGACGCCGCCGATCACGCTCGTCCCCGCACGTCATCCCCCACCGGGCGGGAATCCGCCCGGCTCCAGCAGGGAGTCACTGTGCGCCATCGTCCCCCGCGCCCGCTGCGCAGCAGACTGCTCGCCGTCGTTTCGACGGTCGGGCTGATGTTCCTCGGCACCGCGGCCGTCGGCACCCCCGCCTCGGCCGCCACCTCGATCACCAACGGCGGCTTCGAGACCGGGAACCTGTCCGGCTGGACCGCCACCGGCGTCACCTCGGTCACCACCACGAACCCGCACTCCGGTACGTACGCTGCGATGCTCGGCTCGACCAGCCCGAGCAACACCTCCTCGATCGTGCAGTCGTTCACCGCGCCGGCGACGAGTCCGTCGCTGTCGTTCTGGTACGACGTGACGTGCCCGGACACCGTCACCTACGACTGGGCCACCGCGACGCTGAAGGACACCACGTCCAACACCACGACCACGGTGCTGCCGAAGACCTGCGTGAACCCGACCTCCGGGTGGAAGCAGGTCACGAAGACGCTGACCGCGAACCACAACTACACGCTCGCGCTGACCAGCAAGGACGACAACTACCCGGGCGACCCGACGTACACGCTGTACGACGACGTCGCGCTGTCCGGCGGCGTTCCGAGCAACGACTTCTCGATCAGCGACAGCCCGGCCTCGGCCGCCGTGAACCCCGGCGCGTCGGCGACCTCGACGATCTCCACGGCCGTCACCTCCGGCAGCGCGCAGAGCGTGACGCTGTCCGCGTCGGGCCTGCCGTCCGGCGCGTCGGCGACGTTCTCGACCAACCCGGTCACCGCCGGCGGGTCCTCGACGATGACGGTCGCCACCGCCTCCAGCACTCCGCCTGGCACGTACCCGATCACCGTCACCGGGACCGGCGCCTCGGCCACCCACACGACCACGTTCACCTTGACGGTGAACGGTTCCGGGCCGTCGCTGCAGAAGGTCTCCACCGACCCGTACACCGACACGGATGCCCAGCACGCCACCGAAGTCGAGCCTGACACGTTCGCCTACGGCAGCACGGTCGTCGCGGCGTACCAGGTCGGCCGGGTCTTCGGCGGCGGCTCGTCGAACCTGGGCTGGGCCACCTCCACCGACGGCGGCAGCACCTGGAGCAACGGCTTCCTGCCCGGCATCACGGTCAACCAGGGCGGCAGCTACGCGCAGGTCTCCGACGCCTCGGTCGCCTACGACGTCAAGCACAACACCTGGATGGTCGCCGGCCTGCCGATCGACTCCTCCGGCAACGCCGCGGGCGTCCTGGTGAACCGGTCCACGAACGGCGGCACCACCTGGACCAACCCGGTCAACGCGGTCGGCTTCGACGGCCAGGGCTACGACAAGCAGTGGATCGTCTGCGACGACACGTCCACCAGCCCTTACTACGGCAACTGCTACATCGAGGCCGACAACACCTCGCAGGGCAACGCCGAGCTGATGTCCACCTCCACCGACGGCGGCCAGACCTGGGGCGCCGCGCAGAACCCCGCAGGCGGCCCGTCCGGGCTCGGCGGTCAGCCGCTGGTGCAGCCGAACGGCACCGTGATCGTGCCCTTCTCCACCAACGGATCCGCCATCGAGGCCTTCACCTCCACCAACGGCGGAGGCAGCTGGGGCAGCGTCAACACCATCAGCTCGGTGTCGGTGCACACCGCGAACGGCAGCCTGCGGGACGGCTCCGGGCTGCCCTCGGCCGAGATCGACTCCTCGGGCAAGGTCTACGTGGTCTGGCAGGACTGCCGGTTCCGCTCCGGCTGCCCGGGCAACGACATGGTGATGTCGACCTCGACCAACGGTACGAGCTGGTCGGCCGTCACCCGGATCCCGATCGACGCGGTCACCTCCGGCACCGACCACTTCATCCCGGGCCTGGGCGTCGACCACGCGACCTCCGGCAGCACCGCGAAGCTCGGCCTGTACTACTACGCCTACTCCAACGCCAACTGCACCACCGCGACCTGCCAGATGTCAGTGGGCTACATCTCCTCCGCCGACGGCGGCAGCACCTGGAGCGCCGCGCAGACCGTGGCCGGTCCGATGACCATGGCGCAGATCGCCAACACCAGCCAGGGCTACATGGTCGGCGACTACATCTCCTGCTCGGTCGTGAACGGCAAGGGCGTCGCCCTGTTCGCGGTCGGCAAGAACCCCACCAACGGCCAGGCCTTCGATGAGGGCATGTACACCGTCGGCGGCGGCCTCGCGATGCGCGGCGGCCCGATCCGGGCGACCACCGGACCGGTCTACGCCGTGCCCCAGCACGTGGGGGCGCCGGCGCTCAGGGCCCTGAACTAGGCCCTAGGCGATGCCTGCTCCGGCAGGCTGAACGGCGGCCGTGTCCATCGCCGGTGGTGATGGACACGGCCGCTCGTGTCGGAACTCGACGGGTGGTCAACGGCGGCGGTTGCGCGCGGCGCGGCGGTCGGTCAAGCGCAGCCGCATAGTCGCCTGCCGCGTGATCCCGGGCCCGATGAGGACGCACCTACCTACTGGTTTCGGCCAGAGAAGGGGACTTCCTGAGGACTGGTACGGCCGTTCGACCAATACGGTCAGACTGTGTCGTATAAGTGTTCGGATACGCATGGGCGGGATCGGGAGGGCGCGGGCAGTGCTTTTGGGACGCGATCAGGAGTCCGCGCGGGTCGAGGAGGCGCTGGACCGGGCGTGCTCCGGCAGCGGCGAGATCCTGCTGCTGCGGGGCGATCCGGGCATCGGCAAGAGCGTGCTGTTGGCGCGGACGGTCGAGGGGGCCGCGGAGCGGATGCTCGTGCTGCAGGCGTGCGGCTACGAGACCGACGCCGAGATCGGGTACAGCGTGCTGGCCGATCTGTGCCGGCCGCTGGACGCCGAGATCGCCGAGCTGCCGGAGCTGCTGCGCGAGGCGCTTCAGACCGCGACCGGCGCGGCCGTGGGCAGCGGCGAGGGCAGCAGCGCGTTCGCCGTCGGGCGGGCGCTGACCGTCCTGCTGCAGAACGTGGCCGCGCACCAGCCGGTGCTCATCGCCCTGGACGACGGGCACTGGGCCGACGAGGCCTCGGCCTACGCGCTGGCGTTCGCGGCGCGGCGGCTCGGGGACGCCGCGACCGCCGTGCTGATCACGCTGCGCAACGGCGAGCCGAGCGTCTTCGACGGCCTGGACGCGCCGTCGGTGGAGCTGTCGCCTTTGGTACGCAAGGCGGCCGAGACGCTGATCGGCGCGGAGGCCGCGCGCCGGGTCGGGCCGCGGATGGCCGAGCACATCCACCGCGCCGCCCAGGGCAACCCGCTGGCGCTGCTGGAGCTGGCCGACGCCGCGCTGAGCGGCCGGCTGGACCCGGACGACGACCAGGTCGTGCCGTCCGGTCCGCGGCTGGAGCACGCCTTCGCCACCCGCCTGCGGCGGCTGCCCGAGCGCTGTACCAGGGCCCTGATGGTGGTGGCGACCAGCTTCACCGGTGGGCTGGCCGAGACCGCCGGGGCCATGGCGCGGCTCGGGATGTCCGAGTTCGACCTCGACATGGCGCGGATGGAGCACCTGCTGTGGGAGGACGGGGACCGCTGGCGGATGCGGCACCCGGTGTTCCGCTCCGTCGCCTACCAGCACTACCCGGCCGCTGAGCGGCGCCGGGCGCACCAGGCCTTCGCCGACTGGTTGGCGGACAACGGCGGCGGGGTCTGCGGGACGTTCCTGGCCGACCAGCGGGCCTGGCACGCGGCCGCGGCGGCGCTGCCCGGCGACGAGGCGGCGGCCACCGCGGCGGCGCTGCTGGCCGAGGCCGCCGACGCGGCGCGCTCCCGGGGCGCGCTGGCCGCCGCCCGCCGGGCGTACCTGCGGGCCCGGGAACTCAGCGCCGAGCCCGAGACCATGGCCGCGATGTCGATCGGCGCCGCCGAGTGCGTGCAGGTGTCCGGGGACGTGGAGACCGCGCAGGTGCTGGCGCGCGAGGCGTTGCGCTACTCGCGTTCGCCGGAGGTGGCCAACGCGGCCAACCGGGTCCTGCACCAGATCACGCTGGCCCGGGCCGGCGCGCAGGAGGTGCTGGAGCTGTTCGAGGCCGACGCCGACGCGCTGGGCGCGCACGAGGCCGACCTGGCCGCGTCGTACCTCGGCGCGGCAGCGGCCACCGCGATCACCGCGACGCGGCTGCACGACACGATCCGGCTCAGCGCGAAAGGCGTCGCGCTGACTCCTTCGGGCGTCGGCACCGGCGCCGCCGCGGCCCGCACGATCAGCGCTTTCGGTCTGGTCGGCAACGGCTGCGCCCCCGAGGCGGCGCGCGTCATGGCGGACTACTTCCCGGCGTTCCGCGAGGTGGACCCGTGGCGTCAGAGCTTTGAGACGGTCGGCGTCACCGGAATGGTGCTGGTCTGGCTGGGGATGATCGGACAGGCCGGGGAGTACCTGACGCGCACCGCGCGCCTGCTGCGCCAGGCCGGCGCCGAGGAGCACCTGCCGCTGCTGCTGATCCCGCAGATCCTGCTGGCCATCCGCAAGGGCGACCTCGCCGCCGCGCACGAGGCGGCCGAGGAGTCCCGGCGCCTCGGCGGGGAACTCGGCCAGCGCCAGGTCGCCCCGCTCGCCGTGGCATTGGCGGCGCGCCTGGCCGCGGTGCGCGGCAGCTTCACCCGCGCCCTGGACCTCGCGACCACGACCGAGCAGCTGACCGAGGCGACCGGCGCGAGCTTCTACCGGGACATCGCGAACACCGCCGTGGGCTCCGCCGACCTGGCGCAGGGGCGGTACGAGGAGGCGGCGGCGGTTCTGGCCGCCGTCCGCGAGCGCCTGCACGCCGGCGGGATGATCGAGCACAGCCTGTTCATGCCGACGTTCGGCGACTACATCGAAGCATTGATCCGCCTCGGCGCCGACGACCGGATCCGCGCCGAGCTGGCCGAGGAACTGCCGCGGGTGGAAGGCGGAGGGCTAGCGGCGTCGCTGGCGGTCGTGTACCGGTGCCAGGCGCAGGCACTGCCACCGACAAAAGCAGGACCCTGGTTCGACCGGGCGCTGGCCGCGCACGCGGATTCGGTCGACGCCTTCGAACAGGCGCGGACCCAGCTGGCGTACGGCCGCTTCCTGCGCGAGAACGCGGAATCCGGCGCGGCCGGCCGGCGACTGTCGGCGGCGGCCACGGCGTTCGCCGCGATGGGCGCCGACCCGTGGCTGGAGGAGGCCGAGACCGAGCTGGACCTGCTGGTCCTGCCGGGCGAACTGTCGGGCACGAAGCTGGCCCGCCAGGAGCGGCGCGTCATGCGGCTCGCGGCGGAGGGCGCGACGAACGGCCAGATCTCGGAGGCGCTGGGGATCGCGCCGCAGATCGTGGACCAGTACTTGGAGCAGGTACTGGACAAGCTGGGTGTGCGGCAGCGGTGGGAGTTGGCCGGGCTGCTGCAGAAGGGGTTGGGAGGGTAGGGCGGGACGTGGGGGGGGGGGGTGGCGCCCCCCACGGCCCCGCCGAGGGGGGGGGTGGGCGCCCCGCGGGGCGGCGCCGCCGCGGGGGGAGTGGGGGGTGGCGCGGGGCGTGGCCGTTGGGGCGGGGGCGGGGGGGGGTGTGGGGGGGGGGGGGGCTTGGGGGGTGGGGGGGGTGGGGGGGCACGTTCGTGGCGGTAGAGCCGCCACGAACGTCCCGTCAGAGGCTGCGGATGCGCTCAGCGCGGTACGCCGACTCCGAGTGTGAAGTCGGCGTTGCCTCGCTGCTTCGCCAGGCCGATGATCAGCAGGGCCGCGCCCTCCAGCCACTCCGCCATCGTCAAGTCGCCGGTGTCCAGGGGACGCAGGCCGAGGGTTTCGATGAACGCTGATACGTCGGCTTTGGCGTGCGCGTCGTCGCCAGCGATGAGGACGTCCGCCGGGCGGTCGGGGTCGGCCAGGACTTCGCCGAAGACGACGTCGAACGCCTTCACGACGCGGGCGCTCGCGGGGGCGGCCTGGGCGATCAGCTGCGCGGCGGAGACGCCGCCCGGGGTGACCTTGGCGCTGAGGTCTTCGGTGAGGGGGTTGCTGATGTCGACGATGATCTTGCCGGCCAGTGCGTCCCCGTACTGCGCGAGGATCGGCGCGGCGGCGGCGTGCGGGACCGCGAGGATGACGATGTCGCCGGCCGGGACGGCGCCGAACGCGCCGGCTGTGGCGCCGCCCCCGAGTTTCTTGGCCAGGTCTTCGGCCTTGGCCGAGTCCCGGCCGGTGACCTCGACGAGGTTGCCGCCGCGCACCGCGCGGGCGCCGATCGCCGCGGCCATGGTGCCCAGGCCGATGATGCTGATGGTCCTCATGGTGGGTCTTCCTTTCTTGTCGGGAGGATCGGCTACTTCGCCTGCATCGTCAGCAGGTCGAACTCGTTGCCCTCCGGATCGGCGAACGTGGTCCATCGCGCGCCGGGGAACGAGATCTCGTTGAGGGCCTTGGCGCCCAGGCCGCGCAGCCGCTCGCGCTCGGTGTCGTAGTTCTCGGTGAGCAGGTCGAGGTGGAGCCGGTTCTTGCCGGCCTTGGCCTCGGGCACCTTGTTGAAGAACAGCAGCGGGCCGTTCGCCGGGTCGGTGGCTTCGACCACCACGTTCTCCGGGGTCGGGCCGGGGCTGACGGGGCGGTCGAGGACCTTGCCCCAGAACTCCGCGAGGGGGGCGGGGTCGGCGCAGTCGATGCTCAGGGCGAAGACGCCGAGGCCGGTCGTCGGGGCTTGCGTGGTCATGGCTGGTTCCTTCCGGTGGGGCTGTGGTCACGTCGGCGCCGCGGCCGACTGGTTCCACCGTCGGCGGTGCCCTTGAGGGAGGGTCAACAGCGGCTCGCGCGCTTGCCCCTCCCCTTGGGGGAGGGGTGAATACTGGCGAGATGCCTGCCGCGCTGACCATCGGCGATTTCTCCCGAGCCACCCAGCTGAGCGTCAAGACGCTCCGCCACTACCACCGCGTCGGTCTGCTGGCGCCCGCCGACGTCGACGCGGACACCGGCTACCGCTGGTACACCACCGACCAGATCCAGACCGCGCAGGTCATCCGCCGCTTCCGGGACCTGGACATGCCGCTGGTCCAGATCCACGCCGTGCTGGCGGCGCCCGACCTCCCCACGCGCAACGAGCTCATCGCCACGCACATGGCGAGCCTTGAACAGAGCCTGGCGCGTACGCAGTCCGCGGTGGCGTCGCTGCGCGACCTGCTCGCCGGTCCGTCCGCCGTCGGCCCGGTCGGGCAGCGGACGGTCGGCGCGGTGATGACGGCCGCCGTCACCGCCGTCATCACGATGGCGGACCTGGTCCCGTGGTACCTGGGTGCGCTCGGCGAGCTGCACGCCACGCTCGACGCCCGGGGCATGCGGCCGACGGGTCCGGCGGGCGGGCTGTACGCCGGGGAGCTGTTCGCCGACGAGCGCGGCGAGGCCACCGTCTTCGTGCCGACCGCGACCGAGGTCCCGCGCCTGGGACGGGTCGAACCCGCCGTCGTGCCGGCCGCCGAGCTCGCGGTCATCGAGCACCGCGGCTCGCTCGCCGACGTCGACCGGGCCTACGGCGCGCTGGCCGCGCACGTCGCGAACCACGAGCTGCGGCTGGACGGCCCCATCCGCGAGTACTACGTCGTCGGCCGGCAGGACACCGCCGACGAGAAGGCGTGGCGCACCGACGTCTGCTGGCCGGTCTTCAGCACCGGTGTGGCAAACGGAACAGCGACGAGCTCCGGGAGTTAACATAACGTTTGGCGTATGGCTGATCAGCAGGCGAACTTGTTCGGGGATATTGCCCCTGTGAGTGGAGAACCGACCGAACCGCAGCCCACCGATTCCTACGACGCCGCCGACGGCCCCGAGCAGCAGCGCGACTGGAACCTCGCCGACGTGACCGCCACCGGCGGTCTGCGCATCGAGGAGGCGGACGACGACGACCCGATCCTCATAGGCGCCGACGGCGTGCCGGTGGACACCTGGCGCCAGGACTACCCGTACCGCGAGCGCCTGGACCGTCTCGTGTACGAGCACGACAAGCGTCTCCTGCAGATCGAGCTCCTGAAGCTCCAGAACTGGATCAAGGACACCGGCGGCCGCCTGGTGATCCTGTTCGAGGGCCGGGACGCCGCGGGCAAGGGCGGCACCATCAAGCGCTTCACCGAGCACCTCAACCCGCGCGGCGCGAGGGTCGTCGCCCTGGAGAAGCCCACCGAGCGCGAGCGCACCCAGTGGTACTTCCAGCGCTACGTGACCCACCTGCCGGCGGCCGGCGAGATCGTGATGTTCGACCGCTCCTGGTACAACCGCGCCGGCGTCGAGCGCGTCATGGGCTTCTGCGACCCGGCCGAGTACCTGGAGTTCATGCGCCAGGCGCCGGAGTTCGAGCGGATGCTGGTCCGCGACGGCATCACGCTGGTGAAGTTCTGGTTCTCCGTCTCGCAGGCCGAGCAGCGCACCCGGTTCCTGATCCGCCAGGTCGACCCGGTCCGCCAGTGGAAGCTGAGCCCGATGGACCTGGCCTCGCTGGAGCGCTGGCAGCAGTACACCGACGCGAAGGAGGCGATGTTCTTCTACACCGACACCGCCGACGCGCCCTGGACCGTGATCAAGAGCAACGACAAGAAGCGCGCCCGGCTCGCAGCGATGCAGCACGTGCTCTCGCTGTTCCCGTACGCCAACAAGGACACCGAGATCGCCCAGACGCCCGATCCGCAGATCCTCGGCTCCGCCGCCCTGCTGTCCGAGCGCAGCGATGCCGATCCGCACCGGGTGCTGCCGCGTCTGTCCAAAGCCTGAAACGTGCTGTGATCACGGTCATCGCTGTATTCGCTGTATTCGCTGTCATCGCGGCGATCGCGGCGATCGCTGCGATCACCGGAGAAAGCCCTCGTAGTTGTGCTGCTGAAGCTGCGACTCGATCTGCTTCACGGTCTCCAGGCCGACCCCGACCATGATCAGGATCGTGGTGCCGCCGAACGGGAACGACGCGCTCGCGTGCAGCCGGTCGAGGGCGATCATCGGGATCGCCGCGATCACCGCCAGGTAGAGCGCGCCGGGCCACATGATGCGGGTCGAGGTGTAGCGCAGGTACTCGACGGTCGGCCGGCCGGCGCGGATGCCGGGGACGAAGCCGCCGTACTTCTTCATGTTGTCGGCGATCTCCACGGCGTCGAACGTGATCGACATGTAGAAGAAGGCGAAGCCGAGGATCAGCAGGAGGTAGCTGAGCGTGTAGGTCAGCGGGTACCCGTGCACCGTGGTCGTGAACTGCCGGTTGATCCAGCCCTGCCAGCCCTTCGTCGCGGTCTGGCCGCCGGTCAGGCCGACCAGCATCACCGGCATCTGCAGCACCGACGAGGCGAAGATGACCGGCACGACGCCCGGCTGGTTCAGCTTCAGCGGGATGTACGTCGACGAGCCCCCGTAGGCGCGCCGGCCGATCATGCGCTTGGAGTACTGCACCGGGATCCGGCGCTGGCCCTGCTCGACGAACACCACCGCGGCCACGGTCAGCACGCCCAGCACCAGCACGGCGCAGAACACCGGCCAGCCGTCCAGGGTGTGCGAGGCCAGCTTGATCGCCCACAGCGAGGTGGGGAACCTGGCGGCGATCGAGGTGAACATCAGGACCGACATCCCGTTGCCGACGCCGCGGTCGGTGACCAGTTCCCCGAGCCACATCAGCAGCGAGGTCGCGGCCGTCATGATGATGACCATCACGACCGTGCCCTCCCAGGTCACCGTGGGATAGAAGACGGCGGTGGTGCTGCACCTGCTGCCGAGCAGGTAGCCGGGGTTGTTGCGGGCCGCGGTCAGTGTCATCGTCGATTCCAGGACCGACAGGCCGATCGTCAGGTAGCGCGTGTACTGCGTGATCTTCGCCTGGCCGGTCTGGCCCTCCTGCTTGAGGGCCTCCAGGCGCGGGATCACGACCGTGAGCAGCTGCAAGATGATCGAGGCCGTGATGTAGGGCGTGATGCCGAGCGCGAAGATGGACAGTTGCAGGAGCGCGCCGCCGGAGAACAGGTTGAGCAGGCCGAAGGCCTGGCTGCTCGTGCCCGACTGGGCTGAGGCCCCGGTGCAACTGGCCAGCGCTCTGGTGTTCACGCCGGGCAGCGGTATGTGCGCGCCGAAGCGGTAGACGGCCATGATGGCCAGCGTGAACAGTAGCTTTCTTCGCAAATCGGGCGTGCGGAACGCGCGGAAGAACGCGGTGAGCATCGACGGCCCTCCGGGGGAGACGAATATCTAAGGTGTTTCGGGCAGCTGGAATCGCCTGATGGCCTGGAACGGCCTGGATGACTTGGGTGACTTGGGTGACTTGCGTGGTACTTGGGTGGTGCGAGCGGTTTTACGCCGGCCGGTTCTCCCGGCCCGGTCCTACAGCCAGGCGGCCTTCCTGAGCGTGGTCAACGTGCCGCGGTGCGCGGTACGCCAGGTCGTGATGGCGTTCGCGACGGACGCGGTGACGGTCGAGGTGGGCTCGGCGGTCGTGTCAGACGTCGTGGACGGCGCGCCGGCCCCCGAAGGCGTCCGGAGGTCCGGCAGATCGGGACCCGTGTTCCCGCCGTGCGTGCCGCTGCCCGGGATGGTCGTGGGCCGGGCCGCCGCGCCCGATTCGTTCAGCGCGTAGGCGGTGCCCAGCCCGATCGCCGCCGCGGCGGCCGCCGACCCCACGGCCTTGCCGACCGTCCGGTGCCGCCGCACGCGCCGGCCGCGGTCGAGCGCGCGGCGGGTCATCGCGTCGACGTCGGGCCGGCACTCGGCCGCGGTGGCGTCGAAGGCCGCGCGCACCGTTCCCGTGCCGTCGGCGGCGGTCTCGAAGATGTCGGTGGACACTGGTGGGCCGTCCTTCCTTCTGGTGCGTCTGCTGGGATCGGTGGCCGGTGGCCGGTGGCCGGTGGCCGGTGGCCGGCGGCTAGCCGGGGAGCCGTTCGGGGAACACCTCGCCGAGCGCGAGACGCAGCCGGCCGAGGGCCCGCGAGGACTGGGTGCGGACGGAGGCGGAGCTGATGCCCAGGACCGTCGCGACGTCCTCGACGCTGAGGTCCTCCCAGTACCGGAGCACGACCACGGCCCGGTCCTTGGCGGACAGGTTCGCCAGCTCCGCGAGCAGGGTCAGCCGCACCGCGGAGTCGACGTCCTCGATGATCCGCTCCGGCGGATCGGCGATCGGCTGCTCCGTCGAGCGCTTCCGGCGGCGCTGGCTGATGAAGGTGCGGGTGAGGACGGTCTGCGCGTAGGCGGCGGGGTTCTCGACCCTGCTGACCCGGCGCCAGGCCAGGTACACCTTGACGAGCGTGTCCTGGGTGAGGTCTTCGGCGAGGTGCCAGTCGCCGCCGGCCAGGAAGTACGCGGTACGGAAGAGTCGGGCCCCGTGTGCGGCAGTGAACTCCTGGAAGGCCTGCCGGTCATCCTTCATCTCCCCTTGCCTTCATCGGCCGTGCTGGTTGACGTCCACATAACTTTCAACGCGCGAGGGCGCGCGCCTTGTGACAGCTTTCGGCGAGGAATTCCGGGGCGGGTCGGAGCGGCGGCGTCGCTACTAACTTCTTTCGCCGTTTTTGCTGGTTAGACTGGAAGGCGAGGGCCGGGATGACCGGCGAAGGTGCGCCAGGAAGGTGGAACGTGTCGATGGTGACCATGGTGACCATGCCGATGGCGGAGCCCGCCGATGAGCAACTGTTGCTGAACCTTCTCAACACGACGCCGGTGGTGGACGGGCACGAGCAGGACGACCTCGCCGACTTCGCGCTGGCGCGGCAATGGCTGGCGGCCAACGGGCAGAAGGCGACGAAACAGGAGTGGCAGGGGCTGCTCGACGTTCGGACGGTGCTGCAGGCGATCGTGCGCGGCGAGCAGAGCCCGACGGCGCTCGCGCCGTTCCTGGTCGAGGTCGGCTACTGGCCGCGTGCCACGGCGGACGGCCTCGACTGGGATCTGCGCGCTCCCGGGGGGCGCGTCGCGGCGGCGAAGGCCGTGATCGCCTGGGACGCGTTGCGGGTTTCGAGCCCGGGGCGGCTTCGGGCCTGTGCGAATCCCGAGTGCCAGCTGTTCCTGATCGATCGGAGCAAGCCGAACAGTGCGAAGTGGTGCTCGATGGCCGTGTGCGGCAACCGGATGAAGGCGCGGCGGCACTACCACCGCGCCGGCGAGACGGCGTAGGCGCGAGGTTCGCTCTGCAGATCCACGGCTATCTCCGCACCTAACCTCTAAACTCATCTTGACAGGTTAGATCGAGCGCGGTTGACTGAGACACGTCACCGCCCGAGCCGTCAAGGAGATGCGAAATGAGCAACGGAGTGGACTACCGGTCTGCCGAGGTCGACGGCCTGAAGGTCTTCTACCGCGAGGCGGGTCCGGTGGATGCGCCGGTCGTGCTGCTGCTGCACGGATTCCCGACTTCCGGCCACATGTTCCGGGACCTGATCCCGGCCCTGGCCGAGCGTTACCGCGTCATCGCCCCGGACCTGCCGGGCTTCGGCCGGTCCGGGATGCCGGACCGCGAGGAGTTCGACTACACCTTCGCGCACATCGCCGAGGTCATCGACCGGTTCACCGAGGAGATCGGGCTCGACCGGTACGCCATCTACGTGTTCGACTACGGCGCGCCGACCGGTCTCCGGCTGGCGACCATGCACCCGGAGCGGATCACGGCGATCATCTCGCAGAACGGCAACGCCTACGAAGAGGGCCTGAGCGACGGCTGGACGCCGATCCGCGCCTACTGGGAGGACCGGTCGCAGGCCAACCGCGAAGCGCTGCGCACCTTCCTGTCGCCGGAGATGGTGGCGTGGCAGTACACACACGGCACCCCCGAGACCGCGACGGTCTCCCCGGACGGATACAGCCTCGACAGCTACTACCTCGCGCGCCCCGGCGCCGACGAGGTGCAGCTGGACCTGATGGGCGACTACAAGTCGAACGTGGAGCTGTACCCGGCCTTCCAGGAGTACTTCCGCAAGCACACGCCGCCGCTGCTCGCCGCGTGGGGCCGCAACGACCCCTTCTTCCTGCCAGCCGGAGCCGAGGCCTACCGCCGCGACAACCCGAACGCCACGGTGCGCTTCTTCGACACCGGCCACTTCGCGCTCGAGACGCACGCCGACGAGATCGCCGCCGCGATCCTCGATTTCCTGGCTGACGCAGGACTCTAAGGTACTTAGGAGCCAGTCATGACCAGCGAGACCATCACCGTCGTGGTCCGCTGACGTCGCTGGATGACGACGCTGGATGACGATGTGGCGGCGCTCGACCCCGCGATGGTGAAGGGCGACGTGGCGATGCCCGATCGCGTAGTCGAGCACGATGACGGGCCGGTTGTGGCGGCAGGGACGCTACTGGGCGCCAGCATTGGTCGTAGCCGGGTTGCGGACGTTCGCGCGCTGGTTGAGGAGCAGACGTGGCTGCGCGGTGTACCGGCCGGGGCGTGGGACGCGATGGGGGAGGAGGGCAAGCAGGCGTACTTCGAGCACTTCCGGACGCACTATCCGGCGCGGCGGATCGGTACCTCGCAGGACATCGCGGACGCCGTGCTGTTCGCGATGACGAACCCGTTCCTCACTGGCGTCACGTTGCGTGTTGACGGCGGAGAGCCGCTGACCTGAGCTGACGAAGCCGAGGCGAGCCGGGTCGAGCCGAGCAGTGCCGAGCCGAGCAGTGCCGAGCCGAGCCGGGCAGTGCCGAGCGCCGCATCCGGCCTCATCAGGTGCGATGCGGAGGCGTACTCTGCGGTTCGTGATCCTCGAAGCCGCATATCTGCTGCCGGCCGCGGTGTGGACCGGCTCCATGACCTACAGCCTGGCCGTCGTGCAGCCGCGCAGTGCGCGGTTCTTCCGCGACGACGATCAGCTGGAGGAGTTCCTGACAGTCCTCGCGCACGGGAACCGCTGGCGCGTGCTGGCGATGGCGGGGGTGCTGATCGCGAGTGCCACGGCCATCATCGTTGCGTGTCCGTGGGCCGGGGCGCGGGTGGTCTACGGCATCGCGCTCGCGTTGGACGTGGCGGCGACGGCCGTGTTCGTGCACGTGTCGTGGCGCCACTGGCCGGCACGCGTCTTCGCCCTCCCGGAGGAGCGCCCGGACTTCCGGCGCCGGCTGAAGACGAGTGCGAGGGCGATCTGGCTGCTGGTCGGCGCCGGGTTCGTGCTCACGCTGGTGGCGAGCGTGGGGCGCGGCTAGGTGCGGGTGGTCGTCGCGGGATCGAGCGGGCTGATCGGCGGCGCGCTGTGTGCGGCATATCGCGAGGACGGCCACGACGTGGTCCGGCTGGTCCGCCGACCGACGCAGGCCCCTGATGAGGTGCAGTGGGATCCCGCACGCCTCGATCCCCGCCTCGTCGACCGCGCCGACGTCGTGATCAACCTGGCCGGCGCCTCGCTCGGCGACCGCCGCTGGAACGCCGACTACCGCGACCTGATCGCCGCCAGCCGCATCGACACCGCGACGGCGCTGGCCACGATGACGGCACGCGCCGCGGCACCACCGCGCGTCCTGGTCTCGATGTCCGGCATCAGGTACTACGGCGTCGACCGCGGCGACGAAGAACTCACCGAGGCGAGCACGCCGGGAACCGACGGGTTCCTGCCGCGCGTGACGTCGCAGTGGGAGGCTGCCACGCGGCCTGCCGCTGAAGTCGGCGTTCGCGTCTGCCACCTGCGGACGGCTCTCGTGTTGTCGGCCACCGGCGGCCTGGTGCCGCGACTGGCGACACCGTTCCGCTACGGCCTCGGCACCACGCTCGGATCGGGCCGGGCCTATTGGAGCTTCCTGACACTTCACGACACCGTCGCGGCCATCCGTTTCCTGGCCGAGCATCCGCAGACCGAAGGGCCCTACAACCTCTCGTCGCCGACACCGATCCGCGCGAGCGACTTCACGAACGCGCTGGCCTCGGCGCTCGGCAAACCGGCGTGGCTGCGCCTACCGGTCTGGGCGTTGCGCGTGGGAGTCGGACAGATGGGGCCGGAAGTGCTGGGCAGCCTGCGAGTCCTGCCGGAGCGGTTGACTGCGGCCGGGTTCCGGTTCCGTGACGCGGATATCGAGTCCGCGCTGAGCGCGGCGCTTCGGGAACGCCCGACCTCCGGCTAGCGGCCGACATCCATCGCGCGCAGGACACACTGCACCGCACCGCCGACGCCACGCTGCCCACGCTACGCAGCCCCGACCGCCGACGCCGCACCGCCCGCACCACTCACGCCGCACCACCATCGATACCGCACCCGCTCATGCCGCGCCGCCCGCGCGCACCGCCGACGCCGCGCAGCCCTGACCGCCGACGCGGCACCGACCCGGACGAGGAACACCTCGCCCTGCGCACCGCCACCCAGCTGGCCGCGACGCTGATGCGGGTCTGCTCCGACACCACCTCCGAGG